>JANMII010000067.1:0-2067 GCA_031375665.1 Hyphomicrobium sp.
TCTGGCGAGCCATGCGTGCATCATTCAGCAAGTCTATGCTCCGCGCACCACTTGGCCGTACGAGAGGAAAGGGCGGCCGGTTGAAATCGCCATCAAGCCACGATTTGTCGTGAGCGACATGGCAGCCATTGCACAGCTAACGATGAATCGGGCCGGGATAGCCGCGCTGCCATCTTACCTGATTGAGGATGATGTGGCGGCAGGACGATTGGTCAGGCTGCTGCCGAGTGCCAACTTACCAACGATTGATGTCTTTGCAGCCTATCCTCATCAAAAAGCGAAACTGGGAAAAGTTGTAGCGGCTTTGGCCGAGCTGTCTCGTATTGAAGCCATGGAGTGAATGCGGTTCGCAGTGTGCGACATCGGCAGTTTCGAGCAAAAATCACCAAAAGCTGGCGTTCTGTAATCGCCAAACAGCACTGCCGTTCAAGGATGGCCTGACAATCCTCGACAGCGGCCGTCCATTCAGATTAGCATCGGCGACCGATTTTTAGTTGAGGCGGCCATGTAAATGGCGGGCTCGCGCCTTCCGGCATCCAACATCCCGTCCAGCATGATCCCGCCTCGAGGCGAGGTTTGGCATTTCTTTGGCGTCGACTCGACTAACGAGGCCATCTGCAAAAAACGGTGAGCTTGAAAAGTTCGCCAAGCCCAGTGACAACACCGGGGTGACGGCAATTTTAACCTTCGCACGGTAGGCCTTCAACAACCGCAAAGCCATCTCCAGCGGAAATCGACCGTGTCGGCCACCCTACATTTTGTAGGACAGGCGCACATATCCGAACTGCCCTGGCACGTCATAGGTCGTTGGGTCGTAGTTGGGGCCAGTGCAGCTGAAGCAGGCCGGCGGGTCCTGATTGAACACATTGTTGACGCCGACTGTCAGTGCCATCCGCTTGTCGAAGAATGCATAACCGACTTGGACGTCGCCATAGAATCGGCTGTTAAGCTTCTTCCCATCAGCTTCGCGAACGGCGTCGATGTAGCGACCGGTGAACGATGCTGTAAAAGCACTTAATGCCCAATCAAGTGTGCCATTGCCTTTGAAACGAGGATAGGACTGGTCAGGAAATCCGCGCGTCAAACCCAGATATGTCGTCGTCGTAAAGCCAACCGCAGCCGGAAAAGTCTCGCTATACTTCATCAGAAAGTTTCCGTTGACCTGAAGGCCAAAGCGACCCGCTCCAGTCTCTGGCGTGCGATAATTTGCGGTCACGTCGATACCGCGTGTGCGGATACCTCCAATATTCTGCAATTGCGCGCCGATGCGCGAGATCAATCCCGCCGGTGTTCGCGTGATCGAACCGCAGCTCAGCGGATCGGCAGCGAACGCGCAGCGATTGAGGGTGAGCTGTGCATCGACGGGGGCGATCGCGTTGTTGACGCTGATGTCATAGTAATTGACTTCGAGGCTCAGCTGACTGGCAAAGCCACCGCTTCGTGCCCATTGTGGCGAATAAACCGCGCCAAACAGCCATGTCCGCGATTTTTCCGGCTTCAAATTCTGATTGCCGCCGGTCAGAACACTTAGCTGTCCGCCATTCGGCTCCTGATAGGAGCCGCTTGCCGGGACGCCGTTCGCCGTACAATTTGCCCGCACATTCCCGGTATTCAGCGCCCAGGGTGATCCCGGGACGTTGGTGCACGGATCATCTATTGGGGCGTCTGCGCGGGACGCCGCGCCGAACAGCTCACCGATCGCAGGCGCGCGGAAACCCTTGGCATAGGATGCGCGGAACAGCAGGTCTTGCACCGGTTTCCACGAGCCGCTCCCGGTGTAGGTTGTACTGCTGCCGCTTCGCGAAAAGTTCGAATGACGGACGGCGCCATCGATTTCGAGCGAGTAGAAGAATGGCGTATCCTTCAGGAGAGGCACGCGCACCTCGCCGTATACTTCATCGGAATTGTAACTGCCGCGTGCCGGGAGCGCCGGGATGTCCGAGCTGAGCCCGGCTGCCGTGATAGGATCGGGATCGAAGCTGCCTTTTTGGTAGCGATGTTCATATCCGACCGCAAAGCCAACGGGTCCTGCAGGGAGGTCGAAAAGATTGCCGCTCAGGTTGGCGC
>JANMII010000131.1:0-4799 GCA_031375665.1 Hyphomicrobium sp.
GGTATGTGCGCGCGGCAGGCATTGCTGGCGTTGTGTTGATCACCATGTTTGTCACGCTCGCCGTCCGGCAGAGTTTCCAGGGCACGAGCATCGGATTTTGGCGGCCAACCGGCGACGCCGAACATTGGGCCTACTCGGCGGCGTGGCTCGTGCTTGGGATCGCGTTGCTGGCTTACGGCCTGTGGCGAGAGTCACTTGAGGCTCGCGCTGCGTCGGCTGCCCTCGTGATCCTGGCCGCTGTTAAAATTACACTGTTCGATTTAGCTGGCATCGGCGGCATCTGGCGGGCACTTTCGTTCCTGTGTCTTGGCGCCGTACTCATTGGCATTGGCTTGGTCTATCAGCGCCTAATTTTCAAAGATCCTAGTGCCGCCAGCCCACGTTAATTTTTGCGATCAGGCTTCATTGACCACAAACCCACGTCCCAGGTTAACGCCACGTGATCGCCCTTTTCCGGCCTTTGGAAAGTTGGTATACATACGCTAACCACTGGTGCCACCGCGAGTTGGCAGACATTTGAGGAGCGATACGATGAAATCTTTGACCGCCTATGGGCTGTCGGCTCTGATGGCCGCCGCGCTCGTTTTGCCAGCCATGAGCACGACGGCTGAAGCACGCAAGGGTCGCAACACCGCGCTCGCCGCTGGTGCTGTTCTCGGCATTGCAGCAGCGGCCGCCATCGGTGGCTCGCGTCGCGCCCACGCTGATGACGGCTACTACGTTGAGCGTCGCGACAACTACGGCGGCGGCTATCGCAGCCAGTGCCGCAAGTGGAGCTATCGTTGCGACAACGGCAACGACTGGGCCTGCGAGAAATTTGATCGCAACTGCTAGGGCGGCATCCGCCTAGCACTTGAAAACGACGCTTTG
Organism: Hyphomicrobium sp.; assembly: GCA_031375665.1. Lineage (GTDB taxonomy): Bacteria > Pseudomonadota > Alphaproteobacteria > Rhizobiales > Hyphomicrobiaceae > Hyphomicrobium_B. The sequence goes on from JANMII010000131.1 coordinate 871, forward strand.
AAAGCTGCTGCGGATGCAAATCCCGGCAGCTTTTTTGTTTTGGGTTTCTGCCGCTCCATTGAGCACAAATCCGTGCAAATCTGTTCAATTTCCAGGCGGAACTTTAGCCAACAGCGCTGCGTTTTACCGCCATATAAAGATCCAAGCTGCGTTCTTCGGACTTTTTGCAGGGCACCTCATGTTGATCAATGTTGGCTATGATATTTCGATTTCGGTCGCTGTTCCAACGGCCGTGCACTTGATGGCGACCGTCCACCCGAGCCGTCAGCGCGATATCATTTTTGATGATCCCGTTACGCTTGGTCAGCTGCCGCCTCACCGCAGCACCGACATTTTCGGCAACACCATCGAGCGCTTCGTCGCGCCGCCAGGTGTCACAAATTTTAGCTACCGAAGCGTGGTCCGAGACAGCGGCCAGCGTGATTTGACACCGTTCCACGCCGAAGAAGTTCCAGTCACTGAATTGCCAGACGAATGTTTGTCCTACCTCGGTGGCAGCCGCTATTGCGAGACCGATGAGTTATCAGCGTTAGCCTGGCAATTGTTCGGCAATACCAAGCCCGGCTTTGCGCGGGTTCAAGCGGTGTGCGATTTCGTCAACATGCACATCCGCTTCAACTACCAGAACGCGCGATCGAACCGCACGGCACTCGGCGCCTATAACGAAGGCACTGGCGTTTGCCGCGACTTTGCTCACTTGGCAATGACCTTCTGTCGCTGTCTCAATATTCCGGCCCGTTACGTCAATGGCTATCTGGGTGACATCGCCATTCCGGCCGATCCAGCCCCCATGGATTTTTCGGCCTGGTTTGAGGCCTATATCGGCGACGAGTGGGTCACCTTCGATGCACGCCACAACACGCCGCGCGTTGGGCGGATTGTAATCGCTCGTGGACGTGATGCAGCCGACGTCCCGATGATCGCGACGTTTGGCGCCCACCAGCTCGTGTCGTTTCGGGTTGTTGCGGAAGAAGTGGCGTCGGAAGCCGCCGTTCAACAACAGATGCAAGCGGCGTGACTGGAAACCGAAGTTACTGAAAGTTAGCGCACTGAAAACTCAGCGCGTCGCCAAACGAGGCTCAATCCTTGGCGCGCTCAACGTATGAGCCGTCCGCTGTCATCACGACCACGCGAGTGCCAGCGGCAACGTGCGGCGGCACCATCACGCGTGCACCGTTCGATAGCTTGGCTGGCTTGAATGACGACGATGCCGTCTGACCTTTGACCACCGGATCGGCTTCGACGATTTCAAACGTCACGCGTTGTGGCAACTCAACGGCGATCGGGTTGCCGTCATGCAATGACACCAGGCAGGTCATGCCCTCCTGAAGCCACACACCGCTATCGCCCAACACGTCTTTCGGCACCGTGATTTGGTCGAACGTTTCGGGCTGCATGAAATTGAAGCCCATATCGTCTTCGTACAAATAATTATAGTCTTGTTCGTCGAGGTAGGCGCGCTCAACCTGGTCGGTCGTGCGGTATCGCTCGACCAATTTCACGCCGTCTGAAATGCGGCGCAATTCAAGGTGCGTCACTGGCGTGCCTTTGCCGGGATGGATGTTCTCAGCCGACATCACAACCGCAAGCCGTCCTTCAAGATCCAGGACGTTGCCTTTGCGGACCGAGCTTGCGATAACCTTGACCACGCCGTGTCTCCAATCTTTTGTTCAAACGCTGCAGCCGCGCGATTGGCGGCGGGCAGATGCGACGTTCCTGAGGGGTTCGAAAGCCCCTCTTAGCTGCTTCCGTGGAGCCCGCCAAGTGCGGCCGAACCGAATAGTGCCAGCCTGGCCCCGGATCGAGCCCGTCACCCAGCGGATCGGCCAGGTCGTGAATGGGCCGGGAACACCGCCGTCGTTTGTCGCGCTGGCAGCGACGACCCTTGTTCATGCCATTGCGCCATTCACGCGGCTCAAATTTACAAAGCGCAGCCAGTGATCGCACCATCACCCTGGTGGTCCCGCCAGCGACACGAAGACCGCCGACCACGGCTGCTCGCCAGGGCGCGGATCGCAGCCAGCATTCGCGCATGGTTTCACGCTGAAGGTTTCTTAGAAGTCGAGCCAGCGTGTTTGCAAGTGTCGCCCGGCAACGAAACCCATGTCCACGCCTTCAAAACAACGGCCATCGAAACCGACTTAGTGCGGCGTGATCTCTACCTGCACACGTCGCCCGAGTTCGCGATGAAGAAGTTGCTGGCGGCTGGTGAGGAAAAAATTTTCGCGCTCGGCCCTGTGTTTCGAAACCGTGAGCACGGCCCACTTCACGCCCGAGAGTTCACGATGCTTGAATGGTATCGGGTCGGCGCTCCCTATCGTCAGCTCTGGAGCGATTGCCACGCACTTCTCACGATTGCAGCGGACGCCGCACACTCTGCCCTCTGGTCTTTTCGCAATGTCACGTGCGATCCACGCGCGGAACCTGATGCACTGACCCTCGATGCCGCTTTCCAGCGCTACGCGTCGTTTGCTATTGCCGACATCGCCAATCCGACCGACGCCAATCGCGCTCAGCTTGCCGCCCGCGCCACAACTGCAGGGATCAGGCTCGGGTCAGATGATACGTGGTCTGATATCTTCAGCCGCGTGCTGACAGAAAAGATTGAGCCGAAGCTCGGGGCTCAGTGCGCGACCGTGCTGCACGATTATCCGCTCAGCGAAGCAGCCCTTGCCCGCGCCACCGCCGACGACCCGCATCTCGCCGAGCGCTTTGAGCTTTATGTGTGCGGTGTTGAACTGGCGAACGGCTTTGGCGAATTGACCGATCCTGACCAACAGCGGCGTCGGTTTTCGGCCGCCATGGACGACAAGCACCGGCTGTACGGTGAGCGGTATCCGATTGACGAGGATTTTCTATCAGCGCTTGCAGCGATGCCGCCGTCATCGGGCTGCGCGCTCGGTTTCGATCGACTGGTCATGCTGGCAACTGGCGCAACCCGCGTGGACCAAGTGATCTGGACACCGTCCGAGCATCCAGGCACAACGCCCGAGCGCTGATCGCGTGCGGGCCACGCCGGAGTTTACGTATGTCCACCCTATCTCACGCTGGGTCTCACGCTGGCTCTCAAACTGGCGGCTGCCAATGTGGCGCCGTTCGCTTCCGCGTCGACGGCCCGCTTGGCGATGCTTCGATCTGCCATTGCCGGATGTGCCAGAAGGCTTTTGGCGCATTTTACGCGCCGCTGGTTTCCGTCCGGGGCGCAGAACTGATCTGGACGCGGGGCCAGCCCAAACACTTCCAATCGTCCAATGCCGTCACGCGCGGATTTTGTAGCGATTGCGGCACGCCTCTGACGTATCAAGCTCCCGATGGCGTTGCGGTCGCCATCGGCGCGTTCGATGTGCGGTCAGACATCACGCCAACCGCGCAATGGGGCAGTGAGTCGATGCTACCGTTCGTTGCTCACCTGTCAGCGCTGCCAGCCCAACCGACCACTGCGGATCCGGTGGCCGCTCCGTTCTTGGCGTCGCTGGTCTCGTTTCAACATCCCGACCACGACACGGACATTTGGCCGCCGCAGACGTTGCATCCCGCGTGACCACAGTGCTGACCCATCTCCGCTCGGCTGGTGATCTCGTCAACGCGGGCCTGATTGCGCCAAGCGCGCGTGATGGTGCGGCGCGGGTTGGTGACCGCTACGCAATCGCACTGACACCAACGATCGCAAACTTGATTGATCGCAGTGACATCAACGATCCGATCGCACGGCAATTTTTGCCCGACGACCGCGAACTGATCACACAGCCTCACGAACGCGCCGATCCCATCGGCGATCACATCAAGAGCCCTGTTACAGGCTTGGTTCATCGCTACCCCGACCGTGTTCTTCTGAAAATCGCCAGCGTTTGTCCGGTCTACTGCCGGTTTTGCTTTCGTCGCGAAATGGTCGGACCGGAACTTGGCGAGGCGCTCACGCCCGAGCAGGT
>JANMII010000312.1:0-11086 GCA_031375665.1 Hyphomicrobium sp.
TCACCGGCGCGTTCGATGCGCAGCAGCGCCAACAGTTCCGAACGAATCCGTTCAGCCGAGAGCGTCTTTAATCCAGATTTCAGCGTCGTCGCCGCTTTTAATCCGCCGGGGTCAATGTCGCCCCAGCCGTAACAAGCGAAAAAGCGAAAGAACCGCAGGATGCGAAGATAATCCTCCCGAATGCGCGCCGAGGGATCGCCAATGAAACGAACGCGACGGTGGGCGAGATCGTCGAGCCCGCCAACGCAATCGATAATAGTGCCGTCGGCGGTTGCAAACAGGGCGTTGATCGTGAAGTCGCGTCGCTGCGCGTCAGCCTCCCAGTCAGACGTGAACGCGACGACCGCATGGCGCCCGGTGGTTTCGACGTCACGACGCAGCGTCGTGATTTCAAACGAGACGCCGTGCGCCACCACCGTGACCGTGCCATGCGATAGCCCGGTTGGGTAAACGGAAAAATCGTTTTTGCGGGCCAGTGCGATGACATCGTCGGGCAGCATCGGCGTTGCAAGGTCGATATCTGCGACGTCGATGCCGAGCACCGCATTGCGGACCGCGCCGCCGACTACGCGCACCTCGCTGCCGGCCGATGCGAATGCACTGAACACAGCGCGCAAAGACGGCGCAGTGAGCCAGGGCGCCGCGATGCGAACAGGAATTTCTGGTGGCAGCGGTCTGGTCATCGCCTGATGAGCCTTAGGGTGGTGTAGTGCGATGACCGGGTTCGATGCGGCCATCTTTGAAGATTGGTGGCTGATACGCGTCGCCTGGCTTATTGCCTTCGCGCGATGAAAACAGCGCAAGCGTCGTTACCATTAAAATGGCTCCGGTGCTGAACAGCTTGATCAAGGGCGCGCCTTTCAAAACGGTCCACAGCCCAGGCCATTTATTTTTCTGGAATGCAATCCACGTGACGTACAGCAGCGTCGGCAGCAGAAACAAGAAAACATTCTCGATAACGATGCGGATCATTCGTGGGTCAAACTCCGATGGAGGGATTTCAAGATCCCTGCCGTTGCACCCCAGATATAGCGTTGTTCGTAGGGCATGGCATAAAATTGCCGCGGCTCACCCAACCACGTGCGGCTATCGATGTGGTGGTTTTGATCCGACATCAAAAAAGCCAGCGGCACTTCGAAGATGTCCGCCACTTCGGCTGGGTCGGCGCGCAAATCGAGCGGCGGCGTTACCATCGCAACGACCGGCGTGATCCGATATCCGGTCGCCGTGCTGTAGGGCGGGAGGTATCCCAAGACGTCAATCGCCGCCGTCGGCAATCCAATCTCTTCGTTCGCCTCTCGGCAGGCTGCCGCCAAAGCCGATGCATCCGACGCGTCGATCTTGCCGCCGGGAAATGCGATCTGCCCGCCGTGCGCTGTCAGATGCGGCGGCCGCTCAGTCAGCAAAACCGTCAACGGATCGCGGGCCACGATGGCCACCAGCACAGCCGCCGCCCGCAGGGTGGTCGCGGCGATGGGTTCGCCAGCGACTGGGTTTAGGTCGAAGTCACTGGGTGGCATTGCGTTGGTGTCGGCATCAGCATCAGCGGCCGCGGCGTACAACTTTGCCCGCGCCAATTTTGCAAATGCGGCGGGCGTGCTCATGTCGGCTGCGGCGACGGTTTTGGTAACGCCTGGCTTCGCGTTGGTTGGCATGGATGCTCCAGGTTCATGGAATCGCTGGCTGACCACCCAAAGACGGATCGCGCGCCAGCTGATGCTTAGACCACAAGATCAGGCCAAACGCAGAGGCCGCACGTTCTGGCTACACGTTCAGGCCACTGGGTCGGTATGGCTTCGGCCCACGACGCCTGTTAACGGTCGTTAGGGTTTTTGAATCATTATACGGTCAAAGTCTCAAGCCACCGTAGAGCCATGATGAAACGGATACGACACACTCTGCGTGGTGCAGCCGCCGCTATCGTGGCCGTTGGCATTGCGTCTGGCCGCGTGGCCAGTTTTGCAGCCGGTTTGGCTTGCATCACGACGCTTGGCATCCTCACGGTGGGTATCGCTGCGGCTGCGTTCGCAACACCGGCACTCGCTGTTTCGACAACCGATTTTCTCACCTCGTTATCAGCCTCCGAAGTTCGCGAATTTCAAGCCTGGCGGTCGGCGCGTCGCGCGCACGAAGCCGCGCTGGACAGCTATTGGGGCGAGGTCGACGATAAGCGCAGTGCGCGCAAAAAGAAGCGCGCCGCAAAACTGCCGTTCGAGCGCGATGATTACGTCATGCGGTTACCGCCGACCTATAGCGGGCCCAAGCTGACCACCGCGCTAGCAAAAAAGTACGACCAATTTCTAGTCGCTCAAAGCAAGGCTGATCCAACGCCACGTAAAGAAATGGCCAGCGTCGCCGACTATCTCGCGATGGCGAAGCGCGTCTATAATTTTACGCCCGAGCGGGTTAGCGAAAAAGAATTCAAGCGTCGTTACGCGCTCGAAGCGCAGCGTCTCGGTTTGTCGAAAGATCAAGTGGTTCGCGTTTATGCGCTGGAGACCGGCGGCATCGGCACCTACGACATGCAAGCTGGCATTCACCCGCTGCGCAAAACCGGTCGACCGATTTCAAGCGCGCTGGGGTACGCCCAATTGCTCGACGCCAACTCGGTCAATGAACTTTACAAGGCCGCTCCTGATTTTGTCACACGTCTCGAAACCTTGCTGCGAAATCCGAACAACTCGGCCGCCCGCACAGCGCAACTCAAGGCCAAGATCGCCAGCGTTAAACGTATGTACGCCAATGTGCGGTCGATCCCGTTTGAGTGGAGCCGTCAGCAAGCCTACGCCAACACTCCGGAGGGCATGGGCGTCCACGCCCTCAACATCGACGCCGACATCGGGCCGATGCTGCAAGCGATCAAACTCAAAGGCTTGAAAGACACAGCCGACAAAGCCGGGCGCTCAAACTTATCGGGTGCAGAAATCGAGTTGATGAATTTATCGGGTCCAGCGACCGGGCTTGAAATGATGCAGCCAGCCGGCCGCAAAGCGCCGACGACGAATTTCTTTGCCCGTCGCGCTTATTACGTCAACAAGATGGTGATCGGCCTGACGGGTGAAGGGCTTTTGGCCGAACTCGACCGACGCATGGACAGCGCCGTCAAAACGCCAGGCTCGGTTGAATTCGCCCAAGCGTTCGATCGCGCTTTGGCCGAACGTTAAGTTCCGCCGCAGACCCGCAGAGCCGCTGCCACACAGCCTGATTGCATTGCGCTACGGCCATTTCACGATCGGCGGCATCGACGACAAGATGCTATCGACGTTGCCACCGGTGCGCAGGCCGAACATGGTACCGCGATCGTAAAGCAGGTTGTACTCCACATACCGGCCGCGACGGATCAGCTGCTCCTCGCGTTGGGCGTCGCTGTAGCCCGATTGATAATTGCCGCGCACCAGCATCGGATAGACCGCGTTGAACGCTAGCCCAACGTCTTTGGTGAAAGCCAGCGCCGCATCAAACCCGCCCTGTTCCGGCGTTGGCGTTAGATAATCATAAAAGATTCCGCCGATGCCGCGCATCTCTTTGCGGTGGGGCAAATAAAAGTACTCGTCACACCACGTCTTATAGCGGGCGTAATCGGCAATCGCGTGCCGATCGCAGGCGCCATACATCGCAGCATGAAATGCGAGTGTGTCGGCATCGGTTTGCGTTCGGCGCGCGTCCAGCACCGGCGTCAGATCAGCCCCGCCACCAAACCACCATTTGTTCGTCACAACCATGCGCGTGTTCATGTGCACGGCTGGCACGTTCGGATTGATCGGGTGTGCGATCAGCGAAATGCCGGACGCCCAGAAATTGGGGTTTTCTTCGCCGCCTGGAATCTGTTTGCGAAATTCGGGCGCGAATTCGCCATGCACGGTCGAGGTGTGAACGCCGACTTTTTCAAACACCCGGCCATGCATCATGCTCATGGTGCCGCCACCACCTTTGGCGCCGGTGTGGTCGGTACGCTCCCAGGGCGTGCGAACAAAGGTGCCGGGCTTGCTGTCGCCGTGAGCGGCCGCGGGCGGCAAATCGCGTTCGAGCTTTTCAAGACTGGCACAGATCGTATCGCGCAGACTTTCAAACCAGGCCCGTGCGGCGGCCTGCATGGCATTGAGGGCGGACGGGTCGACGGCTGGTTGATCGAGTGCCGATTGGTCTGTCGCGGTCGTGGGAGCGTTCATGAAGAGTAGGATCCAATTTGTGACGTGTCTTGTTTTTGACCAGAAAGACCCTTAGCCCTAAGCCGGTTCCGCAATCAACCTTTTGACCGCCCCGCGCCGAGGAAGATCAATCCTCGGGCGCTTTTTGTTCGTTTGGATTAGTCATGCTGGCACGCATCTACGCTTGGTTTGAGAGCCGCATCGATCCGTTCGCGCGGCCGGAAATCGTGCGTCCGCCAAATACGCTTGGCGCGTTCTATTGGCATTATATCCAACCGATCTGGCCAGCATTTGTGGTTCTATTGGTCGTCGGGTTTCTCGGCTCGATGACGGAAGTCATGTTGTTTGCCTTTATCGGGCAGGTCGTTGACCTGATGCGCGTGGCAGCAAACCCCGATGCGTTCTTCACCGACAATGCCACGCTGCTCATCGCCATGGCGGCGCTTGCGCTGATTTTTCGGCCAGCGATTTTTCTGCTGCATGATTTGCTGAAAAGCCAGGTTCTGGCCACCACCTTCACCAATCGTGTGCGCTGGCAGACGCATAGCTATGTGCTGCGCCAGTCGATGGGTTTCTTTCAAAACGATTTCGCCGGCCGGATCGCCAATAAAATCGTCCAGACGGCGCCAGCCTTGCGCGAAAGCGTGGTGCAGGCCATCGATGCCATCTGGTATGCCGCCGTACAGTTTTTCGGCGCGATGGTTTTGTTTGCAGTCGCCGATTGGCGGCTCGCCATGCCGCTGGTGGTTTGGCTGGTGCTTTACGGCTTCGCCATTCGCTATTTCGTGCCGCGCATCAAAGAGCGTTCAACGGCCACATCTGAAGCGCGCTCGATGCTCGTTGGCCGCATCGTCGACAGTTACACGAACATTCTGACCGTCAAATTGTTCGCCCACGCCGATCGCGAGGACAGCTACGCCCGCGTTGCTTTCCAAGAACAGATGGAAAAATGGCAAGCGTCGCTGCGGCTGATCACGACGATGGAACTCGTGATGTCGTGTCTCAACGGCGTCATGATGGTGGCGGTCGGCGCGACGGCGCTGTTGCTCTGGCGCGGCGGCGATATCAGCACCGGCGCCATTGCAACGGTGCTGGCGTTGACCGTCCGCATTGACACCATGTCGGGCTGGGTGATGTGGACCATCTCGGGCATTTTTGAAAATATCGGCGTGGTCCATGAGGGCATGGAGACCATCGCGCGCCCGCAGACCGTGCTGGACGTGCCGCGTGCGACGGCATTGCGTGTTCCTAAAGGCGAACTGCGTTTCGATGCCATCCGCTTTCATTATGGCATGGCCAAAGGCACACCCGGTGGCTCGGCCAACCGCGTTATCGATGGCCTTTCGCTTCGCATCAAACCCGGCGAAAAAGTTGGACTGGTGGGGCGCTCCGGCGCTGGCAAGTCGACGCTGGTTAATCTGCTACTGCGGTTCTACGACCTCGAAGGTGGCCGCATCCTGATCGACGGCCAGGACATCGCCAGCGTCACGCAGGACAGTCTGCGCGCGCAGATCGGCGTCGTCACGCAGGATACATCGCTCCTTCACCGCAGCGTGCGCGACAATATTCTTTACGGTCGACCCGAAGCGAGTGACGACGACGCCGTCATTGCGGCCGAGCAGGCCGAGGCTCACCGTTTTATCGGCAACCTTGAGGACATGCGTGGGCGGCGCGGTTACGACGCTCACGTGGGCGAGCGCGGCGTCAAACTGTCGGGCGGCCAACGCCAGCGGGTCGCCATCGCGCGCGTGCTGCTGAAGAACGCCCCGATCCTGATTCTGGACGAAGCGACCAGCGCGCTCGATAGCGAGGTCGAAGCCGCCATCCAAACCAGCCTCTCGACCTTGATGGCGGGCAAAACGGTGATCGCGATCGCGCATAGATTATCGACGATCGCGGCCATGGACCGATTGGTGGTGATGGATGAAGGGCGGATCGTTGAAGAAGGGTCACACACCGATCTTCTCAACCGTGGCGGCATCTATGCGTCGCTCTGGCAGCGCCAATCGGGCGGGTTTTTGGACCGCGAAGCAGCTGAATGATAGAGTTTGAAAACAACTTATTCTTGTTGTTTATCAGACGTTTATTTCTTTTTTAACCATGCTCCGCAATGCTCAAGTCATAGCTATATCTTCGTAAGGTTTGGCTGCGCATACTCCCCCACGTCAAGCGTGTAATGTAAAAATTACACAACCAAAGCGGGAGTTAGTATGCGTTCGTTCCTTAAAATCGCCGTGGCCGCTGGTGCCGTTGTTGCAACTTCGGGTCATGCCTTTGCCGTTACAGCCAACGTACCGTTTGCCGGCGTGGTCACCGCGACCTGCGTGCTCACCGTCGGTACGCCCGGCACGCTTGCGGCAAACACAAGTTTTGACGTGTTGAGTTCAACTGCTGCTGGCGGCCTTCCAGGCACCATCGCCGCCTTGAGCACCGGCACGACCTTTAAAGTCAGCGCTATCGCACCGACAGCCTTCACACTCGCGCCAGCGACCGGCGGCGACAGCGTGAACTTCTCAACACAGTATCAGGCCAGCGGCGCCACCACACGCGGTGCCACGCCCGGCACCACCGAGACGACCCTCAACCTTGGCCTGACCAACTTGACGATCAATCTGGCCGCAACGAAATCCGTCGGCAACTTTGCAGGCGGCGCATATGCGGCAGAGGTCGTTGTCCGATGCGAGTGATCAACCCGGTCGCTGGTCGCGCTGCTCTGATCTGTGGCGCGGCATTCGCTCTGCAGGTGGTGTCAGCTGACAGCGTTCGGGCGCAGGCCATGACGCCCATGCGTGGTGAAGTCAAAAGCTTCTCCGACAAATTTGCGCTGCGCGTGTTTCCAGCAAATCCCTATCAGCATCGCATCAAAGTTGAAGTGCGTGTCTACGACGAAACTTTTGCTCCGGTCGCCGCAGCGGTTACGCCCGCCGCAGCGACCCTCGCGCCTCAGGACAATCGCGGTTTCATGGTCGTGGTGCCGTTCGAAGGCCGGAAGGAGCGCAGGGTTAGGGTTTGCACGGAGGCCGTGCCCTTCACTCATCAAACAACGCGCGTGAGGACACAGGTATGTGGACGCTTCGTCGCTTACAAAATGAACTGATTGCGATGGCCTGCGCGGCGGCTGGTGTGGGTTTCGCCACGCCAGCCGACGCGCAGTTTATCAATAACAACGGCAACGTGCCGTCGTATTACAGCAGTCAGAACTACAACTACGGTCTAAACCTGCCGCAGGTCCCGCTGCCGACGGGGCAGGATGAAATCCGCGCGGCCGATGGAACCGCGTGCCGATCGAACACGGCAAGCAACAACGCGTATCTCGACATGGGCGCGATCGGTTCGCAGGGCTACGGCGGCGAATTCGATCAGGGCACTTTCTATGGCCGCGTCATCGTTCCGCTTGGTGACATCCCAAAGCGCCTCGATTGCTCGTCACTGTACAATCTTGAAATTCAGCGGCTGCAGCATGAGTTGGCGCTGGTGCGTGCCGGTGCTGGCAACCTCGACGCTGTTTCATCAATTCCGGATGCGCCGACGATCCCGATGAAAATTGCCGGCCCACAGCCCGCGCCGGTTATTCAAAAGCCCGTTGCGCAAAATACCGTGCCGTCCGCGCGTGGCAAAGCCGGTGGCCGCGAAAAGGCCTGGGCCAAAGAGGGTTGGAGCAATTCGGGCTGGCAGGGCGCGTCGAAAGTCGGTGCGTCGAAAGTTGGTGCGCCGACGCACGCCGACTCCCAGGCTGGAACGGTGGCTGACACCACAGCCGAACCGCAGCGCGCCAATCCGCTCAGCGTTGAGCCGCAACCCGTTGGGCCACAATCGTCCGCTGCTTCAACAGCGTCTCCGGTGGCGATGACAGCGCAACCGACGCCGGACGCCATGATCTCAACGGCCTCGATTACGGCACCGCGCGATGCAACCGGTGATGGCGCCGCTGCAGCCACCAGTTTAGCCGCCGACGCGACGCCAGCCACTGGAGCGCTTGGCGTGTCGCAAGCTGTGGAGATCGAAGTACTGCCCTGGCTGTCGTATCCAGCCGTCGGACCGCGCTACGTGACACTGATGACAGGCCAGTCTGCGGGTCAAACTGGGGGTCAATCCTCGCAGGCGGCAGCCGAGCAGGCGTCGCAGTCATCGTCGGCTGATCGCCCCGTGCCGACACCAGCACGCGATGTCTCCGTCGCTGACATGACCCGCAATGCACTTGGCAGTTCGTACTAACGATCGTCGCCACGCGCCAGTCGAGCAACCGCTGGCATGATCACATCTGCGAATTGGCGTGCGGAGTGGGGTTATCTCTCGTGTGATCGGGGCGCGTGAAACCTTGGAGGGCGCGCCGCACGTTGAAAAAGCGCGGCACGTTGGCGCGATAGCGCGCGTAAGCCGTTCCGTACTTAGCGTCCAGCCACGGCTCCTCGTTTAATGCCATCAGCGCGTAAACCGCTATCAGTGCCAGCGCGAGCATCGCCACTGCAGCACTGAAAGAGGCCACGGCCATCAAGGCGTAGCCGACGATCGCGGTGGCATATTGCGGATTGCGGCTCCAGGCGTAAATGCCAGCCGTGTTGAGGCCACTCGCGCTGCAATAAGTCGCGTCATGTCCCAATGCCCATAACGATCGCAGGTAAATCGCAAACACCGCTGCCGAAGCCGTCCCGATCAAAAATCGAATGCCGTTGAATGTGCCGCCAGCAACGTCACTTGCAATCGCGATCAGCGCGAGTGCCACGACGGTGATGTTCAAGATCCGAAAAGACGACCAATAGATCACGCTGCGTGCTGACCCGGCTGGCGGGCATGGCCAGATCCGATACCGCGCCTGATTAAGCCCCGCGATCAATGCTGTAAGCAAGACCAGTGCCGACGCTGCGCCGAGCGCGATAATCAATGCGTTGAATTGCAGTAGTGCAATTGGCATGGCCGCCTCGATCCCGCTTCGCCACGCGCTGGTCGCGCGGGCTATCGGATCAGGTGCCTGATTTGCATGTCACGGCAACGACGGCGATGTGACGACGAGGATGCAGCGCCGACGAGGTCACGAACGTCATGCGATCGTGGCTGCTACATTGCGGCTATCTACGCACCCGTTTTGCAGTTTGTTAGCTGATCGGCTTCAATCGAAAACGAATATGGACCGGTGTCTTTGACGTCGACATTTTTAATCAGGCACGCGCGACCGTCTTTGTCTTTCAGGCGAATGTCATAAACTCCTGCCGTCACGTCCGTCAGCGGCAATCGTTCGTCGGCTTCAGCTTGGTTGTTGTCGTCGTTCTTCGTTTGATTATCGCCGAACTTGTCGGACCCAGCCGGTGCCAATTGCAACTCGGTGATGTCAACTCCGGTCAAATTCCAGAATTTCATCTTGGCCTTTTTGGCGGCCTTATCGTCGTCATCGGCGAAGGCCGCGCTAGCAACCATCACGGCAGCCATGCCGACTGCCAGCGTCAACGCCGCGCGGGTAGGGGTCATTGAAAAGCGCATAAATTTCTCCTTGGTCAGCGTCGCTGATCAGTCTCGGTCGTTGGCCGTTGATCGTCAGCGGCAACCGTGTATCCGGCTTCATCGGGACCGGTCTCGCCGCAAATACCATGTGCGAGCGTTACGGGACCCGTCCCACTCTCGGACCATTTCGCACGGGCCGAATAGCATAAGTGCATCGAAGGTCCATTCAAGAAACCGTGGGCGTGTTCGAGCCGTCGCAGCTTCGAGCGGTGGCAGCTTCGAGCGTGTGCGATCACCGGCACTGGGTGCGAGCCGTTATGGCCGGGAAAGCCTCGCGCCGAAACGTTGCCGATCACGTGTGCTCTCAACGCGCAACTTGGCCAGGCTCACGTTGATCAGTTTCACGTCGGAAATCCACGTGTCTGGCGCAGCCCTTCAGCGAGCGCAATGCCAGCTGCGACCGCCAAGTTGAGTGACCGCAGCCCGGCGGCAATCGGTATTTTGATGCGGGCATCGGCGACGGCGTGGACGGCTTCTGGCACACCCGCACTCTCACGCCCAAGGAGCAGCACGTCGCTCGCCTGGAAGCTGAAATCGTAAATCGACACGTCGGCATGGCTGGTCAAAAGTATCAGCCGCTGGCTTACGCGGCGATGCATGCTGCTGGGCCCGCCGGTAATCCCGCCGTTAGCGTCGTCGCGTTCAAGGAGTGCATTGACGCGGTCGCGCTGGAATGATTGGAAGCTGTCGTGGCGGATGAAATCGGCGTGCGTGAGGTAATCCATGCCCGCCCGGCGCATCGCTTTGTCGGTCATGTCGAAGCCCGTTGGGCCAATAATATCGACCGACGTCGCAAAACATGCAGCCAATCGCAAGATGGTTCCGGTATTCTGGGCGATGTCGGGTTGGTAAAGCGCAATTCGCATGGCGCCGAGGTGGCGCTGTCGCTATACACGTGTCTAGTCGGTTTGATGCGCCAAATTGCCTCTCGGCCCGCGACGATGGCGGCCTTGAGAGGTATCTAAAACGCTGTCACAACGGCGCTCTGAAGCCGAGAGATTCTTATATATTTTTTGCTGATGTGCAGCGCAGGACCGGCTCGCCGGTGAACTGTGCGCAACGCCGTTAGCGTATCTTCAACTGTGAGGGTCGAGCAGGCTCTCGTCGGAGGCATTCGTGGCAACTAACGTCGAAGACGAAAACCGTCGGGACTTTTTAGTCATCGCTGGCAACGCTTTTGCAGCGGTTGGCGCCGCGTCGTTGATTTGGCCGTTCGTCAATCAGATGAACCCGGACGCCAGCGCCAAGGCCTTGGCGTCGACGGAAATCGATTTGTCGCCGGTCAAGGAAGGCCAGGCCATCACGGTGATGTGGCGCGGCAAACCGGTGTTCATTCGTAACCGCACGAAAGACGAGATCGCTGCAGCCGAAAAAGTAAACATCGCTGACCTGCCGGACGCTGAAGCTCGCAACATCGCGCTGCCCGGGTCCGAACCGGCAAC
>JANMII010000215.1:0-3004 GCA_031375665.1 Hyphomicrobium sp.
AGGCACGGCCGTCGCGACCAACTGATCCCTGGACCAGGTCAACAGCACAGATCACTACAAATTCCACGGCCGGAGCATTGCTTCGGCCGCTTCGCATGCCAACCAGAGATCGCCCCGCCCCGCCAATATGGGCGGATACGACGACCCGCTTCGGCCACGTGCGGCCTTGCCGATATGCCGTAAACGAGCTACCGACCTTTTTGGAATTTCATAGCGTAGCGCCGCCGTTTTAATCGAACGGCAGCGTAAGCGGCGGCACACGGCCCAGCGCTACGTCGGCAGCGCTACCTCAATTGCAAGCGGGAGACCACGTCACGATGTCGGACGAAGCCGTTGTCGCCCAATCGGGTCCCTACACCGTCGAATTGCAAGAAGGTCGGGATTACTGGTACTGCCGGTGCGGCCGTTCGGCGAAGCAACCGTTTTGCGACGGCGGCCATAAGGGAACCTCGTTTCAGCCGCTCAAATTCACGGCCGAACGCACTGGGTCCTACAATATCTGCGGCTGCAAGGCGACCGACGACGAACCGTTTTGCGACGGCACCCACAACGTCATCTAACTGGTCCTCACGCGCGCTCGCGTCACTCCAGCACCGGTCACCATTACACCATTCAGCGGCGGGCCAGTCAGCGGCGGGCCAGCTTGCTGTGGCGGATCGAGTAAAAGAAATAAATCACCAACCCTGCCGCCAGCCAAATCGCAAACCGCGCGTGCGTGACCAGCGGCAAAAACGCAATCAAAGCGCCGCATGACAACACGCCCAAGATCGGCAGTAACAGCCCAAATGGCATCTTGAACGGCCTTGGCATATCGGGATGGGTGATCCGCAGCATGATCACGCCAGCGCACACGATCACGAACGCAGCCAACGTGCCGATGTTCACCAACTCGGCTAACACGCCAAGCGGGGTAACGCCTGCCATGAATGCCATGATCAGACCGGTGATCACCGTCGTTCGAACCGGCGTCTGCGTGTTCGGGTTGACGACCGCAAAATACGGCGGCAACAGCCCATCGCGTGAGACAGCGACGATGATCCGCGTCAATGCATAGTACAAGACGAGCATGACCGTTGTCAGGCCGAAGATCACGCCTGTCGCAACCAAGGCCGAGGCCCAATTGTAACCGATCAACTGCAACGCGTGGGCGACCGGTGAGGGCACATTGAGATCGCCATAGGGTACGATGCCGGTCAACAACCCGGCCACTACAATGTAGATCGCCGTGCAAAACACCAGCGATCCCAGAATGCCGATCGGCACGTCGCGTTGCGGTTCGCGAGCTTCCTCAACAGCCGTCGACACGGCATCAAACCCAACGTAGGCGAAAAACACCAAGGACGCGCCAGCCAGCACGCCGATGGTCTTGCCGTCAGCCGTTGTATCGAACCACCCGAACGGCATGAACGGCGACCAATTTTCCGGCTGCACATTGAACAGCGCAATGGCGATAAAAATCGCGATCGTCAGCAGTTTGACTGCGACGGCGACCGCATTGACCCGTGCGCTCTCGCGGATGCCCGCGATCAGCAACAGCATCAGCAGCAAAATGATGCCAACGGCCGGCAGGTTGACAATGCCGCCCATGCCAGCTTTCACGACGGCCTCATCGGCCGGATTAAAGCCAAACCACTCAAAGGCTCCGCCGAGGTATTGATTCCACGCAGCCGGCGTCGGCCCCTTGGTCAGAGCGTCGGGCAATGCGAGCCCAACCGCCGTCAGCGCATTGTTGAAATAACCCGACCAGCCATTAGCGACGGCTGCCACTGACACGCCGTATTCAAGAATGAGATCCCACGCGATGATCCAGGCCAGAAACTCACCGAAGGCTGCATAACTGTAACCATAAGCACTGCCACAACCCCCGACACTCGACGCCAACTCCGAATACGAGAGTGCAGCGAATGCGCACGCCAGCCCCGCGACCACGAACGACAGCACGACCGCCGGACCCGACTGGGTCGCCGCCGCATGACCCGTCAGCACGAAGATGCCGGTGCCGATGATGGCGCCGATGCCAAGAAGTGTCAGGTCGGTTGCACTTAGAACGCGTTTGAGGCCAGACTCGTCGTTGTGGCCGGTGATCGGCTTTTTGCGATAAAGAAAATCCATGCCGCGTCCCCCGAGTATTCGTCGACCACACGCCAACCTTTTAGAGCCGCGCTATCGCCGCGCCAAAAAGGTTTGGTCAGATTTTACAGCGCAAGCCGTTGACCTGAGCCGCGTTGCGCTTGAACCCCTGCTTCTTCTCAACCCTAGGCGACCGCCATCGTCCGACGCAAGCGATGTCCAGGTCACCCCGTTGCCACGGCTCCCTTACCTGTGGCCATCGCGCCCTGCGGGCCGTATCTATGCGCAGCCTGCCTCGAATGACGCCACGTGTCGGCAATCACCTTGCACGTTGTTAGCCGCGTCACTGATGTGGTCGCTGACTTCCGCGATCGCTACGCCACCGATGATAACGGTTGCTCATGCCAACGCCGTTGAGACGAAAACAATCGCAACCCCAACTGCGTCGCCAAGCGAGATCGTTATTGCCGTCGTCGGGCCGCAAGCCAACGCCAACGCATCAAAACCTTTCGTTTCCGCCACCGAGCGCATCGCTGCAGCAGCAACGGCGTTCGTCGCCGCGATCAACCAGTCCGGCGGACTGCTCGGCAAAAAGCTCCGCGTAATAATCGTCGACGATGGCTGCGATCGTACAAAAGCCGAAACCGTGGCGCGCGGTCTCGTCCAGCAGCGCGTCGCCCTCGTCCTCGGCCATCCGTGTATCCATCCAGCGCTTGCAGCGGCAGATATTTATGGCCGCGAAAACATTCTCTTCATCGCAACCGCCAACCGTCATCCGGCTTTGACAGCCAAACGATCCGGTCCGACCGTTTTTCGTCTCGATGGCCGCGACGACCGCCAAGGTGAAGCGGCAGGCGCCATTCTTGCGCAATTAGCGCGCAGCGGACCCGTTGCCATCATCCACGACCGAACAGCCTATGCGCGCGCCCTCGCT
>JANMII010000216.1:0-4811 GCA_031375665.1 Hyphomicrobium sp.
GTTCGAATGAGAGGTGGCGTTTTGTGGCCAAGCGTGACGGCGCTAATCCGGCGTTTGGCTTGCGCCGCTTCACCCGGATCATTGACGATGAACGGATAAATGACCGGCGTTGCTGCGAGCAGCGCGCGCGGCGCGCACGACGCCGATAACGCAACAGCCTTTCCCGGCAACCATTCGAGCGTCCCGTGAGCGCCGAGATGAATCAGCGCGTCGATCCGTCCTACAGTCCGTAGCCACAGATAAAACGCGACATAGCCGTGACGCGGAGGCAGGTTCGGATCGTGATAGCCGGTCTTCCTGTCGGTCACTGAGCCACGGTCCGGCTGCAAACACAAAAGCAAATTGCCAAAGCAGCGGATCGGCAAATGCATGATGCCATCGCGGCAGGCTGGATCATCAGCCGCTGGACCCCACGCAACCCTTACGGCATCGACGAATTGATTGTCGCAACGAGCCAGTGCCGCTTCATAGTCATCGACGTGCCATGTCACCTCAGCGCCTGTGGTCAAGGCCGTAATGACGGCGCGGCCGCTCATCGGTGCTTGCGCGCAGGCGTAACCATGCTCTGACAGTTCAGTGATGATAGCCGCAGCGCTCGCTGGACCATCGAGACCAACGGCATGGGCGATCTGATCCTGTCGACCGGGATATGTCGACAGTGTCAGTGCGATGCGCCGCTGCGATGACGGCTTGCGCCGCAACGCCGCCCACTGCATCGCGAGGTCAGCGGCGTGGGCAATGCCGTCGTCGTCCGGCATATGTCGCATTGGCGTGAAGCCAGCCGCCGAATTTTCCGTGTCGAGTTGCTTGAAAGAAATCGCGCAAGCGGTCAGTCGACCGTCGATCTCCGGCAGCGCGACGTGCATGGCGAGATCGGCAGCCGTTAATCCGCGCTGTGATTGCAACCAAGCGTCACGTGACAGCAATGCCAAAATAACCTGCAGGACAGGACATCCCGCGACGTCGAGGGGCGACCCATGTTCGGGATCGTTGGCGGCGAACGCTGTCGCATTCAGGATCACGTCAGGCCTACGCGCTGTCAGCTCAGTGCGTAACCATGCTGCGGCATCGGGCGCTTTAAGACTTGGCACGTACAGCGCCGACACGTTCATACCGCGGGCTGTAAAAGCGTCGGTCAACGCATCGATCGGCGCGGTATCGCCAGCCAGCACGAAGGACCGATAAAAGACAATCGCAGCTGTCGGGGCGGTCTCAGTTGTCGTAGCGGTCACCGCGCTGTGACTTCTGAAGACGCCGAACTGCGGCAGCGCTTGCGGAGCTGAAAGCGCCTGTGTGCTGCCGTTCGCGCGCGCAATGAGGCCGAGGCTCGCTGCACGCACATTGTCGCTGCCGCCCGCGTCCAGTAACGCTTCGATTGCAGCAAGATCGCTGACAGAAACAGTCGAGTAGTCGCACAATCGCGGATCGGGTCGGCCGTCACCCGCAACGATCGCGAGTGCGATTGATCGCTCCCGGCAGGCTTGCAGCAGTTGCTCGCAGCCGTAGCGCCAGTAGTCGAGACCACCGAGCAAGCGAACCAGAACAGCTTTTGTGCCGGGTAAGGTCGCGTCGCAGAAGAGATCGACCGACATCGGATGCAGCAAGCGCGAGAGATGCGCCAGGCTGAGAGTCGTTGCGGGCGAAACGCTCATCCACGCGGATGCCAGAGTCGTCAAATCGCTATCGGAAAACGAAAGTGCCACGATGTCCGCCGGAGCCAGTCCGAGATCTTCGGCTGCTGCCGATTGATCAAGCGACCCACTCTCGCGGACGAGCACGTGCATCAGCTACGGCCTTCTAAGATCGCGCTGATCCGCGTTCGATCAAGCCCCTTTTGGCCAATCACGACGAGGCGGCCCTGGCGTGTTTCATCAGCCGTCCAAGGTCGATCGTAGCGCGTGTCGACGCGCTCGCCGACGCCCTGCAAGAGCAACCGCATTGGCTTACCATCGACGGCTGCAAAACCTTTAATGCGCAAGACATCGTGGTCGACAGCAGCGCGCTTTGCACGCGCAGCCAAATCGGCGGGTGCCGCAACCGATGCCACATCGACAATGAAGGTTTCGAAATCGTCGTGATCGTGGCCCTCTTCGCCGTCGTGGTGCGATGGCCGCGCCGCAACGTCGTCTTCGGCAGCCGCAAGCAATCCGAGCAGCACGTCGATTGGCACTTTGCCATCGCGCGCCGAGATAACTTTGACGGTGCTTGGTATAGCAGCGCGAATATCGTTCGACAGCTTGGCGATCGACGCGTCGTCGAGGAGGTCCGCTTTATTCAGCACGACCAGATCAGCACACAGCAATTGATCCTCATAGACTTCTTCAAGCGGGTTTTCGTGATCGATGGAGTCGTCGGCTTCGCGCTGTGCTTGAAGCTTCGCTGGATCGTCGGCAAAGCGTCCAGCCGCGACCGCCGGTCCATCGACCACCGCTACAACTCCGTCGACCGTCACGCGCGAGCGGATGTCTGGCCACTCGAAGGCTTTCAGCAAGGGCTTGGGCAACGCGAGGCCGGATGTCTCAATGATGATGTGATCGGGTTTTGGGTTTCGCGAGAGCAGGGCTTCGAGCGTTGGCACGAAATCATCGGCGACCGTGCAGCACAGGCAGCCGTTGGTCAGCTCGACGATGTTGTCTTCAGGACAGCTCTCGATGCCGCACGATCGCAAGATCGCGCCATCCACGCCAACGTCGCCAAATTCGTTAATCACGAGTGCCAGCCGGCGACCGTTGGCATTTTCGATCACATGGCGAATGAGTGTCGTCTTTCCAGCTCCGAGAAAGCCGGTGATGATAGTAATGGGCGTTTTAGGCGTCATTCAGCAGCCTCCGGGTATTTGAAGCCGATCGGTGGAACGCGGGCGATGACGCCTTTGCGGAACGTCTGCGGGCGTTCTTTCCACGGCACGATGCCATTTTCTGATTGGGCGAAAGCGCGGGCGGCAGCAACGATTTCGTCGACGTGCTGGGCTGCATCGAGGTCGCCGACGAGGTAGGTCCACTTGTTGTCGCCGACAAGCGCCACCGTGCAAGGCCGCTTGCAAACAGCGAGGCAATCGACTGCGACGACCAAAATCGTCTCGTCGTTTGCCAACTGCGATTGCAGCTCGCTCGCAAGCCCGGCACCGGGACGATCAAAGTTATCGTCGCCGTCGCCTTCAGCGATGCGGCGGCGGCAGCTGGTGCAGACAAAGACTGTTGCCGAGGGGGCAGTCATGGAAAAATCCGTTACGCAAACAGTAGGACGTTACGTCGTGGCGGCGGGATCACGATCCCAAAAGTATCCAGCCAGCGTTCCGACCAAAACCCACAGGATGGCATGAACCGCCAGCGATGATGATGTAAACTGTGCGGCCAGTTCGGCTGGTACCGCGCTGGCATAATCACCACCCAGGGGCGCACCGACCACGTGGGGCAAAGCTATAAGAATGAGGCTGGCAGCAATGATGCCTCGCGATGGCGTTCGCCACATCAGCCACAAACCGACCGCCGTTGCAGCGGCTGTTGCAAGCCACCACGACTGGCGCAGCACAATGTCGGCTGCAGCACTGCCGGGTAATTGAGGCGCCAGGCCGAGGCCCGGAGCCAGCGCGGTCACAGCAAATCCAGCGGCACCCCAGAGCGCTGCGGACGATGTCGTGATTTTGGCGCCAGATGCCAGCATCACGGCCAGCAGCATCAAGCCAAAGCCGACAGCCGCGCCAATGGTCGTAACGGTGGTGGCTATTGTGCGTTCCAACCCGTCACCGGGTGCCCATTCAGTTAAGCTACCAGTTGTCGCGGAAGATCCAGCGCTCGGTTCAGCCGCGGCGTGAACCAAAACCACCACCGCAGGCTGCTCGCTCTGCCGACTCGAGTGATCGTGCGGCGTTATTGCCGCTGAACCGTTCTCGTAGGTCTCGGCCTTCAAAATGAGCGGGGTTGTCGTCAGATGCTGCAAGCTAGCGACGCATATGCCAGCGAGCACCCCGGCCAACAGACCGGCGGACAGAAGTCGCGTCAGCATTGCGCTGGCTCCTCAGTGGCAGGGAAACGCAAGGCTGTGGCGTGTGTCATGCGCTGCATTGTGCATCACGCTGGAGTGAGCAAAGCCCACCATGAACACGAGGCCTGCACCAAGCATAAACACCGCCGCGCAGATCGCGCGCATGTCTGCCATTGCCGGAGTTACGGCTGGGGTCGCTGTCGCTGGGGATAAAGTCGTTGTCGTCATGAAGTCCTCCTATCCGCCCACCCGGCGGCATTGTGGTTAATCGGACGGCAGGTCTCCTGGCTTGCAGGTCGTCGTTTCAGGCCACCTTCCCAGAGCCTTTAAGACCGCCTCTACAGCGGCTCGAAAATTCCAGTGGTGATTTGCGCCTTCAACTCTCTGCTGACAGTTGCGGGGGCAGCTGCGGCTTCCAGAAGGGCCTCCACTCATCGAGCAGAGGCGACCCTGACACCGCATTCCCTTTTAATCCCCTTGCGGGGAACCGTACCTAAACCCATAAGTGCCGAGGCTTACCCCCGTCAATCTCAATCGCATGCCATGGCGCCACAGAACCCAGCTAAATTAACCCTTGTGCTTGGTGGCGCGCGCTCTGGCAAAAGTCAGCACGCGGAAGCTTTGGTGATGGCGGCGCCCGGACCGTGGACCTACATCGCAACGGCGCAAAGTTTCGATGCCGAGATGGCGGACCGCATTGAGCGCCACAAGCTGCGCCGCCAATCGGGTGGCGAGGCGGGCGAACAGTCAGGCAAACAGGCGGGTTGGGTAACGATCGATGCGCCGGTAGATGTTTTGGCAGCGCTGCGCCACGTCCCAGCAACCCA
>JANMII010000225.1:0-9093 GCA_031375665.1 Hyphomicrobium sp.
CTTACGCTGAAAGCTGATCGTCAGCTTCGACGATGGCTAGGCACCCGTGCTCACAGTGCCTTTAAGTGACTGCGATGGCTTGGCGATGACATCACCGAGAGCCAACCGCATGCTTGCGATCTCGTCCAGCGTGATGCGGAAGAACGCATTTTGTGCGCGCTGCTTCATCGCCGCTTGGCCAATTGTGCCAGCCAGCAACGTTACCGGCAAATCACCGGGCGGATACATGGCTGGCTCTCCAACCGCATGGAAGCCGAGCATAGCCTTATAAAACGGAACGCCAGCTGGCCGGGTTGTGACCAGGATGTGTGAGCCGTTACCAGCTTGGGCCGCAATGAAAGCTGCGCGAACCAGAGCGGCGTACAGCGTCGTCCGATAGGATGTGTTGGTGAGTTCAGGGTCGATTGCCAACCGCCCGACTTCGACCAACGCCCCGCCCGCGCTCGCTTTGATGCTTCTGATCGCGGGATAGTAGGCGGCGCACGGAAGGTTGGTCACCGGCTGCCACGGTTGGCTGAAACAGACCCGCAAGGTGCCGACGCACTTTCCAGCATCGTAGGCGGTGATGACGGTCGTCGTCGACAACGTATCGGCCGCATCCGTGAAGCTGCCGCTTGCATCGTCGGGGGGAAATCCTGCCGCGTCGTAGGCCCTAAAGCGCAATCGAAATGCATCATTGCGATCGTCTTTGACGGTCGCCACATGCATATCGAAGGGAAATTTCGCGGTGCCTGAAAGCACATTGCTCTGGCGCGGTGTGAACGTAACTGGCGCGGCCGACGTCATTGCTGCCGGACCTGTGTCGGACGGCGCGGCCAATTTAGAATTCGTCTTCGACTGCATAGCTAATACTCTCAAAACCCGAACGAATATCTGGGTGGTTAAATCACATAACGCTTTCGTCGGGAGAGTGGCTCCAGGATCAATGCGACATGGTTAAGGCAGGCGGCCTTGGTTAAAATCTGATCGAGCACAACCGCACGCCGATGCTTGTCATTTCGCTCGTTCACGTCATGGTCGGACGGCATCGTCTCCCATCATCGACGTGGGAGTGAGCAAATTTGAAAGGAGACGACACGTGGTCACGTCACGCTTACCTTGGATGACGGCGACGCCGCCCAGTCTGGGGGAATTTCAGCAGATGGCGCACGCTGCCTGGGAAAAGATCCCACACACCTTCCGAGCCGTGGCTGGCGACCTCGTGATCCGGGTCGAAGATTTTGCTACCGATGATCTACTGGCTGAACTCGGCATCGATGATCCGTTCGAATTGACCGGGCTTTATCAGGGCGTCAGCATCGACAAGCAAAGCGTGCTTGATAGCTCGCGCGAGCCCGACATGGTATTTTTGTATCGTCGTGCCATTCTCGACGAATGGGCTGGTAGCGACGAGGAACTTGGCCATCTGATTGCCCATGTATTGATCCACGAAATCGGCCATCATTTCGGGTTCTCAGATGACGATATGGAGGCCATCGACAACGACGTGACGGCTTAGGAAACGGTTGATTCAGTCGTGCTAGGAACGTTAGGCGTGGCGCGTGGTTGTTTGATGGGATGGGGTTATGCCGCAACGCGGGCTGCCCCAGGTTGTAGCCGCGGACGGACTGGAACAGCGTCGGTCTAGGGCATCGGGGACGCGGTCTGGGCCAGAGTTCAGGGCGAATTTCGGGGAATGGCTTTGAGTGTAGCGAGAGTTTTAAGGGGCGCGTTCGCCGTTTTGGCGTTGGCAGGTGCGGCCGCGATTGGGGTCGCGTCGAGCGTGTCCGCTCAGGACACAACCCCGACGCCGGAAGAATATGTGGATCACGTCGGCGGGGAGGCGGAGATCATTCCACCCGGTCAATTCAAACTCGATGGTCAAAGCCAGTTGTGTGGTCAAAGGCCGACCGTTACGGACAGTAAACTCGATGATTACGGCGCCGCGTATCCCGGCTTCCTGATCATGAACCCGCGCCTGCTCGACCGCGTGTCGACGCCCGTCAAACAGTGGATCTTCGCCCACGAGTGCGGCCATCAGTTCCGCGGACCCGATGAGGAGACAGCCGACTGCTTTGCTGTCCAACGCGGCCGCCGCCAAGGATGGTTATCGCCCGAAGGCCTCGAAGAGGTCTGCGCGTTCATCTCGCCAGCCAAAGCTGACAGCATGCATTTTTCAGGCAGTCACCGCTGCGCCTACATGCGAAAATGCTACGATGATCCGACCATAAAATAACTTATCCCCGCTGCTTCGCAGGCTCCTACGATCGCTTAGAGATTGAAGCGACTGCGAGCTGAAAGATGCGGTTTTTTGACTACGCCCAGCGCCTGATGGCCCTGGCTGAGACCCTGTTCCAGTGGGCCGGTGAGCTGGCGAAATTGGACCATGCCAAACGGCTGCGCGTGGCGTTGTATGCCGAGGAAATCGCAGCCACCCTGGCGCGGGCCGCGACGGCGCTGGCGACGCTTGAAGACCAACCGGACGACCAAACCGCGCTGTTGGCTGCCACGCGCGAGCTTGGCCGGATCAGTGGCTACGTCGAAACCATTTTGGCAGCCCTCGAACAGCACCTTGACGGACGCAAGCCCGCGGGCGTTAAACGGCGGCTCGAGTATCTCCAGCCGTTCGATCTTGCGGCAGCTATGGCCGATCGGGCGGCGTTTCAACATGCAACACGGCTGACCTCGGCTGAGGGCTACTTCAGGGCGCTGGCTGATGCGCTTCGAGCATGAGCGCTGCAGCCACAGTGGACGTGCCAACCACCGTATTGCCGAAGACACAGACCGAAAACGATTTCGCAGGAGCGCGACATGGATAAATTCACCACCCTCACCGGCATCGCAGCACCCCTGCCACTGCGCAATATCGACACCGACATGATCATTCCAAAGCAATTTCTGAAAACGATTTTACGCACGGGCCTTGGCAAGTCGCTGTTTTACGAAATGCGTTACGATCAGGCGAGCGGCGCGGAAATTTCAGACTTCGTGCTCAACAAACCGCAATACCGGGCGGCAAAAATTCTCGTCACCGGTAATAACTTCGGCTGCGGGTCAAGCCGCGAGCACGCGCCGTGGGCGTTGCTGGATTTCGGCATTCGCTGCGTGATCGCGCCAGACTTTGCCGACATCTTCTACAACAACTGCTTTCAGAACGGGATTTTGCCGATCCGCCTGCCGCAAGCCGATGTTGACAAGCTGATGGACGATGCCAACCGCGGCGCCAACGCCACCATCACCATCGATCTTGAGACGCAAAAGATTCGCGGACCAGACGGTGGCGTCATCGCCTTTGAAATTGATCCGTTCCGTAAACACTGCTTGCTGAGCGGACTCGATAACATTGGGTTGACGCTCGAAAAAGCAAATTCTATCGCGCAATATGAAAAGAAAGCGGGCGCTGATCGGCCGTGGCTGTGACGCGCTTTTAAGGGGTCGCAATGGCAAAAGTCGTTCACATGATGGTACGCGTGCGCGAAGAAGCGCGCTCGGTCGCGTTTTATCAAACAAGCTTTGGTCTGCAGATTGCCGATCGCCGTGACTGGCCGGATTTTACGCTGATTTACATGAGCAATGCCGAGAATGATTTCGAAGTCGAACTGACCGTCAACAAAGGCCAGAGCCAAGACTACGAACTTGGCAACGGCTATGGCCACATGGCGGTCGTCGTCGACGACTTGGACGCGGAACATGCGCGCATGGCGTCCGTTGGCTTGCGGCCGAAAGACATCAAACAGATGACGCATGATGGCCAACCGTTTGGGCGTTTCTTTTTTATCGAAGATCCCGATGGCTACAAAATCGAAGTGCTGCAAAAGGGCGGGCGCTTCAAGTGATCGAAGCAGGTCGACGTTCCAATGGATGAGACAAAAATCGATTCCAAAATGATGGGCCGCTTAGCCAAGGCGCTGGAGTTCATTTGCGGCGCGGATCACGCAGCCGTTAAGGCGCTGAAAGCCGCATCGCTAACCGGCGCCGAACGCGACGTGAAAGCAGCGCGGACGCAATTTTTGAAACTCAAATCTGGTGATCGACAGGCGGCGCTGACAATGGTGCGCGACGACGATTGAACCCGGCGGCCACAGTTCGCGCTCAAAAACCGTGCGCGCCCCGCGACGCCAACAGTGCGCCGGTCAACGCTTCGGCAAAAGCACGACGTTCATCGTCCGTTAAAAATTGTCCGAAGGCCACCTCGCGACCCTGCGCCGCCAGCCGCAAGGACGTCCGGCCGTCTGGGCGATCGGTCGTCAACCGCACGTGCGCCCAGTAAGGGTTGAATTCGTAGTCTTCAACCCGGCCGGTTGGATGATGACGGGATAATTTCAGATTTTCTGGCGAGACGCTGACCACTTCATACAGCTCCCCCGCGCGATAATTGAGTTTGAACGCCCAATAGATCAATGCCACGTCGAGCCCGAAAAACCCGAACACCGGCCAAGCGCCAATCAACAAGAAACCGATCCCGACGACAAAGCTGACGAGGCCAATCAAACTCATCAATACTAAAAAACCGCGGGGACTAAGCGATCGGTGCGCATGAAGAACGAAATTCGCTGTCGCAGCCGATGGCCCATCGGCCTGACGATCGTTGATTGCCGAACCTTGAACCATAGTGCGATGCTCATTCCGCAGTGTTGGACATGCGCGACGACGCGTTGACATAGACAAAGGCCACGACGTGACAAACAAAAAGAAAGCCGTGAGCCCCGCGCACAAAACGATCGCCGCGAAAAAGACTGTCAAACCTTCGCTGGAAAAACGCAAGCGTCTGATCAACGAGCGGGATCAGCCTACCACCAAAACGCCGAACAAGCCGAACAAGCCCACAAAACGCGGTCGACGGCCAGATTTGGAATCGATCAATCGCATATTCAGTTTGTTCGCGGCATCAAATCCTGAACCCAAAGGCGAGCTCGAACATAGCAATCCCTACACCTTGTTGGTCGCCGTTGTCCTCTCAGCGCAAGCGACCGACGTTGGCGTCAACAAAGCAACGCGCGCGCTGTTTCAGCTGGCCGACCACCCAGAAAAAATGGTCGCGTTGGGTGAAGACCGGGTTCGCAACCTGATCCGCACCATCGGACTGTTTCGCAACAAAGCAAAAAACGTCATCGCGTTGTCGCAGCGCTTGATCGACGATTTTGGTGGCGAGGTGCCAGCCGATCGCGACGTGCTCGAAACGTTACCGGGTGTGGGACGCAAGACGGCGAACGTTGTTATGAACATGGCGTTCGGTCAGCCGACGATGGCGGTCGATACGCACGTCTTTCGCGTTGCCCATCGCGTGGGATTAACAAAAGGTAAAAATCCGCTTGCCGTCGAAGCTGACCTGTTGCGTGTCATTCCAGCGCAGTTTGGCATGTACGCGCATCACTGGCTTATTTTGCACGGCCGCTATTTGTGCAAAGCCCGCACGCCTGAATGTTGGCGATGCCCGATCGTCGATTTGTGTGTGTTCAAAGCTAAGACGCCCGAGCCGCAGCTCAAGCGTTAAGCCCGCTTAACCGCACCATTTACAAATTGCTAAAATCTCGCCGCGAATTGAATCGCCGGTTCGAACGGGAGGTTATGGCCTTTGCTGTAACACGTGTTGATCGGGGACTTGGGCTGAGCTGACACAAGGTTTCAAAATGGCGACGATTACCGGTACTGCTGGCAATGATGTTCTTGTCGGCACGGCACTCAATGATGTGATGGAAGGTGGGGCTGGTAACGATCGCCTCAATGGCGGCGCTGGTGACGACGAAATTTTTGGCGGAGATGGCACGGATACGTTGACCGGCGACGCTGGCAACGACACGCTGCACGGCGGTAACGGCAACGACGGCTTTTTCGGCGGCGGCGGCAACGACACGATCTACGGCGACGCTGGTGATGACACGATGTACGGCGACGGCGGCAACGATCGCCTCAACGGCGGCGATGGCAACGACAAGCTGTATGGCGGAACCGGTGACGACGTGTTGTCAGGTGGTGCTGGTTCAAACACGATCGATGGTGGTTCCGGCGTCGATACGGTCATTGTCGAACTCAATTCTGCAACCTTGACCGACGCGATGCGCGCCGATTTGCAGACCTTGAAAAATTTCATGCAGTCGCAATTGGCGTCAGCTGGTTCGGTGTCAGTGTTGGCGACCCAAACAGCCGGACCATCACTGGTTTTATCGGCGCTCGGCTTGACGCTGGCAAACTTTGAAGTCGCGCGAATCATGCTCGACGGCGTTGAAACACCGATCGATGCCTTCTTGAACAAGGCTCCAACCGCAGCGGCATACGTTACGGCTTCGACCGACGAAGACATGTCTCTGAGCGGCGCAATCGTTGCGACCGACGCGAACGGCGATACGTTGTCGTATGTCGTCACAGCCGGGCCCGCCCACGGCACATTGACGTTAAACGCCGCGACGGGTGCCTACGTCTACACGCCAAACACCGACGCTTTTGGCGCCGATAAATTCACCGTGACGATCGCTGATCCCAAGGGCGCAACCGTCACTCAAACCGTCAACGTCTCGGTCGCGTCCGTCAACGATACCGCGGTCACTGAACCCGTTACGGACATTAAAACGGACGAAGACATGGCTGTTGTCGGGCAAGTGGTGGCCTCCGATGTGGATGGCGATACACTCACCTGGTCGCTGAGCTCCAAACCAGCCAACGGCATCGTTGTGCTGGATGACTCAACGGGCTCATACACGTACACGCCCAACGCTAATTTCTTCGGCGACGACAGCTTCGACGTCATCGTGACCGATGGCCACGGCGCGACAACCACGCAAACGATCAAAATCGCCGTCAACTCCGTCAACGATGCACCAGTTGTCGAGCCGGTCCTCGAAATCAAGACCAACGAAGACACGGTCTATTACGGCCAGGTTGTCGCCTCTGACATCGAAACCGCGCAACTCAACTACCAACTCGTCAGCAAGCCAGAGCATGGCTCCGTCAAATTCGATAACGCGACGGGCGCCTTTGCGTACGTGCCGAACCCGGATTTTAATGGCGGTGACAGTTTTGAAGTTGCCGTAACAGATGCCGATGGCGCAACGACCAACCAAATCATCACGATCTCGGTCGCATCAGTCAACGATGCGCCGGTAATATCGTCGAGCGCTTCGATCGTGACCAACGAAGACACGGCAATCCAGGGCCAAGTTACCGCAACCGACGCCGATGGCGATACGGTTTCATGGTCGATGGCGATGGGTCCATCGAAAGGCACGATCACGTTCGATCCGACGACGGGAGCATACGCCTACCGGCCGAATGCGAATTTTAACGGCGCCGATGTATTCAAAGTTGTTGCGACGGATGCAAACGGTGCGCAAACACTTCAGACAGTTTCCGTCACCGTCAATGCCGTGAACGATGCGCCGGTGACAGCTGCAACGTCGGCAACCAGCACGCAAGAAGACAAATCAGTTTCAGGGGTCGTTTTGGCTTCCGACATCGATGGTGATGTGTTGGCTTGGTCGGTCGCAACCAACCCGACACGCGGCACCGTCAGCCTGAACACATCGACCGGAGCCTACAGCTACACTCCGACCGCAAACTTCAGCGGCGTGGATTCATTTATTGTCGCGATCAAGGACCCAGCAGGCGCAGTCGTCCAGCAGCGCGTTGATGTCATAGTCAGCGCCATGGCCGACAAACCAACGCTATCGCTGGTCAATCCTGTGATCATTCCAGAGGTCCCGCTACCGCCTTCAAACATCATTGCGCTTTTGTTGGCTGGAACCGGTGAAGACGACCAGTGGGACAACGTCACCGTCGCACTCGACATCGCAGCAGCCCCGGTCGACACGGATGGCTCGGAAAATCTCGCCATCCGCATTTCGAATATTCCGACCGGCGGCACGTTGTCAGCTGGCGTGCAAAATTCTGATGGCAGCTGGTCGCTAACCGCCGACGACCTCGTCGGCTTGACGGTCACCACATCGACATTCGCGACCTACACCATCCAAGTCGACGCAACTGCCACGGAAGCAACGGGCGGCAGCGCCACGTCGAGCGCGAGCATCACGGTCAAGATGGATTCAACCGGCGTGACGCTCAGCGGGAATAGCGGTGGCAACACGATCAACGGTGGCTTCGGCAACGATAAACTGTACGGCAACGGCGGCAATGACACGTTATATGGCGGCGCAGGCGCCGATCGCATCGAAGGCGGTAGCGGCAAAGACACGATCTACGGCGGCAGCGGTAACGACCATCTGTTCGGCCAAAGTGGAGATGATTTCTTCTTTGGGGAAGAAGGCAACGACGTCTACGCGGGCGGCACCGGTTACGATACGTTGAGCTTTGCAAGTGCAGCGTCTGCGATCACCACCGATTTATCCAAAAAGACCATCGTTGGTGCGAGCACCGGCACCGACACGATTTTTGGTGCGGATATTGAAAAAATTATCGGCACCGACTTTGCCGATACTTTCAAAGGCTCAACTGGCGTCGATCGGATTGACGGCGGGGCGGGCAACGACACCTTCCGCGGCTTGGCTGGAGCGGACGTGTTTTCTGGTGGCGCAGGCTCTGACCGTTTCATGTGGGAAAAAACGGACGTGGGATCGAACCGCGGTGTCGACATGATCACCGACTTTAGCGCTGGCGATGTGCTCGATTTCACAAAGCTAGTAACCATCGGCTCCGGTAGTATGGCCGATTTCATCCGTGTCTCGTTCGCGTCAGGCGACACCACGGTTTCGGTCAAGATTGGAACCGCATTCGTCAACGTCGTCGAATTGGATGGCGTGAGGTTCAACTCAGTTGCCGATTTGTATAACGGCGGCCACCTGCTGATCGCCTAACGGTGACGACTGCCGGTCATCGATCCAAACGCATGGCGAGGCCCGCGCTCGCCATGTGCTTTTTGGCGGCAGGGATCGAATACGTTCCGAAGTGAAATATTGATGCCGCCAGGACAGCACTGGCGTGGCCATCTCGCACACCTTCCACAAGGTGGTCGAGCGTGCCGACACCGCCGGATGCGATGACGGGGACAGTCACGGCGTCGGCAACAGCGCGTGTCAACGCAATGTCGAAGCCGGCCTTGGTGCCGTCGCGATCCATTGATGTCAGGAGCAATTCACCAGCTCCAAGCCCGACAACCTCGCGGGC
>JANMII010000229.1:0-4841 GCA_031375665.1 Hyphomicrobium sp.
ACGCATTCGACGTTCTGCCGCGTCATTCGTGCCGATGAGCACCCACTCAAACCCGCTGACTATGCGCCGCTCGATCCGTTTTGGCGCAAGCGCGGATATGAGCCGGTGCCGGGTGTCACCGCGACCTACGATTGGAAGGACATCGATCAGTCCGACGAGACGACACACCAGATGCAATTCTGGATGAAGGCTTTGCCATGACGGAGCCGACGTCGCTCAAAGTTGCGAGCGCGCAATATCCAATCGGGCAACCAAAGTCGCTGCACGATTGGGAAGACAAGATCGCAGTCTGGTTCAAACACGGCGCTGAAACGGGTGCCAGCTTACTGGTATTCCCTGAGTACGCGGCCATCGAACAGGCGGCGTGCTTTGGCCCGGACGTGTATGGCGATTTGCAAGTAACGCTGGCGAAGGTTGCCGAACTGGCGGCAGCCCGCGTCCACCTGCACATGGAACTCGCCAGAAAGCACAACGTGCATGTGCTGATCGGATCGGGCCCGGTGCTGAAATCGGATGGCCGCTACGTCAACGCAGCGCAGCTTGTAACGCCGGATGGTTTGGTCGGCGAACAAGAAAAGCTCGTCATGACGCCCTTTGAACGCGATTGGGGCATTTCAGCCGGCGGTCCGGTGCGCGTGTTCAAAACCCGGATCGCGACGTTTGGAATTGCGATTTGCTACGATAGCGAGTTTCCATTGTTGGTTCGCGCGATGGCGCAAGCTGGCGCCGAGGTCGTGCTGGTGCCGTCCTGCACCGAGCGGATCTCCGGCTACACCCGTGTCCGCACCGGATCGATGGCGCGGGCTTTGGAAAACACCATCGCAACTGTGCAGAGCCCAACCGTCGGTGATGCACCGTGGTCGCCAGCAGTCGATTTTAATGCGGGCTGCGCTGGCGTATTCGTGCCCTCCGAGCATGGCGTCTCGGATACGGGCGTCTTAGCCGAGGGCACCATGAACGCGGCGCAATGGGTGACGGCCACCATCGACCTCGAACGCCTACGCCGCGTGCGCAACACCGGTGAAATGCGGAACTATCACGATTGGGCGTTACAGCCGGGCGCGCCCGCGACTGACGTTGCGGTCGAGATCGTTGCACTGAGCTAATCCCCGATCAACGCTTGGCGCACACGCCAGCGGCCAGAGCCTAACCGCAATACCGAATTTTCAAGCGCGACTTTTGATTACGTCTACTTCAGCGCATACGTGACCGTGACACGCGCTTCGAGCACCGAAGTGCCGCTTTCGATCGGAACGGCTTCCGCTTTGGCCATGCGCGCGGTCGCGAACGGCCGCGGTCCGTCCGCTACAATATCTTCGGAGATCTGCATGACGTCGCCGACGTCCGCTCCACCAGCCTTGGCGAGCAACGTCGCGCGACGCAGCGCATTCGCCATCGCCTCTTTACGGGCGTCGTCTTTCAAGGCGTCGGTTGTTGAGACTTCAAAGCTGAGACCACTGACCGCATTGGCACCGGCTGTGACCAGCTTGTCGAGGACATCGCCGAGCTTCGCCATATCGCGAACCAGCACACCCACTTGGTTCAAGACACGATAGCCGGTGATGCGCGGCGGCGTATTTTCTCGACTGTCATAGGCGGTCACCGCCTCGACATTGAACGATGAGGTCTGGATGTCGTCGGCTGCGATGCCGCCAGTTTTCAGTTCCGTGATGACCTTAGTCATCAATGCAGTGTTTTTGCTCAAAGCGTCGCGGGCGGTAGCGGCTTCACTAACCACGCCAGATGAAATCCGCGCCTGATCAGGCTTGGCCGCGACCGTCGCTGTGGCTGAAACGGTGACCGTACGATGCAACGGCGTGTCCTCTGCGTTGGCGATGTTGGGCGAAATGGCAGTCGATACCGCGGCTGCCAGCCATGCGGCCGAAATGAACGAAGCAAGCCGCATCATGGTGGTCTCCCGTCGTATCTGTAGAGGGGCTCGTCTAGGCGGGACAAAAGGACAAACCAAGGCAAAAGCGTGTTGAAAGCGGCATTTATCTGGTAAGACCGTCGCCGCGTGGGCCTGTAGCTCAATGGTTAGAGCTGGCGGCTCATAACCGCCTGGTTGCAGGTTCGATCCCTGCCGGGCCCACCACCATCAGCCCCTGACGGGTGATGCTCCCCACTGCGATCCGAAACATTCAGGCGGACAGCATCGCCCGCGTGACGGTTTCGCATTGTTTGCGACAGTAAAAATTTTCGCAGCGCCCCCTGACCCAGGTTAGCAATTGAGGTTTTCAATTGTGCAAAACTCAATTCGGTACAGTGGGTCCACTCAATGCGTAGGGCTGCGTTATGCAAAGTGTGATTATCGACCGCGGCGTGGGGTTTCTTTTGACGGGCGATACCACACCCCACACCTTCGCGCGCTGCAAGCAAATGCTCGTCAATTTTCTAAATGCATTCCCGCTAGAGCATGTCGAGAAGCTCCGTGACGAACTAATCGTTTCGGAGACCTTCTCATACGATCAGACCCTCGCCAGCCTCGGCTGGTTACGCGACTGTCCCGAATGCCAACCGTATTACATTGCAGGGCTTGATCCTCATTTACATTACGCCATTCTAAATCAACGTCCGAGCCTCGATCAGACACATGTCGTGACATTACAGTTTGACGACCGCATGCTGAAATCTGCCACCGAGCGAATGTCGGTCGGGCAACGGGGCTGATCGCGTGAACCGATTGACAGCGTGCAAGTGATCAGTCGCCCACTCCTACTGGGTCGCATAGTCCCGCTGTCCAGCATTCAAATTCCGGCAGAGGGACAAAACCGTGAGACTGTCTCAACCAAAAACGTGACACTGCACCACTAGGGTCGCCGAACAGAGTTACCGCCTGCGATAATGCGATCGAGCAAATCGGCAACTTCGAGATGAAGCTCAACGTCTTCCGGCGAGTTGCCAGCGTTGCGATGGGCTGATGCTGCATCGGCTATTACGCCCACGGCATCTTTTTCTGTGATGATATTGAGGTCACCCATGGCGAGAATTAAGGATTCACAGATCGACAGAGCAGCTAACCCGGATGCGTCGGGCTTTAGCGTGGTCGGCTTTTTCATCGTCCTACCTAACTATGCACGAAGAGCTGCTTGGCGCTTCGCGGAATAGCGGACGATAGGCTCATCGTTTCAAGCGTAGCTGATCTGGGCTAGTGGATTGTGATTCAGTTTCAGTTAGATATGTGCCAGCGTTTCCCATTTCTCAGTCATAATGCAGAGGATATTAGGGCTTCCGCAAACCTCATTGCGGATCAGCGACAGCCATGCCGATGGAACCTGCAATCAGTTATCTTGAGCGCAAACTGAACAGTTTCGTTCGGTTGTCCGATCGTGAACGGGCGTGTCTCCGAGACCTTGAAGCGTCGCCCATTCAAGTCGAGCGCGGCCGAGAGGTCATGCGGCAAGGCGACAGCGGCAGCGTCGCCTACATCTTGCAACACGGCTGGGGGTGCAGCTTTAAGACACTGCAGAGCGGTGGTCGCCAAATCATCACGTTTCCGATTCCCGGCGACTGCATTGGATTACGCAGCGTACTGCTGCGGACCGCTGACCATACGTTTTCAACTTTGACGGACGCGCGCATAAATCGCGTCGAAGTTCGCCGAATGCTGACCGTCTTTCATGAGTTCCCACATCTTGGCGAAGCGATTCTTTGGGCGACCTCTCGCGATGAGGCTATTACCGTTGAGCATCTGGCCAGCGTTGGTCGAAGGACCGCGATCGAGCGAACAGCGCATTTTTTTCTTGAGTTGGGCGAGCGGCTTCGCTTGGTCGGGCTCGCGACAGAAACCGAGTACGACTGCCCTCTCAATCAATATGTCTTGGCTGATACTCTCGGCCTTAGTGCAATCCACATCAATCGCGTTCTGCGGGAATTGCGGGAAGTAAAGCTGCTCACCTTTCAGGATCGCAAAGTGATCATCCACGATCGCCCTGGCTTGATGGCACTGGCTGGATATGAATCAGTTGAATCCCACGCGGTATTAGAGCGCGACGTTTAATAGCCCGAGCGGCAAATGGCTTTGACGCTGATGACGGGAGGTCTGAAGCTAGGCAATCTAGGCCGCACGACCTTCGATCCACCGGACCGCGATCCAGGCGAAACCAACCCAGGCTGCACCCAGCGCCCAGCCAGCCAGCACATCGGACGGCCAATGCACGCCGAGATAAACACGCGAAAAACCAACAGCCACTGTGGTCACAAGCGCCAACCCGATGACGTAGACTTTGACCCGCACATCGCTGGTCGACCGCGCCAACACGGTCGCAAGCGTCAAGTAAACAACAGCTGAGACCATGGCGTGGCCTGATGGAAAGCTCGACGAGAACACGTCTGCGCCATGCGGCACCAGTTCTGGTCGTGGACGGCCGAACATGAACTTCATCGTGTGACTGAGCAGCCAGCCCGATAGTGAGATGACGAAGATTTCGAGTGCCTCGCGGCGGCGTTGCGTTGCAGCTAAAAATCCGGTCACACCCAACACCAAGAACGACAGGATGCCAAAGCCGCCAAGACCGGTTACGTCACGCATGAAGCCTTCGAGCCATAGCGGCCCGATGGGATTCGACAGATCGTTATTGGTGCGCAACGCGAGCAAGATCTGCTCGTCGAAGGATGGCCCTAGACCATCAGTGATGCTGTAGGCTATCTGGCCAAAAATTAGCAGTCCAAGGGCCGTCCCCGCTATGATCCAGATCGCGGCGCGTTCAGCAAAGCGGACGCTGTGAGCGATCCGTCGATCTTGGTCAGCGCCGCGAACGATCTGCTCAGTGTTGCGCGGCGTCTCGCTCACAGCGGAACCTCAATCACGGCGAATACGAAATCACGTTAGCTTCGCGGGC
>JANMII010000233.1:0-2010 GCA_031375665.1 Hyphomicrobium sp.
CTGACTGTCATCCCGGCGAAGGCCGGGATCCGTGCAGGCTAGACCATCGCACATGCTATTGGCTTGTTCAGATCCCCGCCTTGGCCGCGAGGGGACTTTCACGTCGTCGCGCGGAGATAGAAACGAAGATTGGGAAAACCTCGGGCTTGACTCTGGATGGCCGGGTCAAGCCGGGCCATGGAGTTATCAGAGCAAGCGCGCCTCACTCCCCCATGTCATCCTCGGGCTTGTCCCAAGGACCCATGTTGCAAAACAGTAAGTGTGCGCGTTTGTGGTTGCGCGCTGACGTGTAATCAGTTAGAACAATACAAGAACACGCTCGCGATTATGCAGATGCAAGCCGAACGTCTCGGTTTCACATCGGTCGGGCGACAGGAAATCGTGGACAAGCCGGGCGGAGCGCGTTTGGCAGCAGTACGGGTCGGCGCAAGTCGGTACGGTGGCGATACAAGAATCACATTGCCTGGCAGTTTTTGCGTGCGGGTATGACGGCATTTGGGTCAAGGCCTGCATGCCA
This sequence comes from Hyphomicrobium sp., assembly GCA_031375665.1. Taxonomy (GTDB): domain Bacteria; phylum Pseudomonadota; class Alphaproteobacteria; order Rhizobiales; family Hyphomicrobiaceae; genus Hyphomicrobium_B. The sequence goes on from JANMII010000233.1 coordinate 518, forward strand.
TGAACAGGTTTGATGATGAGCAGCAGTGCGTTTGTAAAAACGCGCCATCGGCTGCGGTGTCAGTTTTGAATCCTCGCCGGAGCCATGTTGGCGATGGCGCGTTGGGTTCAGGTGGCGTCGACAGCGTGAAGGAGAAAGTGGCATGGCAGGATCCGTCAACAAGGTCATTCTGGTCGGTAACGTCGGCAAGGACCCAGAAATTCGTCGCACGCAGGACGGTCGGCCGATCGCCAATCTCAGCATTGCGACCAGTGAATCGTGGCGCGACAAAAACAGCGGCGAGCGCAAGGAAAAGACCGAGTGGCATCGCGTCGTTATTTTCAGCGAGCCGTTGTGCAAAGTCGTCGAGCAGTATGTCAAAAAAGGCGCGAAGCTGTACATCGAGGGCGCGTTGCAGACCCGCAAGTGGACCGACAATAGCGGCGCCGAGAAGTACTCAACCGAGGTCGTGATCCAGGGCTATAACGGCTCGCTCACCATGCTCGATGGCAATCGCGCTGGCGCGGCTGGCGGTATGTCGAGCGGCATGCAGGAAAGCGGGCAATCGGATTACGGCATGGATCAGGGCGGGTTTGGCTCGGGATCGGGCTCATCGGGGTCGGGCTCGTCGGGTTCTGGGGGCGCCAGTTCATACGGCGAACCAAAGCGCGTGACGAAATCCGGTGGCGGCGCATCGAAGGGCTCTTTCGACAAGGCGTTGGATGACGAAATTCCATTCTAGTCGCCAAACGGTTTGTCGACGGCGCGCGTGGCATGAGCCAGCTTTTGGGTGGACGCTAAGGCGCCGTCCGATACAGTCGCACTCCATGATTGTTCGGCGTCCGCACATCATCCAACGAATAGTAACGGTGACCAACTTAAGTTGGTCGCCGTTTGAGCGGGAGGCCGAGGGGCACGATGTCCGTGCCCTGCAAATCAAGTGCGCGCATCGACTTGGGGGCCAAACGCTACTCGGTTTTCTTCGTTGCGCCGCTGCGCAAATACGTCACGATGTTGGCGCGGTCCGTCGCATTCGTCATCCCGGTGTAGGGCTTCATGTTGTTGCCGGGCACAAGCGCGTCGGGGTTGGCGATGAACGCGTCGAGGTTTTTCTCGTCCCATATCAGCTTCGAATTTTTCAGTGCTTCTGAGTACGTGTATCCGCTTTGCTGGCCAGCTTTGCGTCCAACGATCGCCGCCAGACTTGGGCCGAGGCGATGATCGCCGACGTCGACCGCATGACACGTTCGGCAAGCATTGTTGAATAAAAGTGCGCCAGCTTCGCTCGCATCCGATGTGGTTTGCTGATTTTGCTCGGCGGCAATTGGCGCGGCGGGGGTTGGTGCTGCGGCCTTGGGGGCGGCGGGTGATGGAAGCGTTGCGCTGGGCGTCGACCGCTCGGCGGCGTGGGTCAGCGGTGAGACCGCGACGGTGGCGGCCAGACAAAAGGCCAGCCCTGATGCGACGCGTTGATATGAGCGTGCTGATGTTTGGCGCATCTGAAGCCTCCGGCT
>JANMII010000235.1:0-3393 GCA_031375665.1 Hyphomicrobium sp.
CTTCGGACGCGTCCACGAGCACGATGACGCCATCGACCATATTCAGAATGCGCTCAACCTCTCCGCCGAAGTCGGCGTGGCCGGGCGTATCGACGATATTGATGCGGATGTCTTTCCACACAACGCTCGTGCACTTGGCCAGGATCGTGATGCCGCGTTCGCGTTCGATATCGTTGCTGTCCATCGCCCGTTCGGCGACTTTTTGATTTTCGCGAAAGGCGCCGGATTGTTTCAGCAGTTCGTCGACTAGGGTGGTCTTGCCATGGTCGACGTGCGCGATGATCGCGATGTTGCGGAGTTTCATGGGGTGCCGAATGTTAACGGGTGTATCGGGGGTAACGCCATCGAGCCCAAACGCAGCCACGCTGCCGGGCTAGGGCGAAGCAATCCTGCAGGCCAACTAGCACGGTCGCGGCTTTTGGGCTAGGCGCAGCCGGGCGTCAGCGGTGCGGCTTATCGCAACTTTGTAGGTGCTTTTTTAGGCTTTTGGCCGCGCCCTGGTTTGGGCTGGCGTTTACCGCGGCGCCACTAGCACAGAACTTGCGTTTTGCGATCCAAGACATGTGTTCGGTCCGGTCGCCCGTTTCAAAGCGGCACACAGCCCTGCGGCAGCAGCGGGCCTATCACTTTGGATCGACTACCTCCGACTGACCAAATCTCATCAGGGCCTTCGCAGATGTTTGAACGCAACAAAATCGATAATGTCACGCAGCAGGCGACCGTTCCCGCCGAAATCACGCTGGCGAGTGGCGAAGAGGTGAAGGGGCGGTTTTTCATCACGTCGTCACGGTCGATCTTCGAGGTGCTGAACGGCGAAAGCCAGTTCCTTGATTTCGAGACATTCGATGGCGAGCGCGCCTTGTTGGCCAAAACGACACTGGCTGCGGTGAAAATTATTGCAGTCGCCAACGCGCAATCGTTGAAAGCTCGCCTGCGAGACGGCGAAGCCTTCGATCCCTATTCCGTGCTTGGACTTTCGGCCAGCGCTGGGTGGGACGATGTCCGGCAGGCTTATCTCAGTCTGTCAAAAATCTATCATCCCGACCGCTTTGCCGGAGTTGGTCTGCCAGCCGAAGTTCGCGATTACCTCGCCGCGATGGCACGCCGCATTAATGCAGCCTACACCGCGCTCGAAGCGCCCCACCAAGCCGCCAAGCGCGCGGACGTTGAAAAAGCAAAGCCGATCTTCACTTCGGCGTCGCCGCGGGCGTCAGTCAGCCAGCGCTTATAGTTTGAGCGGTTGGTGGCGACGTCAATGGATCGCCTACAGCCGTCACGTCCTTTTCTTTCTCGCGTTGGGCCGCCAGCAGCGCATCGATGTCGGGCCGTGGCGCTGGGTCACGCTGTTGGCGTCGGCGCTGATGTTCTTGGCGCAACAGAGCGTAAACGGCGGCTCCTGGAACTTTCGAGCGCCGACCACCTGAAATGAGCATCGGGTGGTCTGGCTCTTCCAAGTCCAATTCTTCGAGAAACGTTTCCCGCAGCCCGTAGAACGATTGCAGAATTGCGTCTCGAACGAGCTTGCGATGGTCTTGCGTGATGTCGGGGTCCAAACGCGGATCGAGCGTTTGCAGCGCGCGGCGCATGTCGTGGAGTGGCGCGAACGGATACAAGCCGACCAGACCATCGGTTTCACCCGCGTTGCGATAGACGATCCGCATCGTGTCGATGGTCTCGCTAATCCGGCTAAAGGCTGCGAGATAGTCGTCCGTCGAAAGATACGGTTTTTCGCAGAACGTCAGCAGCACTGATTTGGTACGCACGATATTGCGCCATTCTTCTTCGAGGCTCTCGACGAATTTCGACCGCTTCTGGAACACGTTCGAGATGTGCGCAACGCCGCCGGTCGCGATCAGCAGAGACATGTCACGCATGAATTCGTAAAGCTGACTGGCGATCGTCACGACCACGCTTGGCACACCCGGGATGTCGTCGGCAAACTTGGCCGCCAACAACACAACGAGCACGACGAACAACAGCCAATACAGCTGGGATAACGTTCGATTGACGGAATTACGGGTCATGGGCGCGAAGCGGTCCTGGGCGAGAGCGAGGCCTTTGGTGGTACACCACCGGGCGCATTTATTCATGTCCCGATGGTGCTACGTGGCGGCGACCGATTGCTGCTCGATAGTTCGTCGCAAATGATCAGGACAGCGGGCTGAGTTGGAAGAGCCGCATGGCGGACCCCCACCTAACATGTGGTCCTTTCTCGGCGCGGGGCGCGACACACTGTTGGCTCCGCCCGCTTTATTCGGTCGGCGGTCTCAGCTAGTGTTGAGCCACAACGGCAGCCGAGGGAGCGCGAAGCACCCCGGTCATGACTTCGGTGGGAGAAAAAGCCTATGTCAAATCCAAATAAATCAGACTCGTTTGCGCCAACCGCGCTGGCCGTCCTGGGTGCGTTTTTGTTGATTGTGCTCGGCAGCTTGACGCTCATCAAGTATACCAACATTGGGGTCGAACCGCCCGCACCGGCGGCGGTCAAAGCACCAGCACCAGCACCAGCGGCTGCTCCGGCTGCTGCGCCGACGACGCCGGCCGCTCCAGCCGTCCCTGAAGCTGCACCAGCGACGCCCGCCCCTGCGCCCGCTGCCCCCGCACCGACGCCTTAAGCAACGCTGTTGCCGAGCGAACGCACGTATGAATAGGACCGATGGGTGATAGAGCCCGTCGGTCTAAATTGCGTCGTTGCCAACGGAACAGTGTGACCCACTGAACAGTGCAGCCGCGTAACGACACAATCGTCTAGCGTCGAAATGTGAGCTGCACGCTGCCAACCGGAATGCCGAACTTCGAGACCGACGTCTCATTGATGATCCGGCCATCAGCCCGGCGATAAATCACATCGTAAAAACTCAAGACCGTGTCGCCCATGGCCGAAGACGTCACCGTCGCATCATAGGTCAGAATGACTTGGCCATCGCGCTCGATCGCCCGGGCTGTACCGACAACGTCGGACCGCCGTCCGACCCATTCGCTGGGTGAAACGCGCGTAAAGAACCACGTCTTGCGCTGCCGTTCGCCATCAGCGAAGTCGATTTTTTCATAAACTGTTAGGCGGCGGCCCTTGGCGACGCCGGTGAGCGTCGTGCGTACCGCCCTGTTGATGCCAAATAGCGGGGCGTTGAAGGAGCCAACGCCATACGTTGTGCCTTTGAACGCTTCAACCAAACCGAAGGGCTGGCGCGCGTGAGCTGTCGCCGAGGCGGCGACCGAAATCGCGGTGACACTTGCAATCGTGAGAAACCGCCGAATCAAAACGCTAGATGTGCGCATGACCTAAACTCCCAGATATGCCCCTCACATTTAGGGCCATCGAGCGGCTCTGGATCACGTCGGTGTCTTGGCGTTGCGTCTGCCGAGCGTCCGCAGTCGCAGAGCGTTGAGTTT
>JANMII010000248.1:0-1719 GCA_031375665.1 Hyphomicrobium sp.
AGACGTGGCGAAGTCGGTCAATCCGCCAACGATTGAAAACGAGCCGACGCGGACGGATCGCTCGAAGACCAGTTGAGCCGACGACGCTTCACGCGTCGCGGCCCGCTGGCAATGCGCGTGAGGGCTGCCGAGCCCGGTCCTTGCTAGCTGGCGTTTCGGGTTTGCGGCTCGCGACACGACAACCACGGACGGCAGATGTTTGAAATCAGCTGGAGCGAATTGCTGATCCTTGGGATCGTCACGCTGATTTTCGTCGGCCCAAAAGAGTTGCCGGTGTTCCTTCGCACGCTCGGCAAATACGCCGGGTCCCTGCACCGCCAAGCCAACGAATTCAAAGCTCACTTTGACAACGCTATGCGTGAGGCCGAACTCGACACGATGCGCGAGGAAATGGCGGCTATGCAGGCGCGCGTCAACGCCGAGGTCATGGGTGTTAAGCAGGCTTTGGGTGAGGCCGCGGCTGCGCCGCAAGAAAAAACGGCTGCGCCGCCAACAGTAGAGGCTGCGCCGACAATCACGACGCCTCCGACGCTTACACAACCGGCTCCACCATTGCCAGCGACACCCAGTCGTGCCCCATTCGCTCATCCGCTCCCCATGGCAATGACACCAGCACAACCGCCGTCGACCGACTTGCCAATGCCGCCGATGCCAGCGCCACCGCGCATGGGAGCGTGAGCGATGCAAAAGACGCTGCCATCCTCAACGGCGACGCGCGAAGGCTACGATTCCATCGAAGCGAGCAAAGCGCCCCTGCTTGATCACTTGATCGAATTGCGCACGCGGTTGATGTGGGCGCTGGCCGCGTTCGTTGTCATGTTTCTGTTGTGCTTCACGATCGCGCGCCACATCTACAATGTGCTGGTGTGGCCCTACATGTGGGCGTCCGGCAGTGATCACGTTCGGCTGATCGCAACGCACTTCCTCGAACAGATCATGACGCACGTGAAGCTCGCGATGTTTGGCGCAGCCTTCCTGTCGTTCCCGGTGGTCGCAACGCAGATTTATAAGTTCGTCGCCCCCGGCCTCTACAAAAACGAGCAACGGGCGTTTCTGCCCTACCTGATCGCAACACCCGTGCTGTTCACGATTGGCGCGTGCGTCGTCTATTTCATTGCGATGCCGGTGCTGATCAAGTTTTCGATCGGGCTCACGCAGGTCTCGGGCGACGGTGTGCCAACCATCGAACTGATGCCGAAGGTGTCGGAATATCTCTCACTCATCATGACGTTGATCTTCGGCTTCGGCATCGTGTTCCAGCTGCCGGTGATCCTGACGCTGCTGGCGCGATCGGGGCTGATCACGGCAGCCGGTTTGGTGTCGGCGCGCCGCTACGCCATTGTCGGCATTTTCGCACTGTCGGCCGTTTTGACACCGCCGGATGCGCTGAGCATGGTCATCATGGCGCTGCCGACCGTGCTTTTGTACGAAGCGTCGATCTTCGCCGTGCGCTACGTCGAAAAGCGCTATCCAGCGCCGGCCCCCACGGCCGATTGACGACTGGACCGCAGGGTCCGGCGCAGACTAAGACGGGGCGATTGCATCGGGCCGCCACATGGCGCGCCCCTTGCCCCCCTGACCCTTTGACCCCCTGACCCCCTGACGAGGCCCCGCCGTGTTTGACATCAAGTGGATCCGCGACAACGCCGCTGCCTTCGACGCGGCCCTTAAGCGGCGCGGGTTAGAACCGCTGTCGTCGCAACTGACGGCGCTGGATGA
>JANMII010000264.1:0-7717 GCA_031375665.1 Hyphomicrobium sp.
CATCCGCGCACCTGCTTAAGACGCAGTTTGAATGGTTCTGGTTCCATGATTGGCGCTTCACAAACTGGGCCACGACACACAAACCCTGCGGCAGGCCCGTCCGCATCGATCTTTCCAGCAAGCCCGCCGACATGAGCCCAGCCGCTTGCGCTGGCGCCGCTACAGAGTTCGATCGCACCTGGCACTGAGACAGCCGCAACCACATTCGCAAGGTCGTGCGAGCTCAGCCCCGTAATGACGACCTGGATCAGGTCATCAAGATCGAGGCTGGCGGCCAGTAGCCCGCAGTGCCCCATCGGGCGAGACGCCGCCGCTGGCCCGAACGCTGCTACAACCTGGCGTGCGTCGTCATCGTAGGTTGTATTACCCGTAAGGGCTGCGAGCGCGATCAGGTTCCATAGCTGGATGGCATTGGCACTGGGCACCGCATCGTCGGATGCCGATTTCAAGCGAACGATGACGTCCAGCGTGTCGTCGGCTGCTGTGAAATAGCCGCCGGTTGTTTCGCCAGACGCGGCCGTCGAACCCGTCGCGCCGTCCCAATAATGCACGCGCAAAATCGCGGTCCATTGTTGGGCGTGGCCCAGATATCGCGCGTCGTTGGTTGCTTCAAACAGTCGGATCGCGGCCCAGGTCATATTGGCATAGTCGGACGCAGTGGCTGGTGCCTTCGCTTGCCCGGCGCGATACGAATGCCAAAGCCGATCGCCGGCGTGAGATTGCTGTTTGACGATGGCGTCAAAGGCGTTCACCGCCATCGCCAGCCAAGCTGGTTTGGCAAAGCACGTCGACGCGCGGGCGAGAGCGGCAATCATCAGGCCATTCCAATCGGCCAGCACTTTGTCATCCCAGCCGGGCCGGACGCGGCGCGCACGGCGTTCGAACAAACGCTGGCGCAGCGGGGCCATCTGGGCTTCGTTCAGTGGCGACGTTGCGCCAAGCCGATTGAGGATCGTGTGGCCTTCAAAGTTGCCCGCTGCCGTGACGTCGTATGCGGCCGCGAACGCCGCGCCGTCCGTCTCGCCCAGTACGTCGATAATTTCAGTCAGCGACCAGACGTAGAATTTGCCTTCTTCGCCCTCGCTGTCAGCATCGAGAGAGGCCGCAAATCCACCGCCGTCGGCGATCATCTCGCGTGCGACCCAAGCAATCGTTTCATCAATGCGCTGGGCATACAGAGGGTCTTGAGTTTCGCGCCAGACCTCTGTCAGCAGGTCAATCAGCAGCGCATTGTCGTACAGCATTTTCTCGAAATGTGGCACCAACCAACGGTCATCGACACTGTAGCGTGCAAACCCGCCGCCGAGGTGGTCATAAATCCCGCCTTGGCAGATGTTCGTCAGCGTTGTGACAACTGCAGCTTTTGCAGCGCCATCGTTGAAGCGAATGGCGCTGCGCCACAGCAGCCAGAACACGTTCCACTGTGGAAATTTCGGTGCGCCGGACAAGCCGCCGTGGACTGGGTCAACGGCGCGCGTGATGCGCGACACGAGGTCTTTGATCTCGGCTTGGTCGAGAATGACGCGCCGGTTCGCCCCATCACCACGATCGTCGCCGTCGTCGGCCAGCGCTGCCATAAGCGCGGCTGCATTACTCGCGACGTTGTCTTTTTGGTTTTGGAAGGCTTCGGCGATCCTCAACAGCACCGTAACAAACGCCGGCCGGCCGTAGCGGGCGTCCTTCGGGAAATACGTGCCACCCCAAAATGGGCGGGCCTCGCTATCGAGAAACATCGTCAGCGGCCACCCACCTTGCTCACCGAGCCGATGCAGCGCACCCATGTAGATCGCATCGATGTCGGGCCGTTCTTCGCGATCAACTTTGATGTTGATGTACATCGCGTTCATCACATCAGCCGTCGCCTGATCCTCGAAACTCTCATGCGCCATGACATGGCACCAGTGGCACGCCGCGTATCCGACCGACAGTAATATCGGCTTGCCGGTTCGCTTGGCTTCCGCGAGCGCCTCTGGACCCCACGCCCACCAATGCACGGGATTATCGCGGTGTTGCAGCAGGTAGGGACTGGTCTCGAAGGCGAGGCGGTTTTCACTCATCGGTTTTTGGTTTTCGCGGTTCGTGTTTTGAAATGTTGGAGCTCAAGGTGGACCGCAAGTCGCCTATTGTGGTCAGCCGTTGCAGGTGCGGCCGACAAAGCGTACGCGATGGCGATGTCAAACGCCTCATCGAACAGCCAGGGTCAAGCCGATCGCGCGACGATTTTTGCGCTGTCCAGCGGAGCAGGGCGCGCGGGTGTTGCGGTCATTCGCGTGTCCGGACCAAACGCTCGGACGGCGCTGGAACAGATGGCAGCGCCACTGCCAGCCGCTCGCGAAGTCGCGTTTCGCCGTATCCGCCACCCTAGAACCGATGTCGTCCTTGATCGCGGTGTCGTCTTTTGGTTTGCAGGTCCACGCAGCGAAACAGGTGAAGACGTCGCTGAGTTCCAGGTCCACGGCGGGCGGGCGGTCGTTCGCGCGATCCTCGACGCGCTGGCGTACATTCCGAACTGCCGCTTAGCCGAGGCTGGCGAATTTGCGCGTCGCGCCTTTGAAAATGGGAAGCTCGATCTGGTCCAGGCGGAAGGCTTGGCTGATCTTGTCGATGCTGAAACCGAAGCCCAACGCCGCGTGGCGCTCATTCAATCTGGCGGTCAGCTATCGCAGATTTACGATGGCTGGCGGACGCGGTTGATTGAATGCGCAGCGCTGACAGAGGCGGCAATCGACTTTTCTGATGAAGGCGATGTGGCAGCCGACGCCATGGTGCAGGCTCGGGACCGCGCGGGATTGCTAGCAGTTGAAATGGCAGCTCACCTGGCCGATCAGCGACGCGGTGAGATTTTGCGTGATGGTTTCCGTGTGGTCTTGGCTGGTCCGCCAAACGTTGGCAAATCAAGCTTGTTGAATGCCCTTGCCCAGCGTGACGCAGCCATTGTGTCGGCGTTCGCTGGAACGACGCGCGATGTCATCACGGTCGATCTCGATCTTGCGGGACTGCGGGTCATCGTGTCCGACACGGCGGGGCTGCGCGACACAGCTGAGCCGATCGAACAAGAAGGCATCCGCCGAACGCAAGCCGAAGCGCGCCGAGCTGATTTGATTTTGTGGCTTACCGAAGCCGGATTGCAGCTGTCGACGATGCCATCCGATCTCGCGGACATCGAAGTCGAGGTTGTGACGATCGCGACCAAAGCCGATCTTCTTCCAGTGGATATGTCGAGCAGTCACCCCAGCGCGCAGGTGTTTGTTTCAGCCGCGACCGGCCAGGGCCTGAGCGATTTGACGACGCTCATTCTTGAAAAAGCCCAGCAACGGATCGGGGCCGACGAGTCCCCGGCCCTGACCCGCGTTCGCCATCGCCAGCACCTCGAACAGAGCGCGGCGGCGCTTCATGACTTCCTGACCGGCGGTTTGGACGCAGCCGAACTTCGCGCCGAAGATGTGCGACGCGCTGCGTTTGCACTGGGCCGTTTGACGGGGCGGGTGGATGTTGAAGACGTGCTCGATCAGGTCTTCGGCCGCTTTTGTATTGGGAAGTGAAAGGCCGCCGCGACGTCAGAATCTGTGCGTAACAAATCGACTCATTTTTCACGTGAAACGACGGCGGCGTGGGTCAAGCCTGGAAAAATTCAACGCCACCCGCTGTTGCGCGGTCGTTCAATCGGCTATTGAGCGGCGATGATCTGCGACACTACTTTCGATGTCATCGTCGTCGGTGGCGGCCACGCCGGGACCGAGGCCGCGGCTGCGGCTGCACGGATGGGTGCGCGGACGGCTCTGGTGACCCACTCGGCCGCAACGATTGGGGAAATGTCCTGCAATCCGGCAATTGGTGGGCTGGGCAAAGGCCATTTGGTTCGCGAGATCGATGCGCTCGACGGTCTGATGGGTCGCGCCGCAGATCAGGCCGGGATCCAGTTCCGATTGCTCAACCGTTCGAAGGGTCCGGCTGTTCACGGGCCGCGGACGCAGGCGGACCGCAAGTTGTATCGTGCTGCCATTCAGAGCGAACTCGCCAATTTGCCTGGTCTCTCCATCATTGAGGGCGGCGTCGAAGACCTAATCGTTGACGCGGGCCGGGGCGCCAGTGTGGTGAACGGTGTGGTGACGGGCTCCGGCGCACGATTGCTGGCGGGTAGCGTCGTTCTTACAACCGGCACGTTCCTCAACGGTCTGATCCATATGGGTGATCAGAAAATCCCGGCCGGACGCGCTGGCGAAAATCCGGCGCTGAAATTGTCTGAGCGGCTTTATGCGCTGGGGTTGGCCATGGGCCGCCTTAAAACCGGCACGCCAGCCCGGCTCGACGGCCGATCGATCGATTGGTCGGGCCTCGACATGCAACACGCCGACGACGATCCGGTGCCGTTTTCGTTTTTGACGGATCGCATCACAACACGGCAAATCGCTTGTGGCATCACCCGGACCACCGAGGCCACGCACGCCATCATCCGGGCAAACTTGGCGCGATCGGCCGTGTATTCGGGCCAGATCGAAAGCGTCGGCCCCCGTTATTGCCCATCCATCGAAGATAAAGTCGTGCGGTTCGCCGACCGCGCGTCACACCAGGTCTTTCTCGAACCCGAGGGGTTGGACGACGACACGATTTATCCAAACGGCGTTTCGACGTCGCTACCGGCCGACGTTCAGCTGGCATTTTTGCAAACCATGCCGGGGCTGGAACGCGTGGTCGTCAAGCGACCCGGCTACGCCATCGAATACGATTATGTCGATCCCCGCGAGTTATCGCCGACTTTGGAGGTGAAGCGTCTGGCTGGGTTGTATCTCGCAGGCCAAATCAACGGCACGACGGGCTATGAAGAAGCGGGCGCGCAGGGTCTTGTCGCGGGGATCAATGCAGCGTTGACCGCCAGCGCGAGTGGCAGTGCGGGAGTTCACGGCACCGCGCGCCCATTCATCGTGTCGCGTTCCGAGGGCTACATCGGCGTGATGATCGATGATTTGACGACGCGGGGCGTATCCGAACCTTATCGGATGTTCACGTCGCGAGCCGAATTTCGGCTGATGCTGCGGGCCGACAACGCTGATCAGCGCCTAACACCGCTGGGTCTGCGAGTCGGCTGCGTTGGCCAGACCCGCGCGACAGCGTTCTCAGACAAACAGTCGGGGCTGAGCGACGGCCTCGACATGTTGAACCGGCTGACCCTAACGCCGACTGAGGCCGCCCGTCACGGTTTGGTCGTCAACTTTGACGGTCGGTGGCGTTCGGCCTTTGACCTGCTGGCTTTGCCTGATGTCACGATCGAGCGTTTGGGTCAGGTATGGCCGCAGATCGACGCGATTCCAAATAGGATAGCCAACCAATTGGCGACCGATGCTCGCTATGCCGCTTATGTCCGCCGACAGGGTGAGGATGTCGATGCGCTTCGCCGCGACGAGGCGATCGGGTTGCCGGCCGATCTCGACTACAGCGCAATGCCGGGTTTATCGACGGAATTGCGCCTGAAACTCGAAAGCCATCGACCGGCAACATTGGCTCACGCCGGTCGCCTGGAAGGCATGACGCCCGCAGCCCTGTTGCTCATTCTTGCCAATGTTAAAGCGCGCACGTCGCGCCGCTCATTGGCTGCGTCCACCGTCGTGTCGGTGTGATGGCCGAGAGCCCTGGGCCGCCGCTGCAACGCCGTTTTGACACGGCGCAAGCATTTCGTGACGAATTCGCGGTTTCACGTGAAACCATCGCCAGATTAGAGACTTACGCGGCTTTGCTGACGCGCTGGCAGAAGACGATTAATCTCGTTGCACCGGGCACATTGGGTGAAATTTGGCACCGCCATTTCGCCGACAGCGCCCAGCTTTGGAAGTTGGGTCTCTCAAAGGTCACTGTGCCTCCAACTGGTGATCGCTGGGTCGATCTGGGGTCAGGAGCGGGCTTTCCAGGGCTGGTATTGGCCATCATGGCGGCCGAGAGCGGCGCTACGCGCCATACCTTGGTCGAGAGCGATAGCCGAAAAGCCTCATTCCTCCGAGAAGTTGCGCGCGAGTGTGGAGTTGCTGTGGACATCTTGTGCACACGAATCGAAAGCCATGAAACTCTTGCTAAGGTGAACGCTGCAACCTGTGTCACCGCCAGGGCCTTGGCTCCGATGCCGCGCCTGGCTGGTTTGGTTGCTCCCTATTTTGCGTCATCAACGCGTGGACTGTTCCTCAAGGGTCGTGATGTTGCGGCCGAGCTTGAAGAAGCCGCGCGCACTTGGGATTTTTCCTACGAATTGGTCCCAAGTCTTACCGAGAGCGCCGCGCGAATTGTCGTGCTGAGTGCTTTGAAAGCCAAGACGGAGGGTTAGACCCGTGGTCGGTTATGTCTCTGGAATGGGTGGCGGTGGTCAATTCGGGGGCCAGTTCTCAGGACCGCGCGTCATTTCGATCGCCAACCAAAAGGGCGGCGTTGGCAAAACCACGACAGCAATCAACCTCGGGACAGCTCTCGCAGCGGTCGGCGAGCGGGTATTGGTGCTCGACCTCGATCCGCAAGGCAATGCGTCAACCGGATTGGGGATCGCGCCTGAAGCGCGACTGCGCACGTCTTATGATGTGCTGGCAGGCGACGCATCCCTTGTTGAAGCTAGCATCGCAACGGCCGTTCCCGGGTTATTCGTGGTGCCAGCCAACAACGATTTGGTCGGCATTGATGCGGTCATCCCAAATGATGCCGCCCGCCCCTACAAGCTTCGCGACGCGGTGATGGCGTTGATGGCACAACAACGCACGCGCCCCGCAGATCAAGGTTTCAGTTACGTGCTGATCGATTGTCCGCCGTCGCTGAATGTGCTGACGCTGAATGCCATGAGTGCGGCGCATGCCGTGCTGGTGCCGGTGCAGTGCGAGTTTTTCGCGCTCGAAGGGATTTCGCAGCTCAAGGATTCGATCGACCAGATCCGGGCCACGCTCAATCCCGGCCTCGAAATTCAAGGCGTGGTGCTGACCATGCATGATGCGCGCACGTCGCTATCGCGTGAAGTCGCCGAAAACGTTCGGGCGTTCTTCGGACCCAAGGTCTACGAGACCATGATCCCGCGAAATACGCGCGTGGCCGAGGCGCCGTCGCACGGCAAGCCGATCCTTTTGTACGATTATGATTGCGCTGGAAGCCAGGCCTACATCCGCTTGGCAACCGAGATCATCGAACGCGAAAGACGCTATAAAGCAGCGTAAGACAATGAGTAGGTGAGTTTTGCGACGACGGCTATTCAGCCAATTAAGATCACGCAGAGGATCACGATAGCGATGAATTCACCCTTGCCCAAAAGCCGCCTGGGTCGTGGCCTTGCCTCTCTCATCGGCGAGCCGACAGCGACTGGATACCGATTGCCGCCTGAAGGCGAGCAGCGAATGGTGCCGATTGGGCAAGTGAGATCGAGCGCGCTCAATCCCCGCAAAGACTTTCGCGACGAAGAGCTGGCTGAACTTTCAGATTCGATCCGAACCAAAGGGTTGGTGCAGCCGATCATCGTGCGCCCAACCGGTGTCACGGGTGGCGAATATGAGATTGTCGCTGGCGAACGTCGTTGGCGCGCCGCGCAGAAGGCTGGCATTCACAGCGTGCCGGTTATCGTGCGCGAACTCAACGATCGCGAAGTTTTAGAACTGGCGATTATCGAGAACGTCCAACGACAAGATCTCAACGCCATCGAAGAAGCCAGCGGGTATCGCGATCTGATCGAGAGGTTCGAATACAACCAAGAACAGTTGTC
>JANMII010000347.1:0-5317 GCA_031375665.1 Hyphomicrobium sp.
CCACGGCCGATGCGTCAGCGCGCCGACCGGACACAGATCGACGACATTCGCGCTCATCTCAGACAAAATGCCGTTCTCAAGATAGGTCGAGATTTCGGCATCTTCGCCACGCGAAATCAAACCGAGTTCTTCAACGCCCGCCACTTCCGTCATGTAGCGGACGCAGCGCGTGCAGTGGATGCAGCGCGTCATCATCGTTTTGATCAGTGGGCCGATGTGTTTTTCTTCGACCGCGCGCTTGTTCTCCTGATAGCGCGAACCGCCGACACCAAACGCCATCGCCTGGTCTTGTAGATCGCATTCGCCGCCCTGATCGCAAATCGGGCAATCGAGCGGATGGTTGATCAGCAGAAACTCCATCACACCTTCGCGCGCTTTTTTAACGAGCGGCGTATTGGTGTTGATGATCTTTGGGCTGCCGTCGCGGTTCGGCGGCAAATCGTTGACCAGCATCGCGCACGACGCGATCGGCTTGGGCGAGCCTTGCACTTCAACCAAACACATCCGGCAGTTGCCAGCGATCGACAGCCGTTCGTGATAGCAAAAACGCGGGATCTCCGAGCCGACAGCCTCGCACGCATGCATCAGCGTCGTGCCGTCCTCGACCTCGATTGGCTGTCCATCGATGATCAGTTGCTTGGTCATGCCAACTGCCCTGCCTCAACCACAATCGCCACCGAAAAAGTTTGGACGGACCCGCGCGGCATCTTGGAAAGTCCCGCTTGCGTAAGGCCGGGAGCCGTCCAAGTCAGCGCGTGCGTTCCAGACCACACTTGTCGAGATCCGGGACTTCGCCGGGATGCGCGTGGAGTGTCAGTTGATGGGGACAAAAGCATCACTCCGCCGCCTCTTTCGCATGCGCCTTTTGATACTGATCGATGCGGGCTTCGATCACCGGGCGGAAATTCTTGATCAAGCCCTGCACCGGCCACGCCGCCGCATCGCCAAGCGCACAAATGGTGTGGCCTTCGACCTGCTTCGTGACTTCAAACAACAAATCGATTTCGCGCTTTTCAGCTTCGCCGCGCTCCATCCGCTCCAAGACGCGCCACATCCAGCCGGTGCCTTCGCGGCACGGCGTGCATTGTCCGCAACTCTCGTGCTTATAAAAATACGCCAGACGCCGGATGGCCGCGATGATGTCGGTGGATTTATCCATCACAATGACGGCAGCCGTGCCAAGTCCGGAACCGAGCTTGCTTAAGGCATCAAAATCCATCGTCACGTCGGTCGCTTGCTCAGCCGTAATGCACCGCACCGACGATCCACCTGGAATAACGGCCAGCAAATTGTCCCAGCCGCCGGTGACGCCGCCACAATGCTTGTCGATCAACTCGCGCAGCGGAATGCCCATTTCCTCTTCAACCACGCACGGCTTTGCAACGTGACCTGAAATCTGGAACAGCTTCGTGCCGGTGTTGTTGGGCAGTCCGAGACCGGCAAACCAATCAGCCCCGCGCCGCAGAATTTCGCCCGCGACGGCAATGCTCTCGACATTATTGACGGTTGTCGGTGCGCCATACAGGCCAACATTGGCTGGAAATGGCGGCTTCAAGCGCGGCTGGCCTTTTTTGCCTTCGAGGCTCTCGATCATCGCGGTTTCTTCGCCGCAAATGTACGCGCCCGCGCCATGGTGGACGAACAAATCGAAGTCCCAGCCGTGGATGTTGTTTTGGCCGATCAGCTTGGCAGCATACGCTTCGTCGATCGCCCGCTGCAACGCTTCGCGCTCACGAATGTATTCGCCACGCACGTAGATGTAACTGGTATGAGCCCGCATCGCGAACGACGCGATGAGCGCGCCTTCGATCAGCAATTGGGGATCATGGCGCAAAATTTCGCGGTCTTTGCACGAGCCTGGCTCAGACTCGTCGGCATTGATGACCAAATAGCTCGGGCGGGGATCGTTCTTCGGCATGAACGACCACTTGAGGCCGGTTGGAAAGCCAGCACCCCCGCGTCCCCGCAAGCCCGACTTTTTGATCTCATCGATGATCCAGTCGTGACCTTTATCAATGAAAAACTTGGTGCCATCCCACGCACCACGAAGCTGCGCCGCGCGTAGTCCAGCATCGTGGAAGCCGTATAAATTGCGGAAAATCCGATCGCGATCATGCAGCATTGTCGTCGTCCTCAATTCCGATCTGTGGCCATGCCACTTTGAACGTCGGTCGCCGCGGCGGCTGTCGCCATTCGCTTGACCAGCAAATACGTTGCGCTCTCTGAGACCATGATCGCGATCATCCCGCCGATCATCAATTGCCACTTGTACGGCCCCAGCGCCTCAATCGCGAACAAACCGATGAACCCAGCCGTCTGCGCGGTCGCGGCCACCAGCATCACGATTTTCAAAGCAAAAAGCAGGATCGCCGTGCTCATAAGTTTATGCCTTTGGCTTTTCGCCAACCGCCCTGTCGGGACGCCAGCCAGAGGCCAGTTTTTCGCATTGCTCGATCCATTTGTCGCGCATTACCCGGCCGTTAAAGCCAACCATTTCAGCTTCAAACCACGCGACATTGGCTGGCGACCATTGCGCGATTTGATCGAAGTGCCAGATCCCCATGGCGTTCAATTTTTCAGCAAGCTGGTCGGCCACACCCCAAATCAACGCAAGTTCATCGGGCGTGCCGTTGCGCGGAGCCGCGAGCAATTCAGGCTTTTGCGACGTGCACGTAGAGAATAAAAAGTCAGGCTGGCTGCGTGAGGCTTCGAGCTTCAACCGTTGCAACTCTTCAGGTGCGAGAGGCTTGCCCATGCTGCGCGCCTCGAGGTCTTTGACCAGGCCAGCGTTCGCCATTGCGGCCCATACAGCTGGCAGAATTTGCGGCCGTACCGGCGCTGGCGATGCGGCTTCTGGTGCCGCGACCTGTGATGACTTGGCTGTGCCGACTGCGGCGGTAGATCGCGATGGATCGATCGGCTGTGCTGCTGCCGCCACTTGGTCGAACCGTTTGCGCCAAGCTCCAACCGTCGAGCCATCGAATAGTGACGCATCCGTCAACGACGTTGCGCCGCCCTCAGGACACGACGCCGTCCGTCCGATCTGCGACCCGGCTTGCGGCGGCGTCCCCATCACATAACCGTCAATGACCTGCTCGAGCAAAGCTGGTGTTAGATCTTCGAATGTATCTTTGTCGACCTGCACCATCGGTGCGTTGGCGCAATTGCCGAGGCATTCGACTTCTTCCCACGACAGCGTGCGGTCGGAGTTCAATTCGTGCGCGTGGTCAGCGATGCGGCGCTGGCAAACCTCAATCAGACCTTTCGATCCGCGCAGCATGCAGGGTGTCGTGCCGCAGACTTGGATGTGCGCCTTGCTGCCCACCGGCGACAATTGAAACATGGTGTAGAATGTCGCGATCTCGAGCCCGCGGATATAGGCCATGCCGAGTTGATCGCAGACCGCGCGAATGGCCGGTTCGGGCAACCACCCACCGCACTGCTCCTGCGCCCGCCACAACAAAGGCAGGATCGCGGATGCTTGCTTGCCAGCTGGATACTTTGCGACCTGGAGCGCAGCCCAAGCGTTGTTTTCATCGTTAAAGCTGAACCCAGTCGGCTGTTCAGGGTGAAGACGGCGGACGGCCATCGGCTGCTCCTCAATTCGGCCTATCGTGAGGGCTGAATTTATCGTCGTTGTCGGGGGGCGGGGATAACTTTACGCAAGTTTTTTGCGACATTTCTTCTACGCAACTTTAACCCTGTGGCGATCACCCGGTCCAGTACGTGGATCAGCCTTTTAACGCAAGCAGATGCGGCTGAGTCAGCCAGCTGATTCGCAGCTGACAAAGCCTCGATTGGGTGCGACCAACCCAATCGGTTTGTCGCGCCCGGTGGCCGCCCGGTGGCCCTCGCCAAGTCAGCTATCTGCCGGCTTGCTTGCGACCCAAATGTGAGCTGTCGCGAGCAGCGTCAAAGCGACGGTGATCTGCCAAAGTAGGTCGTCTCAGGGTTGCTCGGCTGGATTGGCTGAGTACTCAGCGGGGCGGGGCTGAGCTGCTCTGAAGGCTGCGATTGCAATTGGGCGGGGGGCGCCTCGTCTTCCGGTTTTAAAATACCCCGCCGTTGCAGTGTCTCTGTCGGTCGTTCAGTTGCCCATTTGCGCTCAGAGTAGCCAAGCGGCCCAGCCAGCCAACCCAGCAGCAGCAGAAACGTGGCGATCGGAACGAGAAACAGCGAAATCTGCGATCCGACCCGCATGAACCCGGTCCACAGCACGGCCAACAGAAAGCCAAACGTCAGGATCGCCCAGCCACCATCTTCGGCCCCACGCGCGGTGGCAAACAGCAATCCAGCGCTGAGACCAATCAGTCCGAGCACGACGGGAACAATCGGCAGGTCGGCTTGCAGAGCACCCATCGGCCACTCATTCGACCGCGCGAACAAGCGATACGTCGCGAGACTGAGACCCCACCCGAAAGCTGCAACCGCAAGCAGAAACAGATTATCCATCAAACCGTCTCCTAGGTTGCAGCCGCGATTGACGCGATCTGGCCTCGATCGCTGTCTGCCAGCATACATTTGGTGCTTCTAGCGTTGTTTTGGACCGAGGTTAAGGCGATCGTCAGCCAGCCGCCACAGTCCAACGGCTAAAGCCGCGCACGCGAACCCGCACACAACGTGAAACAGCACCGGCCCAGTCCGGCCGCTTGATGCCGCCGCGATCACGGCGTCTGACCAGCATACCGCCACGCCAAAACCAAACCAAAGCGCAAGCGAGCGCCACTCGCGAAGCTGAGCTAAAGCGATTGCCAGCAGACCGAGCCAAATGTCTCGCAGCCCGATCACATAAGCGAGTTCATCGACAACGACGCCTTTGGCCAAGCCGAATGTACGGGCGGCCTGCTCGGGCGCGAGCAAAAATCTGATGCCAATGACGGTGAGCAACAGACCGGCTGCAAATGAACACGCCCGCAGAATTTTGAAATGGGAGGGCATCATCCGCGCTGTCATGTTCGACGCTTAACCGATCCGCTCGCCTTATACGTCACAATCAAATCTCTGAAAAAACATCGCTGACCGAAAAGGTCATGCCGGGCGGCGACAACGTGACTTCGCCGCCAGTGTGGACTCGGGTCACGATGTCGCCATTGGTGCCACGCGCGTGATGAATGATCGCGCTCTGGAGCGGAACCACGATCAGATAATGCTGGATCGAGGGTAGTGAAAAATATTGCGCGAGCTTGCTGCCGGTATCGTCTTTTTGGCTGGTGGGTGACACCACTTCAACGACGATGATGGGCTGGTCTAAAAAGATTGCGTCGGGATCAACGGTTGCGCCGCATTGCACGGATGCGTCAGGTTCCCGCGCCGTGAA
>JANMII010000001.1:0-2820 GCA_031375665.1 Hyphomicrobium sp.
TGACCATGCACACCATGGTCAACGAGCAGATGCAGTATTTCTTCCGCGGCTTCCGCCGCGATGCGCATCCGATGGCGGTCATGTGTGGCGTAGTCGGCGCGCTCTCGGCGTTCTATCACGACTCAACCGACATCAACGATCCGCGCCAACGTGAGATTGCGAGCCATCGCATGATCGCGAAAATGCCAACGATCGCCGCCATGGCCTACAAGTATTCTGTCGGACATCCGTTCATCTACCCGCGCAACGATCTCGATTACACATCGAACTTCTTGCAAATGTGCTTCGCGGTGCCGTGTGAACCCTACGTCGTCAATCCGGTTCTGTCGCGTGCGCTTGATCGCATTTTCATTCTGCATGCCGACCACGAACAGAACGCATCCACCTCGACGGTGCGGCTGGCTGGATCGTCAGGTGCCAATCCATTCGCGTGCATTTCAGCTGGCATTGCGTGCTTGTGGGGGCCAGCCCACGGTGGCGCCAACGAAGCAGCCCTAAACATGCTGCAAGAAATTGGCAGCGTCGACAAAATCCCCGAGTTCATCAAAAAGGCCAAAGACAAAACATCTGGCGTCCGCCTGATGGGCTTTGGCCACCGCGTGTACAAGAATTACGATCCGCGCGCCAAGGTGATGCAGAAGACCTGTCACGAAGTGCTCGAAGCGACGGGGATGAAAAATGACCCGCTGTTGAAGGTGGCGTTGGAGCTTGAGCGCATCGCTCTGCAAGACGAATACTTCATCGAAAAGAAGCTGTACCCGAACATCGACTTCTACTCGGGCATCACACTGCGTGCGATGGGTTTCCCCGTCGACATGTTCACCGTTTTGTTCGCGGTGGCACGCACGGTCGGGTGGATCGCGCAGTGGAAAGAAATGATCGAAGATCCCGAGCAGCGCATTGGCCGGCCCCGCCAGCTTTACATCGGTCAGCCGCGTCGCGATTTTCCAGCGGCCTAACGCCTGTCTCGATTTTTAAGAACCGCAATCACCGCATCAGCCGCCGCATAACTCGGCTGATGCCCCAGGACGTCCATGCGCATTGACGTTTCGGTGAGGGCGACCAATTGCTCCCGACGCTGCGGCGTCTCCGACAACAGTGGACGAAGCGTTTCAGCTAACCCGTCGGCTGTGCACGCGTCTTGCAAGAGCTCTGGATAGACGTTGCGCTCAAGCACAAGGTTGGCCAACACAACGCTCGGCACCTTCATCAAAAATCGCAGCTTCGCCATCACGCGATCAACGCGGTAGGCGACGACGGTCGGCGTTCCAGCCAATGCCAATTCAAGCGTGACAGTTCCGGACGCAGCCAGTGCGGCGCGGGCAAGGTCCATCGCTGCGTATTTTTCTGCAGCGCCGTCGATCACCAGCGGCGGTTGCGACCAGGCAGAAGTTTTTTCAACGATCATCGCTTTGACGTGGGCCACCGCTGGAATGATCACGGTGAAGGCTTCGCCTTGATCGCGCAGCTTTTCGACGGCGGATCCAAACACGTCGATCAAATGCGTGACTTCCGACCGTCGGCTGCCGGGCAGCACTAACAGCACATTCTGGCCGATTGGAAGGTTGAGCCGGGCGCGAAGTGCTGCACCATCGGCGGCTTCAATCTCGCCCAACCGTTCGATCAACGGATGGCCAACGTACGTGCACGGCGGTCCGCCAAGCCGGAGATGCGCCGCAGGCTCGAACGGCAACAACGCCAAAACATGATCAACGTAGACCCGCATGCGTTTGGCGCGACCGGGTCGCCACGCCCAAACACTCGGCGACACGTAGTTGACGATGGCGATGGCGCCAAGTCGGCGGCGGATGCGCTTGGCGATCGGATGGGTGAATTCCGGGCTGTCGATGATGATCACGAGATCAGGCTTGAACGCCACCGCTGCATCGACAGCTTGATAAACGCGGCGCACGAGCCGGGGAAGTGCTGGCAAAATGGCAAGCGGTCCCATCACGGCCACATCATCGATTGGAAAAATTGACGCTAAGCCTTGGTGCGTCATCTCGGTGCCGCCAACGCCTTGAAACACAACCGCGTCTTCACCGAGCCGCGTTTTCAGCGCCCGCATTAATGGACCGCCAAGCGCATCGCCAGAATGCTCACCGGCAACGATGAAAATCTTCAGTGGTGCGCGCGGCATTGCGTGGTCATGGACCAAATCTGCCATTTTCACGCTTCCAAGGCTGCGGCTGATACCCGTTGAAACTCAACACCAAAGCGCGCGGCGCTTTTGGCGGTAGCTTCAACGTCACGCGACGACACCTCGCGCCGATCGATCACGATGCAAACGGCCAAGCCAACCTTGGCGATTGCGCCAAACAACCCGTCGTCCAACGCGCACGACTGATCGATGACCATTGCTCCTGTTCGACCTCGAAACACCCCACGCCGAGCGGGATACGTTCGCGCCAAGACGTCGTGCGGCGTCTCGTTGACGCCAATCGTAATGACGCGGCCTTGGCGAACCACAAGCGACGATTCTATGTCAAATGACGCCAGCGTCGCCATCACCTCGCAACCAAGCGTGACGTCGCGCTGCCACGCTTGCGGCACGTCACGCAAGCGCCCTACGAGGGCCGCTTGAGCCATCGCGGTCGGCTCTGGCGCAATCTCAATCGAGGCTGCCTTGGCAACGCCGACCACAAAGATTTGAGCCGCAGCCGCCCGCGCGATCAGCTCAGTTCGCTGCGCGGCAATGACCCATCCAGCTTCGGCTGCGATGCCAACAAGCCCAGCAGCCAACACCCCCGACACGGTATCGGGTCCAATGGTGGGCAGATCCACACGGAGATCTTGTTGCGGTTTTGGCCGCTTGACCAG
>JANMII010000043.1:0-4773 GCA_031375665.1 Hyphomicrobium sp.
TGCGAATACGACAACGCGCGATGGGCTGGCCACCGCGCGTTGTAACAGGTCAAACCGCTGGTTTCCCGACGATCGTTATTCGGCGTCTTCGTCCGAATTTTCACGCTTCTTGATGGCAGCCTTAAAGATATCGCCAAGCGAAGCGCCCGAATCTGACGACCCGAATTGCGCAACGGCTTGCTTTTCTTCAGCGATTTCCAGAGCTTTGACTGACAACGTCAGGCGGCGGGCCGCCTTGTCGACAGTCAACACGGCGGCATCCAACTTGTCGCCGACATTGAAGCGCTCTGGGCGTTGTTCCGAACGATCACGCGACAGATCGGCCCGCTTGATGAACGCGGTCAAATCGCTGTCGGCGACCTTGACTTCGATGCCACCTTCTTGAACCGCTGTGACGGCGCACGTGACGGCATCGCCCTTCTTGAACTTGGCGACGGCATCGATTGGGTCACCGGCGAGCTGCTTGATGCCAAGCGAGATGCGCTCCTTCGAACCATCGACGTCGATGACGACCGCTTTAACAGTGTCGCCCTTCTTGTAGACCTTGATGACTTCATCGCCCGGCTTCTGCCAGTCGAGATCCGACAAATGGACCATACCGTCGACACCGTTTTCGAGCCCAATGAACAAGCCGAACTCGGTGATGTTGCGGATCGGACCTTCGACGATCGAACCCTTCGGATGCTGGGTCAGGAATGAATCCCACGGATTGTCCTGTGTTTGCTTGAGGCCGAGTGAGATGCGGCGCTTCTGCGGATCGACTTCGAGCACCTGCACTTCAACCTGCTGGCTGGTCGAGACGATCTTGCCAGGGTGCGTGTTCTTCTTGGTCCAGCTCATTTCTGAAACGTGGATCAAGCCTTCAACGCCGGGTTCGAGTTCAACGAACGCGCCGTAGTCAGCAATGTTGGTAACTGAGCCGGAAATCTTCGCACCGACCGGATACTTCGCTTCAATCGCTGACCACGGGTCTGACTGGAGCTGCTTCATACCAAGCGAAATACGCTGCGTTTCCGGATTGATGCGGATGATCTGCACCTTCACCGTGTCGCCGACGTTGAGGATTTCCGATGGGTGATTGACGCGGCGCCATGCCATGTCGGTGACGTGCAGCAAACCGTCAATGCCGCCGAGATCGATGAAGGCACCGTAATCGGTGATGTTCTTGACGAGACCGTCGATGACCTGACCTTCGGCCAAGCGGGCGACGATTTCCGTGCGCTGTTCGGCGCGGCTTTCTTCAAGCACCGAGCGGCGCGAGACGACGATGTTGCCGCGACGGCGGTCCATCTTCAAAATTTGGAAGGGCTGCTGCTGATGCATCAGCGGTCCGATATCGCGCACCGGGCGAATGTCGACTTGCGAACCGGGAAGAAACGCAACCGCGCCATCGAGATCGACCGTAAAGCCGCCTTTGACTTTGTTGAAAATCACGCCGGTGACCTTCTCGCCCTTCTCGTGCAAACGCTCGAGACGGGTCCAGCTTTCTTCGCGACGCGCCTTATCGCGCGACAGGACGGCTTCACCGAGCGCATTCTCGACGCGCTCAAGGTAAACTTCGACCGTGTCGCCGACTTTGAGGTCTGAGGGCTTACCGTTGACAGCAAACTCCTTCATGGCAATGCGGCCTTCCATCTTCAGGCCGACGTCGATGATTGCCATGTCTTTTTCGATACCGACGATCTTACCCTTGACCACGGTACCTTCGTAGAGATCGTCTTTGGCGAGACTTTCTGCGAGCAGGGCTGCGAAATCTTCCTGGCTCGGGTTCATCTCTCGGTTGGCTTCTGGCGACATTCAGTGTCCTTCAAAACGGGTTAGGCCCGGCTGGCAGTGGCCAGCACGGAGCGGGTTGAGCAGAATAGTTTGAGAACGTTTCGATTGGTCAGAGTCGTTGGGCAAGTAGCTGGTCCGCCCCAAACGTGCGGGAGCGACATCCAGCCAAATGGCCTAATCTCGGATTGGCGACGCCGTGATGGGCCAGCGGCCCTGCCGATTCAAATTTCGAGGTTGCGCTTCGCAACTCTCAACCGGCCGATCTTCCTCATGATCAATCCGACGGCGACGTCAGATCATGGTGCTATATCCAACGCTCACCAGCGAGGCAAGGGCTGAAGCCGATCCCTGGGCCACTTAATGGAAGCACAGACAGCCACGCCCGCTGATTCGGGCCAGTCTTTCGACCACCCCCGACCCGGCCGCAGACCGGCTCTGTTTAGTTTAGATCGAAGCGCAGCCCGGTAAACGTTGAGATCTGCACTTGTGCGTCGCGGCTGTTGTTCGTGAACCCGAACACTTGGCCACTGAACTGGGCTTCATCGGCGAATTGCAGCGACCACTGCGACGTCAGTGTCACGCCAGGCGCAAGTGCCATGTCGTAACCAGCATGGGCGGCGGCTGCGAAAACCGTGTCGGTGCCATCACCGCCGGCTTTGATCGGCGGAAAACCTGGTCCGATTACGAAGGCAATGTCGGTCACATCGAGGATCGAGAACCCGACGCCCGCGCCGACGAACGGCGAAACCGTGCCAAACATCGTATCGAAACTGCCAACCGTTTTGTAGGCGTTAAACAGGACCGAATGCGACTCGCCGTTTCCATCGAGGTCGAATGAAATACCAGGATCATCAAACTCCAGCTCCCCATCCGTGCCGCGAAGCCATTTGTAGGAAACCTCAGCGCGCCAGCCGTTGCCCAGATACTTGCCGACGGCCGCTTCTAGCCCGTAACCGCTGTCAGGATCGTAAGAGCCTTTAATTGTCGGCCCACCCGCAAAACCAGAAAACTCTGTTTTGGTATCTTGCTCAATTGGAAGTGCCGTCCCAATTCGCCCAAGCAGGTAAAATCCGTTTGACGTCGTCGGGACCGTATCGCCAGCCTGAACCGATTGGGATGCAACGGCGCTCAACGCAGCAACCACCAAAAAACGGATACCGTGCAACATCGATAAATCCCCCCTCGAAAATACCACTCAACGCAGCAATGATTCGGCGGCGGGCTGCAATGTGTTGCAAAAGGTGAAAAGTCTGGACGTGGTAGATTTGCACCGGAAAATTGCCGGCGTTGCCCGTTTTCGGCGTCAAGATGACGGCTGAGTGTCACTGAGCACGAATGCTCGCGTTGCTGTCATTGTTCAGCGGATGGTTTTAGTGGCAATCAAACGAAGGACTTCGCGGAATGCTTGATCCGCATCCAGTGTTGTTGTGTCGAGGCGGATTGCGTCGGCGGCCGGTTCCATCGGGGCGATATCGCGGCCACTATCGCGGGCGTCGCGGCGATGGATGTCACTCAGCACCGCGTCGTAGCTAATGGCTTCGCCACGCGCGACGTATTCGCTATGGCGGCGGCGCGCGCGCTCCTGCGGTGCCGCCGTAACATAAATTTTGATCGGCGCTTGCGGGCAGACCACCGTGCCAATATCGCGACCATCAAGCACCGCGCCGCCCGGCTGATTGGCAAAGCGGCGTTGATAATCGAGCAGTGCTGCCCGTACATCAGGAATGCGAGCCACGATCGAGGCAGCATCACCCGCCGCTGGTCCGCGCAATGACGGGTCATCCAGCGTTGCTGCATCCAACACTTTGGCGGCAGCAACGGCTGCGGCAGCATTGTCCAAATGGTGGCCCTTCTCAACGACATCACGGGCCACTGCGCGATAAAGTAATCCTGTGTCTAGGCATGGCAGCGAAAAATGCTGCGCGATCCGTTTCGCGAGCGTGCCCTTGCCGGACGCGGCTGGCCCATCGATTGCAATCAGCAAGTTGGCCGTCCGTTGGCGCCGCGATTTTCGAAACATCCATTTTGCAAGACGACCGCCAAATGCGATGGCCATCGCGCCGAGCGCCAACGCCCCACCCGCACCAGCCAGCACGACGGACGCGACCCACGCTGTTTGCGACAGCGCCGACGTATCAATGCTGGTGATGGTTTGTGGCTGCAAAACATAAAAACCCGCGATCGCCACCAAGCTCGGCAGCAAGAGCAGGCCAGCCCCAATGGCTGTGCGACGGCGCGAGCGGCGAAAGCGCGTCACATCGCGACGCCACGAGACAAAGCCCAAGGCGACCAACAGCACGAGCATCGCCAACGGCACGACGACATTCGGTGACGCGAGACAATCCGCTTGCGGCGCGCGAATGCATTCCATCGCGGTGAGTGATGTCATGCGTCGGGCTCCGCGTAGGCCGCACCCAGGCTCTCCATCAGACCGCGAAACTCTGGAAAACTGGTTGCGACCATCGTCGTGTCATCGACGGTGATCGGTTGTTCGCTGGCAAGACCAGCGGTGAGAAACGCCATCGCAATGCGATGATCGAGATACGTTGCGACCGTACCGCCGCCAGCAACGTGGCCGGTGCCCGTGACGATCAGGCTATCGCCCTCAACGCGGGCCGCGACGCCATTTGCAATCAGCCCCGCAGCGGTTGCGGCAAGGCGGTCACTTTCTTTGACCTTGAGTTCGGCCAACCCGTCCATGCGGGTTTCGCCAACAGCAAACCCGGCGATAGCAGCGAGCACCGGATACTCGTCGATCATCGACGGCGCGCGCGCGGCTGGCACATGGACGCCCCGCAACCGCGACGACCGGACGCGAATATCACCGATTGGTTCGCCGCCCTCTTCGCGCCGATTGATGATCGCGATGTCGCCGCCCATTTCGATCAGCGTGGTGTAGAGGCCGATGCGCGTCTCGTTGATCAGCACACCCACAATCGTAATATCGGAGCCGGGCACGATCAGCGCGGCAGCTGCCAGAAACGCAGCCGATGATGG
>JANMII010000046.1:0-5641 GCA_031375665.1 Hyphomicrobium sp.
CTTTGAAAGTAAAAGGACCAGCGTTCGGCGCCACCAAGCGGACGATGCCCGGCGCCATCGGTGACGGCTGGCCGTACGTGAACGCCATGTCGGTCTTGAACGTGATGTCGTCGATGGCTGCATCTCCGCTGGTGGGTTGGCATCCGCACCGCTAGCCGACTGGGAAACGCCGCAAAAAATTGGTCGGAGCGAGAGGATTCGAACCTCCGACCCCTTGCTCCCGAAGCAAGTGCGCTACCAGGCTGCGCTACGCTCCGCACCGACCGTCTGTTGTCAGGCTTGCCGTCCACCAGCCGCGCGGGATGAAGGCCGCAACCGGGAAACGGGCTTATAGCGGCAGCGGTGGCGGGCTGCAAGGGTCTCGCCCTGCACCGAGCAACCACCTGCGTGACGCACATCACACCGAACAAACGCCGCTGAATTTAAACCAGCGCGCAGCGCAGGCTCATCAAACCGCCGCGTGCGCCAGAGACAACGGCATGCGCATACGAGAAAGGGTGCAGACTGAACGATACCGGGGCTCTGTGGTGCTGTCGCCTGCGGTTCAGTGTTCGAGAAATAACTCCCCTTCGAAGCGCGTGGCTGGGAGCACGCCAACGAAAGGCGTCAAACGCACAGCGTTCGCCGCACGTGCGATCACAGTTCAAAGGCGCGGAGAGCATTTCCCTTGGCATTTGGAAACGTTAATCTCAACGACACCGCAGGCTGACGGCGCTACGGTGCTTCGGTGTCGGTGCGGACGTGACAGTCGGCGGCTGGCGCTATGGCCAAACATCAAAGGTAATTGGGATGAAGCCAGCAAAAATCCGTGATGGCGAGGCCGACGACGTCATCCGATTTTCGCTTGGCCAATGCTCGCTGGGCTCAATCCTGGTGGCCGCCAGCGCGAACGGCGTTTGTGCCGTCCTTCTGGGCGATGATGCGGTTGTGCTTGTCGAAGACCTGCAAAATCGCTTTCAACATGCCACTCTGATACCGGCCGATCGCGCGTTCGATCACGTTGCTGGGCGCGTTATCGCGCGCGTCGATCAGCGTGCGGGCCGCGAACTAACCGCCAAGCCAGATTTTGCCATCGACGTTCGAGGCACCGCGTTCCAACGCCGCGTTTGGAGCTGCCTGCAAGATATTCCGGTCGGCACGACGGTTACATACGCACAGGTTGCCCGCAGCATCGGCCAACCACAAGCCGTTCGCGCGGTTGCCAACGCGTGTGGCGCCAACGCTGTTGCCGTGCTCGTGCCATGTCATCGGGTCCAGCGCGGCGACGGCAAGCTGTCGGGTTATCGCTGGGGCATTGAGCGCAAGCGGGCCTTACTGCAACGCGAAGGCGTCAAATGCTGATGCCGCCATTCGCAAACGTCCGCAACGCTGACGTGAGTGTGCCTACAAGCGCGCCATATGCCGTCATAAGCAGCAGCATTGAGTGGCGATCCAACGCTTGCGATTGCGATTATCTCCGCGCGATCAGTGTTGGGTACGATGCTGCGTCTGGCACATAATTTGAGTGCGGGCTGACGACAGATTTCGAGCAGGACAGGACGCGCGTGGGCCAGGACGACATCAACGGCTACACGGTCGCGTATGATCGCGACGAGATCCAGTTTCCAGTCTACGTCATCGCGACCATCGGATTGGTTTGCGTGGCGCGCGCCGTTTACATCGATAGCCTGCTGTTGGCCGCGCTGGGCCTCGTGGCTCTCGGTTACACCTACTACAACGTGCCACTGTTGGAGACCGGCCGTCCGCGCCTCGGCGCGGGGCAATACGGTATCTTCCTCGATGGTCTTGGCATCATCGCGTGGCGTGCCATCAAAGATATTGAGGTCGTGGCCGTTGATGATCGCGGCATCGCTCACCGCGAGTTGACCCTGACGCTCGTCCGCCCAATCGAGATGGCGTTGTTGGTCGATTGGCGAAAGCGGTCGCCGCATCGCTATCTTATGCGGCTGCCATGGTCGCAACGCGGGCCGACTACGATCCGCGTACCGCTTGAGGTGTTCGACCAACCCGCCGACGACATCGAAGCGACTTTGGTGCGGATGCGCCGGTTTTATCGCGGCTGATGGCGACGAGCGGTGGCGTTGGTCCCTTCGGCCATTAAGCTGTTTGCGAGTGCTCGACTTTTTGTCTAGGCAACCGACAGGACAAGCGATGACCGATGAGGAGCGTGCGCGATGCCGGGGCAAACGAAGCGTCGCATTGCTGTCACCGGCCGTGATGGCCAGGTGGCGCGTGCGGTTCACGCAGCTTTGGTGCGGGACGGGCACGACGTCATCACGCTGTCACGACCGATTGTTGATTTGCAGAATCCGGCCTCGGTTCGCGATGCGATCCTCGCCACTCGACCCGATCTTGTGATCAACGCGGCCGCCTACACCGCCGTTGATAAAGCCGAGGACGAGCCCGAACTGGCACACTCGATCAATGCCGACGGCGCCGAGGCGGTCTCAGCGGCAGCGGGTGAGATTGGCGCGCCGATTATTCATTTTTCGACCGACTACGTGTTTGATGGGTCGGCGACGCAACCCTACGATGAGACTGCGCCCACTGCGCCGCTCGGTGTTTATGGCCGCACCAAACGTGATGGCGAGCAGCTGGTTGCGGCCGCGAACGCACGTCACGTGATTCTACGCACCGCCTGGGTTTGCAGTCCAACGGGCAGCAACTTCGTTAAAACCATGCTGCGGCTCGCAGCCGAGCGCCCGGCGCTGCGCGTGGTCGATGATCAGTATGGCAGTCCGACGTTTGCCGACACGCTGGCCGACGTGGTCGTGCATCTGATACCCCGAGTGCTAAATCCAGCGGCGGATCCTGCGACGTTCGGGATGTTCCATGCAACCAGCGCCGGTGACACGACATGGTGTCAATTTGCGCGGCGCATTATGGAGGGCGCGGCCGAGCGCGGTGCGCCATCAGTGCCTGTTGAAGCCATCAGTACAGCTGAATTTCCGACCAAGGCCCGGCGACCGCGCTATTCTGTTCTGGCGACCACAAAATTGCAGAGCGTCCACGGCGTAGCGCTACGGCAGTGGGAGGTCGGTTTGGATGCGTGACTGGATGCATTGATCGGCAGGGTTGTCACCAAACCGGTTACCTAATCGGCTCTCAAACGGAGACGACTGCTTCGAGGTCAGTAGGCCGCTTTGCCACCCCAAAGCTGTTTCAAGCGTGCGTCGCGTCCGCAGCCCGCCCGGTAATATTTGTAACGCACGCTGTTGGTTTTGTAGAAATCCTGATCATGGGCGGCGGTGAACGCTGATGCATCTTGGATGGTCACAACGATCGGCGTGTCGAATTTTTTGCTGTCATTGATTTTCTGCCAAGTCGCGGTGGCCTTGTCTTTTTGCTCGGCGTTATGCGTGAAGATCGCTGGCCGATATTGGCTGCCGCGATCGCAGAACTGACCGCGCATGTCAGTCGGATCGACGTTGACCCAGTAATGCGCCAGCAACGCATCATAGGTCACGACTTTTGGGTCGTACGAAATGCGGACCACTTCGACGTGGCCTGTGGTGCCGGTGCTAACTTGCTCGTAGGTTGGGTTCGCTGATTTGCCGCCCATGAAACCGGACTCAGTCGCGGTGACACCCTTGACCGCATCGAAATCGCTTTCGACGCACCAATAACAGCCGGCCGCGAACGTTGCGAATTCAGTCGCTGGTTTGGCGCTGTCTTGAGCGTGAACGGCCGGAGCCATGGCGGGAGCCAGCGCTAACGCCGGAATAACAACCGCCAAGGCCAAAGCGAGGCATGCGAGTAAGCGTTTCATGTCTTTGTCCGTTGCTTGCCGATCACACACGGCGATGTCGTTATGGTCCGAGCTTCCCTTGTCGCAATCGCCAACTGCGCACAAAATCGATGACGGCGCCGAATGTGCGAGACCCCGTTTAAGATGGCGTCTTTGCGCTCGGCACGAACGTCATTGCGATGCCATTCATGCAATAGCGCAAGCCGGTCGGCTGCGGTCCATCTTCGAAGACGTGACCAAGATGTCCACCACAGCGGCGGCAATGTACTTCGGTGCGGGTCGAAAAGAGGCTCTTATCAATCGATGTGCCGATAGCATTATCGATCGGCTTGAAGAAGCTCGGCCAACCAGTGCCGCTGTCGAATTTTGTCTCGGACGAAAACAGCGGGAGTTCGCACGCAGCACAATTGTACGATCCAGGCGCGTACGTTTTATCGAGTGGCGATGTGCCCGCCCGTTCCGTGCCGTGCTTGCGCAACACGTAGAATTGCTCCGGCGTCAGGCTTTTTTTCCATTCTTCATCGGTCTTCATGATCTCGAACCTTTTTGTCGTGTCCTCGGCAGCATTAGCCACCAGTGGATGGCCAGAAAATCTACCGCCGACGATACCGCCAGCCAACGCCAAGCCTGCCGTGGTAAACGTGCGACGGGAAAACATGAAGCCAATCCTTTTTGTGACGAGCGTGAAGCGCGTCTATCGACGCGTGTTGCAGAGAGTACGGCGCGCGCCGCACTTTCGTTTCGTCACTCGGGGCAGCGCAGGTCACAAAATCGTGCGCCATCGGCAACCCAAAACCTAGCGCACAATTGGGATCGGTTTATCGAGGCTGATGTCGGTGTCGGAAAGCTTGCAGCGATAGCAGAGCATTTCAACACCGGCTTTGTCGGCTTCTTTGAAGGCTTTGGCATAAGCAGGGTCGAGGTCTGCTGCCAATGACAATTGGGACGCGTCCTGCCGCTGCACCAAATAGATCATCACGGCCTTATGGCCTTCTCGAACCATCGACGACAGTTCAGCCAGATGCTTGGCACCGCGCTCGGTTTTGCAGTCGGGGAACTCAGCCAGCCCCGGGCGGCGCATCAGGTGGACATTTTTGATCTCGACGTAGCAGTTCAGGCCGCCAAGGCCGCCTTCGAGTAAAATGTCGATCCGACTGTTGAGGCCATATTTTACCTCGCGTCGTGCGCTGCCGTAGCCCGTCAACTCGTCGATCCAGCCCTTTTCGAGGGCCTCGAAAACGATGGCGTTGGGATGGTTGGTGTTGATGCCGACCAACGTCGCGCCCGCGCCGCCGTCAGCTTCGATCATTTCAAGGGTATGGCGGTATTTTCGGGTCGGGATGTCATTGGTCGATAACCAGACTTTAGACCCGGGCGTGGTGAGACCCATCATGGTGCCGGTGTTTGGGCATGTCGCTGTAATGGTTGTGCCGTCATCGAGGCGGACGTCGGCCAAAAAGCGCTTGTAGCGCTGGATCAATGACCCGGTGACCAAAGGACTGGAGAATTTCATACGGCCTGATAGCTGGCCGCCGTGTTTGTTCGCAACCGCAATCTGCCTGCCACCCTGTTGAGCTGCGAACTCAAAACACGTGCGAGCCACGATCGCGATACTGCTCCAGGACGCCAATTGGAACGCTTGAACGGATTGCCGCTACCTTGCATGCCGGTGCCATGCGTGCCGCACTCCCCGGCGCTAAGCGACGGTGGTAGAGCTAGCCGGCCGATTGCCAGGAGGCTCGTTTGACATTGCCCAC
Source organism: Hyphomicrobium sp. (assembly GCA_031375665.1). GTDB lineage: Bacteria > Pseudomonadota > Alphaproteobacteria > Rhizobiales > Hyphomicrobiaceae > Hyphomicrobium_B. The sequence goes on from JANMII010000046.1 coordinate 5,506, forward strand.
GCCGTCACCGTCAGCTCCGACCGACGAGCCCACTGAGATCGTGACTGCCGCCGTGCTCGTGATCGGCGACGAAATTCTGTCGGGGCGCACCAAAGACAAAAACATCGGCACGATTGCCGGCCACCTGACCGACATC
>JANMII010000071.1:0-3350 GCA_031375665.1 Hyphomicrobium sp.
GCGGCGGCTTTTCCGGTCGGCGCAATCGGCACTGTTTTGTCGGCGTCACCGTGAATGATCAGCGTTGGCACGGTGATGCGCGCGAGGTCGGCGCGGAAATCGGTCGATGAGAACGATTTCATGCATTCTAACGTCGCGATGGGTGAGGCGTGCATCGCCACTTCACACGATGCAGCCAGCATCGATGTGCTGACCGGCGACGATAACATGCCAACGCCGAAGAACGCTTCAGTGAAATCGGTCAAGAAGGCCGGACGATCGCTTTTCAGACTGATCCGCATGCCGTCGAAATCGTCGGCTGGAACGCCATCGGGGTTGGTGTCCGTTTGCAGCATGTAGGGCACGATCGACGAGACCAGAATTGCCTTGCTGACACGGCTGGCGGCGGCATGCCGAGCCAAGACTTCAACGACTTCGCCGCCACCCATCGAGAAGCCAACCAACGTGACGTCGCGCAGGTCGAGATGATCGAGCAGGCCAGCTAAGTCGCCGCCCAGCGTTGCATAGTCATAACCAGCGTACGGTTTGCCGGAGCGACCAAAGCCACGTCGGTCGTAGGAGATGCAGCGGAAGCCGGCTTCGGCCAGCGGCACCATTTGGTATTCCCACATCGCGCCGGACAGCGGCCAACCATGGATAAAAACCAGCGGTTTTGCCGACGCTTTGCCAAGTTTCGGGGTGTGCCAGTCTTCGAAATAGATTTCGGTGCCGTCTGATGTCTTAAAAATGCTCATGGGTGGCGCGCTCCGTTACCAAAAATTTAGAGGTGTCAGCCGTGTAACCGCTCACCACAGGGGATGTTCCGGCTCAGGCTGTCCGCGCGGGCCCGGGTGCGCTGCGAAAACCGATAAAAATCGAACTTTTCCGAATGGCAGTCCGTAAGCTTGTGCCGTTAACGTGCCCTCATCACACTCCGAGGGGACGTCTAATGATTTCGCCGAAGCTTCTGATCCGTAAGCGGATGCTGCTCATTCAGGGCAAAGTGCGTCCGTGCTGCAATGTTATGATCACGGTCGATCCGGTGACGCGCGCGATCTTGGACGAGCATTTTCTGGCCGAGCCGCTGTTCAAACGCTCGGCCTATTCACAAAATTGGCCGACGGGTGCGATCCAAGTGCCAGCCGCGTTGGCGCCAGCCATGTCGGCGTTCTTGAAGAATGATGCCTGTCCCGAAATTACCGTCAAGACCATGCTGCTTGGCCAGATGCACCAAGCGTCCAACGTTTGGGAAATGTTGTGTTTCGAGCTCGCAGCCAAACTGTCATTCGACAATTTTATGGCGCTGGCCACGACGACGGCGGAATTGAATTGCGATGTCGTTTATTCCGGTCATGGCAAAACGCAAACGGCGGACGAGTTGGCGTTCCAGGCTGACATGGTGGCTGAGATCCGCGACATGGCGACCGAACTCGCCGCCTGATTGGTCTCGAACCATTACTAAACGATGCGCATTGCATCACATTGGCGGCAGCGGGCCACGCCAGCGGCCGTAGCGCCATGGCGCGAATGGATGACGGTGTCCTCGGATGTCGGGCACCGGATCGATCCCCGATGTGCCACCTGGACCGCAGCGAACCAAACGCGAGATCGTCAACCACAGGCCGCGCCACGCGCCGTTGCGATTGATGGCTTCGAGGCCATACGCCGAACACGATGGCCAATGTCGGCATTGCCAGCCAACCAGCGGTTTCAGCGTGGCGCGATAAAGGTGGATCGGCGCTTTCACAAGCCCGCGCGATAGTCGTTCTCGTAGCGGCAGATCTGGATCAACTATCGACATTCTCGACGCCCATCGGGCCCTTTGGCAATCTGTCACTTGGCGACGCGTGGGCGTCATCAGCTGCAGCTGCTGCTTCGATTGTGGTCATGGCCTGTTCGATGGCATCGAACACCAACAGCGTTGATGCATGCCGGGCTTTGTAGGCGCGAACCGGCTCAAGCACAGCCAAGTCAGCAAAGCGCCCTGTCGGCGGTGGTGCGCCGTCTTTCAGCATGGCCCGCGTTTGTGCGGCGACGGTGCGTAGTTCAGCAAACGTCGACCCGACGATTTCACGCGCCATGACGGCTGCTGATGCTTGCCCAAGAAGGCAGGCTTTGACGGACTGGCCGTAATCGGTGACGCGGCCGTCACGCGCTGACATATCGGCGGCCATGTCGATGGTGATGGTTGAACCGCACAGCTTCGACTGGGCGGTGACGGTCGCATCTGGGTCAGCCAGCCGGGCAGCCCTCGTGGTGCTGCCAGCCAACTCAAGAATGCGCGTGTTGTAGATATCGTCTAGATCAACCATGTCGCTATTTTCTTCGTTTTACGTCTGAATAAAACGTCGCCAAACGGGGCTTCATTTTTGTCTGTATGGAGGTGCTCACTCCACGGCCCTTTTGACAACTGCCATCGATATGCTTTGATACAGTCCTTAGTGTCGATCATTACGGTTGATCGCCAGAGGTCAGACCCCCGGTTTTGGACCCAGAACCTGGGTCGTTCGGATCACAGCGTTGCCGTCGCCGCTTCTGAAGATATAGGCCTGATGCCTGAAACTTGCGACCCAGCGCGTAAGCGTCGCGCACCGGCAGCAAAGGAACATCGCCGCGTGAAGCCAAAGTCGACCATGCTGCCCTCCGATATGATCGACGTGCAGGCAGCGAACGTGACGCCATTACCGCTCGGCACACACGCGGCGAGTGCGTCATCAATTCCGGCAACGTGTAGCGGCTCTGGATTTTCAACGCCAAAGCGCCGCCCGTCGCGCGCCGAGGCCGAAGATGCCATTCGGACCCTGTTGGCGTGGTCGGGAGACGATCCTGGTCGAGCCGGGCTGCTCGACACGCCGACCCGCGTTGCCGAGGCTTTTGGAGTTTACTTTGCCGGCTATGGTGCCGACGCGCGCACCGAACTCGCTACGACGTTTGAAGAACCACTTGGCTACGACGATATGGTGTTGCTCAAGGACATTCATTTCGAAAGCCATTGTGAACATCATATCGCGCCTTTCTTTGGTGTCGCCCACGTTGCCTACATGCCAACAGACCGCATTGTCGGGCTGTCGAAGATCGCCCGCGTTGTCGATATCTATGCGCGGCGATTGCAAACGCAGGAGACATTAACGGGTGAAATCGCGGCTGCAATCTTTGATGCCCTTGCGCCAAAAGGTGTGGCCGTGATGATGAGTGCGCGCCATCATTGCATGGCAGCGCGCGGCGCAAATCAACCCCATGTCACCACCATTACATCGCGCTTTCTCGGCGCGTTTCAAAGCGATGCTGCACTGAAAGCCCGCTTTTCAGCTGCCGTGCAAGGCAAAGACTAAGCTGCCGAGCGTCGTCGCAAGGCGGCGAAAGCTTCACCC
>JANMII010000088.1:0-12095 GCA_031375665.1 Hyphomicrobium sp.
ACGGCGGCTGGCGGCGAAGTGACATCGCGGGCGGCAGCATTGGCTGGCGCCGATGTGCTGTTGGCCGTTCGTCGGCCATCGATTGACGACGTCAAGGCGTTGAAACCAGGCGCTGTGGTCGCGGCCATGATCGACCCCTACGGTGACCGCGCCGACATCGACGCGATGGCTGCGACCGGTGCGTCGATCTTTTCAATGGAGTTGATGCCTCGCACCACGCGGGCGCAGTCGATGGACGTGCTGTCGAGCCAGGCCAATCTTGCGGGCTACAAGGCCGTCGTCGACGGCGCGGGCATGTTTGGACAAGCCTTGCCGATGATGATGACGCCGGCTGGAACCGTTCCAGCGGCCAAGGCCTTCATCATGGGCGTGGGTGTCGCTGGCCTCCAGGCCATCGCCACGGCGCGTCGCATGGGCGCGCAGGTGACTGCGACCGATGTCCGACCCGCCACCAAAGAGCAGGTGCAATCGCTCGGCGCGAAATTCGTCGCGATCGAAGATGATGAATTCAAGCAAGCGCAAACAGCCACCGGTTACGCCAAACCGATGAGCCCTGAATATCAGGCGAAGCAAGCTGAGTTGGTCGCCAATCACATCAAGATTCAGGATCTAGTTGTGACGACCGCGCTGATCCCTGGCCGACCAGCGCCGAAGCTGATCACCAAGGCCATGGTCGAAAGCATGAAGCCCGGCGCCGTCATCGTCGATCTTGCGGCTGAACGTGGCGGGAACTGCGAACTGACCGAGCCTGGCCGGACGATTGAAACCGCCAACGGCGTCAAAATTTTCGGGCCGCTCAATTTGGCCGGCACCATCGCCGTCAACGCGTCGGGCCTTTATGCCAAAAACCTCTTGTCGTTCGTCGACATCATGTTCGACAAAAAGGAAAAGACGCTTGCCATCAACTGGGATGACGAATTGATCAAAGGCACTCTGGTCGCCAAAGACGGAGCGGTCGTTCACCCCAATTTCAGCGCCAAAAGCTGATCAGGAGATCCAACATGCGTTTGCCACTCACAGTTGCGGCGGCCTTGGCGGCCACGGTTTTGACCTCGACAGCGGCGTTCGCGAGCTCGGGCGAAGCCGTCAGCCCGTTCGTCTATCAGTTCATGGTTTTTATCATCGCGATTTTCGTCGGCTACTATGTGGTCTGGTCGGTGACACCGGCTCTGCACACGCCGTTGATGAGCGTCACCAACGCGATCTCGTCCGTGATCGTGGTCGGCGCGTTGCTGTCGGTCGGCGTGGCGCTGACATCTTCAGATAGCAGCCTGGCGCGCATCTTCGGATTTTTGGCCCTGATCATGGCGTCGATCAACATCTTCGGTGGCTTCTTGGTCACCAACCGGATGTTGGCGATGTACAAAAAGAAAGACGCTGCCAAAAAATGATCCGCTGGATTAGTTCGCGCACTCAACCCATCAGATTGTTGGCGACCGCATCTTCGTTCATGCCCATACGTGCACGCGCGACCTGTGCTTTGGCCGTCGTGGCGCTGACGGTTTTGTGTGCTGGAGCGGTCCATGCACGTGACGCCATCGACACTGAAAAAGCGGCGCTGACCGAGACGGTTTCCGATTTCAATCAGGCGATGGAAAAATTGGATTTCAAGCGCGTGGTCGCGACGATCCCGCCGAAGGTTATCGCCAAAATCGCCGCAAACGCTGATCTGCCCATCGACAAGGTCACCGAGATGACGATCTCGGTCATGAAGTCATCGATGGAGGCGGTCAAGCTCGGATCGTTCGCGATGGATTTGGCCAAAGTCGAACACAAACACCTAGCCTCGGGTGAACCCTATGCGCTGATCCCAACGGTGACGGTGATCGGCCTCGAAGACAAACAGCGCGTTGAGCAGAAATCGCTGACGTTGGGCCTGCTTGATGGCGGTCAGTGGTATCTGGTCCGCGTCAGCGAGGCATCGCAGCTGCTGATCTTACGCGACGTGTATCCGGAATTTGCGGGCGTGGAATTTCCCCGCGGCTCGATGGAGGTTTTAGACGAATGAGCGCCAATCTCGCCGCCCTTCTGTATCTCGGCTCGGGCGTTTTGTTCATCCTCGCCTTGCGCGGTCTGTCCAGCCCTGCGACGTCCCGACAGGGCAATTTGTATGGCATGATCGGCATGGGCATCGCCGTGTTGACCACGCTTGGCCTTGCGCAACCGTCCTTCATGTCGTGGATCTTGATCGTCGCCGGTCTTGGTATCGGCGGCTTCATCGGTGCCAAGACGGCGCGCGAAATTCCCATGACGATGATGCCTGAACTTGTCGCAGCGTTTCACTCACTGGTCGGTTTGGCGGCGGTGTTTGTGGCAGCGAGCGCGTTGTACGCGCCAGCAGCGTTTGGAATTTTGGCTGATCCAGTCAATCCAGATTTGGGCGTCAATGCCGCAAGCCTTCTTGAAATGGCGCTGGGTGTCGCGATCGGTGCGATCACGTTCACCGGATCGGTCATCGCGTTTGCAAAACTGTCGGGCAAAATGTCAGGCAAGCCGATCATGCTGCCGATGCGTCACGTCATCAATGCAGCGCTCGGCGTCTTCATTATTTTGTTAGTCTATTGGTTCATGCAATCGGGCGGTTCAGCTTGGCTGTTCTGGTTGATCGTATTGGCAAGCCTTGCTTTCGGCGTGCTGATCATCATCCCGATCGGTGGCGCGGACATGCCGGTCGTCGTGTCGATGCTTAACTCGTACTCGGGCTGGGCTGCGGCTGGCATTGGCTTTACGCTGGGCAACATCGCTCTGATCATCACCGGCGCGCTGGTCGGGTCGTCGGGCGCGATCCTGTCGTACATCATGTGTAAGGGCATGAACCGGCAGTTTTTGTCGGTGATCGCTGGTGGCTTCGGTGGTGAGACGGCTGCCGCTGGTGCAGGCGGCGGTGAGCAGAAGCCGGTCAAACTCGGGTCAGCTGAGGATGCTGCCTATGTCATGAAGAACGCGTCGAAGGTCATCATCGTGCCGGGCTACGGCATGGCTGTCGCGCAGGCGCAGCACGCATTGCGAGAAATGGCCGACACGCTGAAGAAAGCTGGCGTCGAAGTGAAGTACGCGATCCATCCCGTCGCTGGCCGCATGCCGGGCCATATGAACGTGCTGCTCGCCGAAGCCAATGTACCCTACGACGAAGTCTTCGAGCTTGAAGACATCAACAGCGAGTTTAGCCAAGCGGACGCGGTGTACGTCATCGGTGCAAACGACGTCGTCAACCCAGCCGCCGAAGATGATAAGACGTCACCGATCTACGGCATGCCGGTGCTTCAGGTGTGGAAATCAGCGACCGTGTTTTTCAATAAGCGGTCGCTGGCATCGGGTTACGCGGGCATCGATAATCCCGTGTTCTATCGCGACAACACGGTGATGGTGCTGGGCGATGCCAAGAAGATGACGGAAGAAATCGCCAAAGCGTTGGCGCATAGCTAATCGATTTCAAGGTCAGCGCTGGAGCGACGCGATCGTCGCTCTTGCACAATCGATCAATCGCTGTTCGACACGTCGGACAGCGCAACTACGGGCCACTCAACACGATGGCGATGCAGCTTTACGATCTCGAACCATCGGGCAATTGCTACAAAGTGCGCCTCATGTGCGCCCTGTTGGGGCTCCCGCTCGAACTGATCCCGGTTGATTTCATGGCAGGCGAACACAAGCGCCCGCCGCTAACTGATCTTAATCCGTTCGGCGAAATCCCGATTTTTATCGATGGGGATCTGGTGCTGCGCGACAGTCAAGCCATTCTAATTTATCTCGCGCGCAAAGCGGGCGGCGAAACGTGGTTGCCAACCGCACCAGCTCCGATGGCGCAAGTCATGGAATGGGTCATGGTCGGCGAGAACGAAACCATGCGTGGACCGGGCGACGCACGCTTGCATGATAAATTCGGCTACGATCTCGACGTCACGGTCGCTCGGAAAAAGGCCGCTCGCATTCTCGGCTTGATGGAACAACATCTATCCAAAACCGATTGGCTGGCGCTAGGTCGCCCGACGATCGCGGATATTGCATGTCTGCCCTACGTCGGCGTTGGTCACGAGGGCGGGGTGCCGTTGACTGATTATCCAGCTATTCGCCGCTGGATCGGCCGCATCAAAGCCTTGCCCGGGTTCGTCACAATGCCAGAGCTCTAAAACAACTGGTGTGGACGCAACCGCAGCGACCGCCGCCTTTCAGGCTTTGAGCTTTCACAGACACAGCGAACCGCAATGCATCTCTCGCGTCCGGCCCAAGGGCGTGACGGGGGCGCGCGCTTTGCTATAACCGCTCTCGATGCTGGAGTAAGCGTTCCGTGCCACCACCACTGCCATCTAAATCGTTTCTCGAAGATCTCGAAGCGATTGAAATTCTGGCCTGGACGCCAACGCGTCGTGCGGCCGACTTGGCGGACAATCTTGCTGAAATTTACCGGCGCGCGGCGAATGCTCGGTTTGGCGAATACGATGTCACGGCGGTCGCGCGGGCGGCACCCGAACTAATGTATCGGCTGTTTGATTTACGACTGGCGCTGCGCCAGCGCATTCCAGAGTTCGAAGCCAAAGGCTTGATGACCGCACTGGTGTCTCAGAGCCTGCGCGATGTGTTCCGGGTTTTGCGCTACGTCTCCGACATGTTGGGTGAGATCGCCATTGGCAATGCGCGCCTGCATGATGATGAGCCGCCAGCCCGCGCCTTCACAGGCTTCAATCACAACACGCTGGTTGACGCTAAATTTTACAACGGCGGCGACGTTCAATTTGAAAGCGGCGACGTGCTGCTGGTCCGTGGTCGCCAACACAACAGCGCTGCCATTGCGCGCATCGGTGATGTCGACAGCCAATTCAGCCATCTCGCCATCGTCTACATCGACCCGGATAAAAAATATTGGCTGGTCGAAAGCCTTATTGAAGAAGGCGCAGTCGTGACACCGCTAGCGTCAGCGCTTGAACATGGCGTGGTGCGCGCTGTCCTTTATCGTCACAAGGACGCAACTTTAGCGGCCCGCGCCGCCGACCACATCGCGCGCTATGTAACGCGATCGAGCACGGAAGCCGGGCGTAAAATCCACTATGACTTCACGATGCGATTGGACGATGCGCCCAACCTGTTTTGCTCGAAGCTGGTTCGCTTGGCCTACGAAAAGGCCAGCCAAGGCAGCTATAAAATGCCGGCTTATCCAACCCGTTTGATGATGCGCAATCGCGATTTTCTCGATCGCATCGGGGTTGCAACCGATGTAACGTTTGCACCAGCCGACATTGATTTGGAGGCGTCATTCGATCTCGTCGCCGAATGGCAGGATTATCGCGAGACGTCAAATATCCGTCTGCAAGATTTCACGATGGACAAAGTGTTCCAGTGGATGGACGAGCACGGATTGCGGTTCGTTGAGACGCCAACCATCCGATTGGTTGCAAATCTCGGCAAGTGGTCGAGCACATTTTCAGATACCGCCCGCCAGTTGTTGGCGTCGGCGTTGCCGCGCGTGCCGCCAAACATGCGCCGCAAAACCATCGCGACAGTCGCGATGCTTCATCGGACGGCCGAGCCGATCTACTATGAATTGCAAGATCTCGAAAACCGCACGATCGCTGCAACAGGTGTGCCGATGCATGGCTTGGAAATCCTCGATCACCTCGAAGCAATCCGCGTGCGCGAGCGTAATTACATCGGCTATCTACAACCCATTGCGGAACCATCGGCGCCGTTGAAGCGGAAGCCATCGCCTGCGGTCGCGTGAGCATTAAAATGTGCCGCTGGAAGCCGTCACCGACCGATGCTGGTTTGGGTGTCACCTCAAACGCAAAAAAACGGCCCACATTGCTGCGGACCGTTTGAATTCTGAAATGCGATTGAGGTGTTAGCGCCCGCCGAAACCGCCACCGCCGCCAAATCCGCCGCCACCGCCGAAGCCGCCGCCCGATCCGCCGCCAGCACCACCACCTGCGCCGCCACGACCGCCAGCACCTGGGCCGCCCTTACCACCAGCAGCACCACGAACGGGAGCTGGCTTGCCGGGCAGCAGGCCTTCACGCTGCAATTTCTTGCGTGCCAGCTTGCGCGCGCGGCGAATGGCTTCCGCTTTTTCGCGGGCCTTCTTTTCCGAGGGCTTTTCAAAATGGCCGCGGAGCTTCATCTCGCGGAACACGCCCTCGCGCTGAAGCTTCTTTTTGAGCGCCTTGAGTGCCTGATCGACATTGTTGTCGCGAACGAGAACCTGCAAGCCGTTGTATCCTCTAGAGAATTTGTTGAAATTAAAGTACGAAACCACGGGATCGAAAGCGTTTGAGGCCTGATCCCGCGCTGAGTTCTGACGGGCGTATACCAAAGCCCGTGCGGAATGGCAATCGCAGGGCAATCCCAGCCCGCTGCTTGGCGAGGGCCCTGTGGGCCGGCGACTACCTCGGCGACTCCGGGGGCGGCTGACCGAGCCGACGGTTGATATGGCCCATTTTGCGGCCAGCCCGCGCTTCGCGCTTGCCATAGTGATGCAAGGCCGCGCCGGGCTCGGCAGCGATGGTCAGCCAGGAGGCGATGTCGTCGCCGATCAGGTTGATCATTTCTGCGCCGGGCGCCGTCATGGCGGTTGAGCCGAGCGGCCATCCGGCAACCGCGCGAATGTGCTGCTCGAATTGCGACGTGACCGCGCCGTCCATGGTCCAATGACCGGAGTTGTGCACGCGTGGTGCCATCTCGTTGACGTACAGCTGCTCTTGGCCCGCTAAATCAACCGCGAAAAATTCGATCGCAAAAACGCCGACGTAATCGAGCCGTTCCGCCATGCGTCGCGCAATGGCGATAGCGTCGTCACGTGTCTTTGAATTCAGACGAGCTGGCGCTACCGAGCGGTGCAGAATGTGATTGCGATGTTCGTTCTCAGTTATGTCGAAGGCTGAAAACTCGCCGTCGACGCCGCGCGCTGCGATCACTGAGACTTCAGATCGAAAGCGCATGAAGCTTTCGACAATCGATGGCTGATCGCGCATGGCGGTCCAGGCCGCCGCCGCATCGTCGATTGATAAAATTTTCGCCTGACCTTTGCCGTCGTAACCAAAGCGGCGGGTTTTAAGCACGCACGGCGGCGGCACAGCGCCAGCAAGGCAGGCTTGCAATTCAGCGATACTATTGATGGCTGTGAACTCGGCTGTTTTCGCGCCAAGCTCACGTGCGAGCGTTTTTTCGTTGATGCGATCCTGAGCGCATGCCAAGGCTTTCGCGCCCGGTCGCACCGGAATGACCCGCGACAGCGCTTCGACCGTTGCGACGGGAATGTTTTCGAATTCGTACGTTGCAACCTGAATTTTTGTCGCGAACGATGTGAGTTCGGCGTGATCTTCGTAGGCTGCAATCGTGTGTCCGGTCGCAACATCGAAGGCTGGACTATCGGCTTCCGGTGCATAGATGTGGGTTCTGAAACCGAGCTGGCTGGCAGCCATCGCCAACATGCGGCCGAGTTGCCCGCCGCCAAGAATTCCAATCGTGGAGCCCGGTTGCAGTGCCGTCATCGCCGGGATTGCTCACGCATCTTTCGGGGTTTCAACGACTGCGGCGGTGTGGGCTGCACGCCATGCCTCAAGCCGCGCGGTCAACTCGGTATCTGAAAGTGCGAGAATTTGCGCCGCCAACAATCCAGCGTTTTTCGCGCCGGCCTCTCCGATCGCCAACGTGCCAACGGGAATGCCCGCTGGCATTTGCACGATTGAATAAAGACTGTCTTGACCCTTCAGCGCTTTACTTTCAATGGGCACGCCGAGGACGGGCAACGTCGTCATCGATGCTGTCATTCCGGGTAGATGTGCCGCCCCGCCAGCGCCGGCGATGATGACTTTAAGGCCGTTGCCGCGTGCGCCCTTGGCGTACGCGTACAAGCGATCTGGTGTGCGATGGGCTGAGACGATTTTGGTTTCGTAGCCAATCGCCAGTTCGTCCAAGATCGCGCAGGCCTGTTTCATCGTCGGCCAGTCAGACTGGCTGCCCATGATGATGCCGACCAGTGGGGTGCGTAGTGCCATGAACGGCGGGTCCTTGACGGTCGCTCCCGCGCCGATGCTGCTGGCGTCAAGCGAAAATCCGAAGCCGGGTCGGTACATGACGGGGGCTGATTTTACAAGGCCCGGTTTGCGAAAGCCGTTTAGAAAACCGATCCTGACAGCGCTCGTTCAACGGGCACGCGCTGGCGGTTGACGACTAAGGCTGCAATTAACTTTGAGACTTGGGGCTGGCTGACGCTTGCGGTTCCGGCGCAATTAAACCCAGCATGGTTTCAAGTCGATCGGCTTCGTTGGCGGGTTTATCCCACCGAATGCGGTGGATGCGCGGAAAGCGCATCGCGACGCCCGACTTGTGTCGCGTTGATCGTTGCGCTGCATCGAAGGCAACTTCCAGCACAAGGCCAGGCGAGACAGCGCGCACGGGCCCGAATGTTTCGGTTGTGTTTGAGCGCACCCACTTGTCGAGCAAGCGCAGTTCGTCGTCGGTGAAGCCAGAGTACGCTTTGCCGACCGGCACGAGTTCATCGCGGCCATGATCGCCTGTCCGCCAAACGCCAAATGTATAGTCAGAATAGAACGACGAGCGTTTGCCCGATCCGCGCTGGGCGTACATCATCACGCAATCGAGCGTGAGCGCCGCGCGCTTCCACTTGAACCATTGCCCGCGCACGCGCCCGGCTTGATAGACGCTATCGCGGCGCTTTAGCATTAGGCCTTCGATGCCGTCATCGCGCGCCTGCGACCACAACGATGCCAGATCGTCGAAGGTCTCAAACGAAATAGCTGCCGACAAATCCGTCAGTGGTGGCGCGGTGCGCGCATGCCAGGCTTCAAGCCGCTGGCGCCGATCATCAAAAGCCAGCGCGCGAATGTCGTCATCGCCGTCGAACAACAGATCGTACAACCGGACGTGGGCTGGATAATCGCGCAACATTTTCGCCGTGACGGTCTTGCGGTTGAGGCGCTGTTGCAGATCGTTGAACGGGGCAATGACGCCACCAGGGTTGTCGCCCAGCAGTTTGTTGTCCGTGCCGCCATCCTCAATGGCCGCCTTGCGCATGACGAGCAACTCGCCGTCGGCGACGCAGTTGTGCGTCATGAACGCTGAACGGATTTCCGGAAACGCGGCTGAGATATCGTCGCCTTGGCGCGAAAACATGCGGACCTCGCCACCGCGCGCTGAAACTTGCACGCGGATGCCGTCCCACTTCCATTCGGCGGCGAAATCGCTTGCGCGCAGTTTAGGCCAATCGTCGTCTTCGATGGGGTGCGCCAGCATGACCGGCCGAAATGTTGGATGAAGGCCAGGATCAGGTCGCGCGGCGTGACCGTCGAGCCATGCAAACAGGTCAGTATAGGGTGGGGTCAGAGCGTGCCAGATTTCTTCGATTTCGCCGACATCTCGGCCGTAAGCTTCGGCGAGCGCGGTGCGCGCAAGGCGAGCTGACACTCCAACACGCGGTGCGCCGCCGATGAGCTTCAACAACGCCCACCGCCCTGACGGATCAAGCGCGTTGAGCAACTCGCGCAGGCGTTCGGTGCGCTCGGCGATGGTGCCCGACGACATCGCCGTTACGACGGCATCAAGTGTTGGGAAGGGTTGGTTATGGCCAGGGTCGGGCGCGATCGCGATGTGATCAGGCCACAGCAGTGCAACGGTTTCAGCGGTGTCGCCGACATAATCACGTGACATTTTGTAGAGCACGGGATCGATGACGCGCTCCATCAACTCAGTCAACATTCGGCGCAAGGGCACGCGGATCGGTATGCCGTCTGTCAGAGCGGCCAGTGCCCACCCGCGATCAGGATCGGATGTGGCGCGAAAATAGCGGCCGAGCAGCGCGACCTTACGGTTGCGGCTTTGCGTTGTAACAAGTCCATCAAGCAGGGTGGCGAACGTCTGCATGGACTATTCCGCCTCCTCATCACGACCGATCAGTGCGAGTGCGCGGGCGCTTCGGCCAAGCGTTGCAAGATGATGGACGAGGGCATCCTCGCGACCGTGCGTGACCCAGACATCGCTGGCCCCCGTTTCGACAATCGTGTCAATCAGCTCGGGCCAATCGGCGTGATCTGAAATCACCAGCGGTAGCTCAACGCCGCGTTGCCGCGCTCTGCCGCGAATGCGCATCCACCCGCTGGCAAACACGCTGACAGGATCGCCGAAGCGGCGCGACCAGCGATCCCCCAAAGCCGATGGTGGGCACAACACGATGCCACCGAGCATGTCTTTAGCGTCGTTGCTGGCAACTGGTCGAACGTCGCCGAGGTCGATGCCGAGCCGCGGATAGAGTTCGGTCAGCGCCACCATCGCGCCGTGCAAATAAATCGGTCGGTCATAGCCAGCGAGCCGCAGCAACTTGATCACACGCTGACATTTGCCAAGACCATAAGCGCCAACCATGTGCGTGCGTGTCGGTTCAGCTGCAATCGAGGCCAGCAGTTTTACGATTTCATCGCTGGCCCGCTCGTGGCGAAACACCGGCAGTCCGAATGTGGCTTCGGTTACGAACACGTCGCAGGCCAACGGTTGAAACGGCAAACAGGTCGGATCGTGCGCGCGCTTGTAGTCGCCGGAGACGACAGCACGGCCGCCGTCGTGAGTCAGGCAAACTTGCACCGAACCTAAAATATGACCGGCGGGCGCAAGGGAAACATCGACGCGATTGAGGCGAACGCTGTCGCCCAGAGCTAAGGCTTGAAACGCGCCAGCGCATTCCGCGCCATAACGCACCTTCATGATTTCGATGGTCTCAGCCGTGGCAAGCACCGCGCCATGGCCAGAGCGGGCGTGATCACCGTGGCCATGCGTAATCACTGCGCGATCAACCGGCCGATGCGGATCGATATAGAAATCGCCAGCCGCGCAATAGAGCCCTTTATCGGTTGGGTGCAGCCAGCGATCGATGGGTGTGGTCATGGTCCGTATAACGCCAACGCAAATGGGATCATTTCAACGCAACGCTCAACGGGTTGATATGGCCCACTGCCTGGATTGACGTTGCCTTGAATGACGATGCGTTGGATGAAGCTGTCCGCCGCCGCACCAAGCCCTAGCGCGGGCTGATGCCGACCAGACTGGCAATCAGGCAATACTGGCAATCAAGCAATACTGGCAATCAAGCAATAATGTCGGGCAACAGGCGATCCTCGATCTGCGTAATGCAATCCTTGAGGACAAGTTTTTTCTTTTTCAATCGTTTGACCAGCAACTGATCGGCGGATGGATTTGTTTCCAGCGCGACGATTTCGAGGTCGAGCTGGCGGTGTTCGGACCGCAGCCGCACCAGTTCATCGCGCAGATCGCGTTCGTCGCGACGCTCCATTCGGTCGTGTCCCGTCCCGTCATGCCCACCACACCGGTTTCTAGGGCGAATGGATTGTACAACGCAACTGGCAAAACTCAGCGCCGCTTTGCTCGCGATAAACCGCTGACATGTTTTTGGTTTTGTGGGTCTGCCGCAGCGCAGCACGGACGCATTTCGTCAATAATGTTCAGTCAGCACGTTGGACAATCGGTAAATCGTGTGTCACGTTTATCACGTTTGCAGCTTCACAGGAGGACGTGATGGCGATAGCCGCTCACCTTGCAGAACTGGCTGAGAAACATAAATCGCTCGAGGATCGGATTGATCGAGCGGTTGCAAGTCCGGCATCGGACGACCTGGAAATCCGACGATTGAAACGTGAAAAGCTAAAACTGAAAGATGAGATCGAGCGCTTGAGGAAAGCGACGCGGCATTAGCCACCTAGAGCTGATTAACGTCAGTTGATTGGCGTGAGCTGATCGTAGCGGCTCGACCAAGGAGCCGTCGAAGCCCTGCACTGCGGCCATGGCGCCGCGAGCGGGGCTTTTGTTTTTTCGCCCCTCAGTTTTGGCCCTCAGTTTTGGACCTGAGCGTTGGCTCTGAGTGTCGACCGAGCCGGGCAATCAACGGTTCGCCGGGCTGATCTTGTCGGCCAACGCTGAACGATCTAGATGTGCGAGCCGGAGCGCTGAGAAAAAACACGCACGCCCCATAGCCTGATCCAGCGAACGACCCCCATCCAATCGAGCGAGACACCAGTGACCGATCAACCACCAGACAGGCTGTCGACGAACCCAAAAAGCCCGCATTACAATGCGGC
>JANMII010000104.1:0-13033 GCA_031375665.1 Hyphomicrobium sp.
CATAGACGGTCGGCGTGTAGAAATTGTTGATCTCGATGTAACTGTCGGGGCGAACCGGATGAGCAAGCGGCCCTTGGTCTTCGGGGAATTGCAGTGATTTAAGTTGTCGTACGTCAGCGATGCGTTGCACCGTGCGGCTGCGCTCATCGCCGGTGAATTCCTGATCGCGGTAAACCGTCAAGCCTTCTTTCAAGCAAAGCTGAAACCAGTCGCGGCAGGTGATGCGATTGCCGGTCCAGTTGTGGAAATACTCGTGCGCGACCACGCTTTCGATGGCTTCGTAATTGGCGTCGGTGGCGGTTTCAGCGGATGCAAGAACAAGGCGGTCGTTGAAGATATTAAGACCTTTGTTCTCCATTGCACCCATATTGAAGTCGGAGACGGCAACGATGTTGAAGACGTCGAGGTCGTATTCGCGGCCAAAGCGTCGCTCGTCCCAGGCGAACGATCTCTTCAGAGCATCCATGGCCCAGTCAGCGCGACTTTCTTTGCCGTGCTCGATGTAAATTCGCAGATCGACATCGCGGCCTGAGCAGGTGGTGAAGTGCGAGCCGATCGAGGCCAGATCACCGCCGACGACGGCGAACAGATAGCAAGGTTTTGGATGTGGATCGTGCCACACGGCGTAGTGGCGACGTCCGCCAGCGAGGGTGCCGTGTTCGCGCGGATTGCCATTCGACAGCAAGACTGGGCACGCGGCAGCGTCAGCTTCAATGCGGACGGTGTACACGGACAAGATGTCGGGACGATCAAGGAAGTACGTGATGCGGCGGAAGCCTTGCGCTTCGCATTGCGAGCAATAAATGCCGCGCGAAAGATAGATGCCTTGCAAGGCGGTGTTGGCTTCTGGGCTCACGATCGTGACGAGATCGATCTCAAAAGGATCTGCTGGGACGTTGGCGATCGTTAGGTACGTGTCTCCAACGAAATACTCCGCCGGGGTCAGAAGGCGTCCGTTGATGGCGATTGTTTCGAGTTCCATCAATTCGCCGTCGAGCGTCAATCCCAAGCCGCTGTCAGCACTTTTAGGATTGCGCCGCACGGCGAGTTTCGCCGAGACACGCGTACGCGAGGGATCGAGCGCGATATCGAGGTCGACGGTATCGATCACGAACGCTGAAGGTTGGTAATCAGTCAGCCTGATGACGCGCGGTTCGTCGGGTTTCATGATCACTCACCTGTTCGCGTCAATCTGGCATTGACGTTATGCATTGGCGCGACGCGCGTGTTGGCTATTGGAGATTTATTTCCAGATCACCGGCATGACTGGCAGCACGTATCGACCAACATGGTTGTTCAACCAAGGCGACGGCGAAATTCGTCGTAACCGTACGATCGAATAACGTCGTATTTGCCGTCAGCGCGCAAAATCGCGAGGTCGGGCAGGGGAACGCCATTAAAGGTGTTATTTTTAACGAACGAGTACTGCATCATGTCGGTGAAGACGAGCCGGTCGCCAGCCTTCAATGGTGCGTCGAATGAATACTCGCCGATAATATCGCCTGTCATGCAGGTCTTTCCACCGAGAATATAGGTGTGCGCCAAGATGTTTGGCTCGGCCGCGCCGATGATGGATGGCCGATAGGGGACTTCCAGAACATCTGGCATGTGAGTTGACGCAGAAGCATCGATGATCGCGATGTCTTTTTCATTGTGATGAAGATCAAGCACACTGGCAACCAGATAGCCCGTATCAACAACCAAGCCAGCGCCGGGCTCCAAAACAACATCAACGTTGAATTCGGAGCGGAAGGCGCGAATTGTAGCGATCAGCTTTTCGACGTTGTAGTCGGCCTTATTGATAAAATGTCCGCCGCCGAAGTTGACCGTCGAGACGCGCCGGATGTAGTCGCCGAAGTTGCGCGCAACGTGCTCGATCAAGCCAACAGATCCGCCGTCGCGCGCTTCACAGAGCGCGTGGGCGTGGAGAATATCGATGTCATCCCATGGTGCTGACTGGAGCGTTTCCGGCGTCGCGCCGAACCGGGAGTACGGCGAGCACGGATCATAGAGCGGCCCACCCAACGTCGCCATCGAGAAACCAGGATTGATTCGCAACCCAATGCTGACGCCGTCAGCTGCCTTCACGATTCCAGAGTAGCGTCGGATTTGATCGGGCGAATTGAAATAGATGTGTTTTGCAAGATGCACGAGGCGATCGATCTCGCCCGGCATGTAAGCTGGCGAATAAACGTGGACCTCTTTACCGAATTCTTCAAAGCCCATGCGCGCTTCGTATTCGCCGCTTGCAGTCGTGCCGTCGAGAATGTCGCGCATGATCGGGAAGGCGGCAGGCAGCGCGAAAGCTTTCGTTGCCAGCAATATCTTGCATCCCGTCTCGCGCTTGATGTGAGCCGCGGTCTGCAGATTGCGCTGCAACGCTGCTTCATCCAACACGTAAGCTGGCGTTGCAATATCGCTGGGCAATGCGATGGAAGTCATTGGTTGAAACGTCCTCGATGGTATCCGTCAGACGCAAGGTCGCAGCGCGGCTGAGCGGCAATCGCCGCGTCGATCACTGTTTAATCGGTATATGGCATCGGACCGCTTGCGTTGCCAGAGCAAAGCCGCCAGCGTCGTCCGGCCGCGATCTAGAAGGGCGGACGATGCGACGATGGATCGAGATTGCAGCGACGCAACGAAATCTAATCGGCCGGCCAGCGATACAGAAACGTCATGGCGAACAACGCGATGTAAATGGCGATGAAAGCCAAACCGCCGAGGCCAGCCGCCGCCTCATACAGCGTTAAACCGTAGAGCCAGTCGGGTTGTTCGCTGCCAAATCCAACAATGCCGGTGGCAGGTGCTGGCAGTGTGCGCCAAGCTTGCTCCGTGCCCATCAGCAATCCGTGCAGGCCTGTTGTCAGCGCGCCTAAAAACGCCAAGCCGCACGACAGCAAGATAAACGCTAAGACACGAAGCGATAGCGGCGCACGTTTCAAAAACAGCCACAGCCCAACGATGTAGCCTGAGACAATCGCGAAGCCGACGGAGAAGACGGAAATGACCATGCTTGTCAGTTCATTGCGAACGGACAGGATGTCGGCTTCGGCCATCACGCGGTATCCTCAACGCCAGCGCGGACGCGACCAAAGCTGATCACGACCGCGAAAGTTTACACTCTAGGTCTTCACCGTCAGCAAATCACGCTGCTCGTCGCTGGCCAAATCGCGGACGTGCCAAGGCAAGCCCTGTTTGGCAAGTTCATTGAGGAACGGTTCAGGCGGCAACTGCTCGACGTTGAACACGCCTTGCCCTGACCAAAGCCCCTTGAACAGCATTATGGCGCCAACGACCGGTGGCACGCCCGTCGTGTACGACACCGCTTGCGCACCGACCTCTTTGTTGGTTTGGGCGTGATCGCAGACATTCCAAATGATGGTCCGTTTCGCTTCACCATTTTTGGTGCCGGTAATGATGCATCCAATCGACGTTTTGCCGGTGTAGCCTTCGGCCAGCGATGAGGGTTCGGGAAGCAGGCACTTCAAGAATTCCATCGGTATGACGGGCGTACCTTTATACATGACCGGATCAATGCGGGTCATGCCGACGTTCGAGAGAACTTCGAGGTGCTTGATGTAGTTATCTGAGAACGTCATCCAAAAGCGAATTTGCTTCAGGCCCTTGATGTTCTCAACGAGGCTTTCTTCTTCCTCGTGGTAGATCAAATAGGATTTGACTGGACCGACGTCTGGATAGTCGATCATGGCCGAGATCGTCAGCGGATCGATTTCAATCCACGTGCCGTCTTTCCAATATTTTCCGCGCTGGGTCACTTCTCGGAGGTTGATCTCAGGATTAAAGTTGGTTGCAAAAGCCTTGCCATGATTGCCGGCATTACAATCGATGATGTCGATCTGAGTGATTGAATCAAACAGCTGTTCCTGCGCGTAGGCTGAAAAAATGTTGGTGACGCCGGGGTCAAAGCCACATCCCAGAATGGCGATTAGCCCTTTGGCTTTATATTTATCGTGATACGGCCATTGCCATTTATAGGTGAACTTGGCTTCTTCGCGCGGCTCGTAGTTCGCGGTATCCATGTAATGAACGCCAGCTTCCAGGCACGCATCCATCAGCGGCAAATCTTGGTAGGGCAGCGCCATGTTGATGACGAGATCGGGTTTGACTTTTTTCAACAACGCGACGGTTTCTGCGACGTTATCGGCATCGACTTGCGCGATCTCGATCGGCGTGACGCAGTCGGCCTGAACTTTTTTGCAGCTTTCAAGGCGGCGTGATGCCAGCGTGATTTTTTTGAAGATGTCGCGGTTCATCGCGCACTTTTTTGCAACCACAGACCCGGCCGCGCCCGCGCCAATAATCAGCACATTATCCAAGAGCTGCTCCTGCTGTGACGTCGGAAATCTCCGACCCGCTTCAAGGCATCGACGGCGGTCAATGCCTTCGGTCGGGATAGGGCAGCGGCGGGGGGATTTCAACCCCATTCGCCGGACGCGAGACCGGGCAGCCTTGCCGACAAAAGTTTTTGCGGCTCTTAGGGTGCATCGATCCGCAGGAAGCCGTCACGATTGGGCATTTTGATACCGGCAAGCGCTTTGGCGTCGAGTGTCACGTCTGGTCCGATGATGCCGTTGGCCGCCAGGAGATACGCTGTCAGCGCGTAAATCTCGTCATTCGAGAGGGCACCGGAATGTTCCGGTGGCTTATTGCGACGGATGAAGTCGAAGATCGTTGTGGCGTAGGGCCAATATGACCCAATGGTCTTGCTTGGGTCAGCGGAAGTTGGCGGCGTTGGCTGGCCGACCAATTCTTCGGCGGTGGCACCGCGGCCCTCGACGCCATGGCAGCGTTCACACTGTGCTTGAAAAAGGCCACGGCCATCGGTCGGCGTGCCTTTGCCCGGTGGAAGGCCGCGCCCATTTGGAAAAATGGTTATGTCCCAGGCTGCGATTTCGGCGGGTTGCATGGTAACGCCGAGGCGAGGGGCCATGCCGTACTCGGGTCTAGCAGAGGGCGCTTCGTCAGCGATCGCTGGCGAGATTTGGAAGAATAAAACGGCCAGCATCATCAGCGCGGGCCGTGCAGCGGAGCTGGCACAGCCACGCATCGGGTGACGCCATGACTTACGCATAGACATGGCTAATGGCCCCGTCCTCATCGACACCCCAAGCGACGATGGCGTTATAATGGAAGTAGCCGTTGCGGCCGCGCTCAGCGACCAGCATCTGGCGCTCAGGTTGCACGTAGCCGGTGTCGTCGGTTGCTCGACTTTTTAGAACGGCTGCCTTGCCTTCCCAATTCCAGGCGCTGCGAAATCGGGTGAAGCAGCGCGGCAGTACCGGATCTTGCAATTGCGCATCGGCCCATGACACACCGCCGTCAGCGGACACTTCGACTTTGGCGATGCGGCCTCGGCCACTCCACGCCAGACCTTTGATCTCATAGACGTTAGGTCCATGCATTTTCTGACCCGGAGACGGCGAGGTGATCAACGACTTTGCGTCCATGACCAGCGTGAACATGCGCGCTTTGCCAGATGGCAAAAGCTCGGTGTATTTCGCAGTCTCGTTGCGGGTCATCGCTGGCTGGGTTGTGATGTGCAAGCGGCGCAGCCATTTGACGTTGACCACGCCTTCCAGCCCCGGAATGATCAGCCGAAGTGGATAGCCGTTCTCGGGGCGGATGCGCTCACCGTTTTGGAACAGCGCGAGGATGGCTTCATCGCGCAGCTTCGACAGTGGAATGCTGACATTCATCGCAGCCGCGTCCGCGCCTTCAGCGATGACCCAGTTGGCTTTCGGGTCGACGCCGACTTGATCAAGCAGAATGGCGAGCGGAACACCGGTCCATTCGCTGCAAGAGACGAGGCCATGGAACCCGCCGACGGTGCGCTGAATGGGTTCTTCGTGCCAACCGGCATTGCTGTTGCCACCGCACTCGATCACCAGCATTTGGGATCGCATCGGATAGCGCAGCAGACTGTCGATCGAAAATGTTTGCGGTGTTTTCACGTCGCCGTGGATGGCGAGGCGGTGGCGGGCCGGGTCGATCTGAGGAACGCCGTTATGGTGGCGCTCAAAGTGAAGGCTGCTCGGCGTTATGATGCCTTCCAGCGCTTCAAGTGGTGTCCAAGAGACGCCATTGCCCGGCAAGTCGCGGTTGGCCGCGATGGTGCGGATCGTCCGATCCTCGGATTTTGATGGAATGCCGTAGTTGGAAAACGGTTTGCCAGGCGTGTGCATCCATTCCGGCGACGACTCGGGCGACGACGGGGTATCGGGCGGCTTTGGGAATTGTTCGTGTGTCGCCTTAGTTTCTGTTGAAATCACGCTGGCGACCGCAAGCCCCAACCCAGCTTGAAGCAGAACGCGCCGGTGAAGGATGCCCCGTCCTGCCGCGGTTTGGAGATCCTCGTTGGTCCACCGCCGGGTCATGGTACCAGGCCTTCGCGTGGATCCACCGTCAACTCACCGTCGCCCGCGTTCGCACTCAAGGCGTAACCCGACACGGGTCTACGATTGGCTGGCCGGTGATTTGCCAGTGAAACGTTGCCCGGTTGAATCTTCAGCCTCGACGCCCATCGGATCAGCGGGGCTGCCTTCGTACGAGAAGCGCAGGTTTGGGTCCTCGCTGATCGAAATGCCGCCTTCCATCGCAAACACCAATTTGTCTCCGCTCTTGACTGAGATCTTTGTAATAAAGTGCGCTGGCGCGTAGAGCCCGGTGAGTTGATCCATCGCCATGCCCGAATTGTTCGGGTGTTTGATCATCACCTGGGCTTCCTGCGACAGCCCCGATGACTGCTTGGCAAGGGCCGTTTTGATTTGCATCTTACCAAGTGTCTTGGCCGCTTCTTCGGCATCTTTGCTTGCCGGTGCAGAGCAGCCGCCTGACGCCTTCACAAACCGCGTGATCATATAAAGTTTGCCGTCGTTGGTCTCGGCGATCGCGCGGACGTCCGAATATTGGTCGATCCGAACGCGCGTTGATAACATACGGTCGCCGATGCCAGCAGCCGGGCCGTACGTGAATGTACCAACAATCGGAGATGGATTTTTATCGACGACGATCGTCAGTGCCTTAACACCGCTGGCGAAGCTCGCCGGCATTTTGACGGTGAGTGGAACGATCGAAGCATCCTCAGCTCGGATCGGCGCTTCGAGCGTCATGATAGCGGTGCCATCAATGAGCTCGCGATTGCCAAAAACGTCTTTGTGGAGCGACTGCCACTCGGCGCTAACGACGCCGTCGGCAGCACGCGCTATAGGCGCCGCAATCAGACCGGCCAACAACGCCACCGACATGGCCGCTGACACGATGAATGTGCGCAATCTCATGACCGTTGCTCCTTATAACGTGGCGGCCAGACCGGCCGATTGTTGTCGGGGTGGACCGCCGACGGCGGAAATATGTCAGTTCAAATACGATGTTTGGACGCGTTGCGTTACATTGAATAGCAGATTTTTGCAGCCTTTGCAGCGCCTCGCGTCGTCGTCAGCGCAAGGCCGTCACCGATGACGAATGTAAGTCAGGACTGCTGCCGAACTCAAGCAATGCAGCAACAACCTGAGAGGCTTGTTTGATAGGACTATACCACAGCCATGTTCGGGCAGGGCGACCTTGGACGAGAGCGCGGCAGGGCAATTTCTGGGATTATCCGCCATAGGCGCGGCAATGCCAGGCCGCGGTTATCGCAGCCTGGCTGCTGCGTCCGGCAAACCGAGCCAAGATAGCCCGATTCAGTGGTCAACCCGCCCGGCTGCGGGTCTGCTCAATCCTAGAAGTTGACGATGCCGCCAAAGCTGACGAAATTCGCGCTCTCCAGATTGGTCACGGCAGCTTTCAGTGTCGGTCCGGATAGATCACCTTCGTAGCGCATATATTTCAAATAGACGGTCATCGCGGCAGCGTCGATCTCTGGGCGATACCGCCGCCATAGCGATCGAATGTGCCGGATGTTGCACCGAGCGCCAGTGCGGCTGGCCCGAGTTGATCGCGATATTGGGCATAGTCGGCATACAGAATGGTTGCGCCGAATGGTGCCCACTTTTGTCGAATGCCGCCTTTGATATAATAGTGGTCGCTATCGACTGTGGTTTGGCCGTTGCGAAGCAACGTCTCATTGTTGTCTTCAAAGCCGTAAGCGCTGTGTAAAAACAACCCCGTTGCCAAGTGTTGGACGTAGCCTCCGACTTGAAATACGTCGGAATCTTTCGCAAACGACACTGACAATCCGGTCGTGTTTTCATCGCTCAGTTCGGAATAACCAGCGCCAAACAACATTTTGAAGCCACCTGCTTCACCAGCGGAGCGCAGGCCGACTTCCCAAAAGTCGTCCTCACCCCAACTTGCTGACGCTGTGAACCCAGCGAAGGCCGGTGTCTCGTAGCGCACGCCGTTCATAACGATGCCATTGCAATCACCGCCGAGCGGAGACGCCTGCGCGTGGCAGAATGCGAGTTGCCCCACGTTAAGTTGGCGGGTGCCAGATCGCCGCCTGAACGAATGGTGAGTTGCGGGAAGCCACTCAACAAAGTGTAGTTGTGAAACGGCTGCGTCCCCGACTGATCGGTGAACATGGCAGCGCTCTAGGCCGCATGCGCCGTGCGGCCCATGCTGAGCTTGCCGTAGTCGTTGCTCTGCACATACCAGTAGGACATCTGCACGTTCAGTCCCTGACTGAAATCGTCGTTGTCTTGATTTAACGCAGCTCCGGTCGCCGGATTTCGACCGAAGGGATCGTCGGTTAGATTTTGAATTCGCATAAGGTAGCCAGCGGTCCAGCCTGGAGCAATTTGCGCCTGACCATTGAACCTGAAATTCGATGCCTGAGTGGGGCCGAGGCCGTGGAGGTAGACGCTCCGTTCGCCACCATCATCCCAGAACGTAATTTCCTGCGCGACATATCCTGAGATCGTCAGCGATAATTTGCGGCTGCCCTTGCGTGCCGTGGTCCCTTCAAGCTCGGCGATGCGTTCTTCAAGGTCGGCGCAGCTGTCGCCGCCAAGGTCAGCAGCGTTAGCCGTGGCAGCCATCGCGAAAGTCGCTGCCGCAATGAGCCTCGCAGATACGAGTGACGTCGAAAAAAACATGCGCGGCTCTGTCTTGCCATAGGGTCGGTCTCCAAGCGCTTGCGTCGGGTCATCGATTTGAAATCCTCGCGCCGTCGGTCGCATCGCTGGAGCGAACACAACGGTCACGACGCGCAAAGATTTCAGCGAAACGAGCCGACGTTGGCCCAGGTATTCGGTGTTAGATGAAGACAGCCTAGCGCCCTGAAAATATCGTGTCGCAACGAATTGAACGCTTCATCTTTCATGTGATTGCCCGGTGTAGCGGCCAGCACAGTCCGCCAAAAATCTAGGCATATTGGTTTTTTGGTATGGCAACCGGAGGGACATCTTGTGCCCAATCGGTTGGCGTTTGCACCGGTGAAGCGGCCAACAAGCGGGAGATCTCCGGAAGGCAAGAACCGCAGTTTGTCCCGGCGGAGTTGGTACCAATTTGCGATGCCGATGTGCAACCTGCCGCGATTGCGGCCGAGATCCGGCCCAACGCAACTTGGTGGCAAACGCAAGCGCGGGCGTTGATTCACGCGACGCGTTTGATGGCGAGTGATTTGAGGTACGCCATCGGGTCTGCGGGATCGAAAATCTTGCCGTCGAAGAACGTCTCTTTGCCACGCGACGTCGCGGTCGGAATGTCCGCTGCGGTGACGCCGAGCGAGACGGCAGCCTCACGCCAAATGTCTTCACGATTGACGGCATCGACCAGTTTGGTGATGTCGAGTGCTGGATCAAACTTCCCCCACCGCATGTTCTCAGTGACGAACCAACTGTCGTGGCTCTTGAATGGGTAGCTTGCGCCATTGCCCCAAAACTTCATCGCCAACTTTCTATCGGCAGCTTTACGGCCAAGACCGTAGTCAACCTCGCCTTTTAAGCGGCCGACGATGTCGGGCACCGGTACATTGAACCACTGACGCTGACCAACAATGGTCGCCATCTCGTCTTTGTTCTCGGGTTTATCACACCACTGCTGTGCTTCCTGAATGGCCATGACGATGGCCTTCGCAGCGTTAGGGTTTTTGTCGACCCAAGCGGCGCGCATGCTCAAGCATTTTTCTGGGTGGCCATTCCAGATTTCGGAGGTGGTGGTCGCGGTATAGCCAATGCCCTGGTTGACCAATTGTTGGTTCCAGGGTTCGCCGACGCAAAACACATCCATAGTGCCAACCTTCATGTTGGCAACCATTTGCGGGGGCGGGACGACGATGGTTTGGATATCTTTATCGGGATCGATGCCGCCAGCTGAAAGCCAATAGCGCATCCATAAATCATGCGTTCCGCCGGGGAACGTAACAGCGGCCTTCACATCTTTGCCAGCTGCTTTTTTCGTTTCCAAAGCGGCCTTGAGCGCAGTGCTATCGACCCCAATTTTCAGGTCGGCGTATTCGCTGGCGACCGAAATTCCCTGACAATCGAGATTCAGTCTCGAGAGAATGTACATCGGCAATGGGACATTGCCTTGCGTGACTTTTCCGGTTGAGATCAAATATGGCATCGGCGTCAGAATGTGTGCGCCATCGATCCCGTTGCCTTCGGACCCAAGCACGACGTTGTCGCGCAACGCGCCCCACGATGCTTGTTTAACAACTTCGATGTCCGGCATGCCGTGCTTTGCAAAGTAACCTTTTGCTTGTGCAATGACGACGGGCGCGGCGTCGGTGAGTGCGATGTAGCCGAGGATCGCTTTGGTCGTTTCAGGTGCGGCGGCGTGCGCGCTGTAGGCTCCAAACGGCAGCGCCGATTTGGCTGCCGCGAGTAGCGCGGCCGTCCCCGTCAACTTGAGGAGTGAGCGTCTCGAGGTCGGATGCGGTTGCGATGCGGAATGATGTCCGTCTGCTGTGCCGTTGGTGTGGAGCGCCATTCTGATCCCCGATCTGCCGCTCCATTGGAGCGGTGGCCAAAAAAAAGCGCTACCTGCGGCGTACGGCCAACACGTGTCGTGCGGGACCAAACGTCGAAGGCAGCGCTGCCACGAGCTCCCAACGGTGAGAGCGGTTGCGCGCAGGCAACGGACCCGCCGCCATGCTAGTCGATCAAGAACTATGCCAATTCGACTAAGGGAAGAAAGTACAGTTTTAACAGCGAGTTCGTCGAACTTTGCGTGTGGGGAACAAATTCAGTGTGCGCTTTCACTGTGCAGTGAAGCAAAAATTTGCTTCCAGAAATGGCAATCAGGCGTCGCGGCCGCCGACAGAACCAAACAGCGCCAATCGACATTGGCGGCGCGGGGTTTCAGCATGGCGAGATAAGCCAGTGGTTGTCGCGGATCAAAATGTTCGTCGCCGAAGAACGCGCCACTACCTTCTGATTTTTCGTCCGTCGGAGGCAACACTCCAACAAAGTCTGCCATCGCTTTTCGGAAGATGTCGGGACGAAAAACCTGATGCGCAACCATGCGGACGTCGAACGGCTGCGTCACCTGTCCCCAGCGGATCATCTGGGTCAAAATCCACATCGCATGTGACGGCCAGGGAAAGTTGGCGAATTGCTCGTGGAACACCAACGTTCCGGCCGGTAGGGCGTGTGTGAACTCTGCGCCACGTTGCAAACCATCGGTCAAGGCGCGCTCAAGAACGGTGCGGTCGGTGCCGACGTAACGCGGTCTTGAAAGCACATCGGCTGCGTCAATTCGGTTGGCTCGAATATCCAACCATGCGCCAGCTTCAACGAGCGATCGGATAAGCGCCGTGGTCAAATCAGTATTCGTCTGAGCAAAGGCCTTCTTCAACCCAAGCACTTTCTCCGGACTTCGCGCCCACAATTGCGACTTGGTGGCGACGATGACACCGTCGCCATCGTCGACTGCCAAGCTATTCCACCGCATGCCGACTCCACCGCATGCCGACACAAAAACCATCGATCCGGCCCGATTTGAGCGCGCCAGAGATCAGCGGCAGCGGCACAACAACAAGATTGGCATCATGATCAGGATTGATGCCGGCTGAAGCCAGCCAGTAGCGCAGATCATAGTTGTGGCACGAAAATGGGTGGACCATTCCGAGCGTGAGCGGTTCGCAGCCTTGAGTGCGTCGCCGCTCGACGACGGCTGCGAGCGCTTGCACTGCGGCCATGCCGCCGACGCGGGCGTTGCGATCATCCACGTCAACCATTTCGGCAAATAGCGCGCGCGAAACGGTGATTGCACTGCCATTAAGACTGGTTGCCATCGGGGCGATCATTGGCACCGGCACGCGGCCGCCCAGTCCCAAGGTGGCGGCAAGTGGCATTGGCGCAAGCATGATCGCGCAATCGAGGATGTCGCCATCGACCTTATCGCGAATGTTCGCCCATGAGGCTTCGCGATGAAGAACGAGCGAAAAGCCGTGGCGGCGATCAATCCCAAGCTCTTTGGCCATGACGAGGGGCGCGCAGTCTGTCAGCGGCACGAAGCCGGCATGGATTTCTGATCGCGACACGCTCGATGCCTCTGATTGATTAGCGATCACTTGCCACCTCCTGGTGCATTGAGCAAATCGAGTGTCGACAGCAAGTTCGCAGCGACGTCTGCGATCTATCTGCTCTGACGCATGGCGGTTTGGCGCAGCAACTTATAGGCCGCATCCTCATCGAGCTTTTTTGAGCGCATCAAAAACCCCTTCACACGATCAATGATGATGCGGTCTTTTAGGGCCGACTTCACTTCATCGAGTTCAGCGCGCAATTTATCGAAGGCGCGGAACCGGGAAATGGTCATTTCAAGAATGGCACTCACGCGTTCTTTTTTGAGGCCGTCGACGATATAAGCCGAGACACCCGCATCGATCGCTGCAGAGATTGCGCCGCGTTGCGTTTGATCGACGAACATAGCGACTGGGCGCCGGACGACGCGCGACATTTGAAACATCTGATCAAGAACGTCGCGGCTGGGGTTCTCAAAGTCCATTAAGATGACGTCTGGGTCGAGGCGATAGATATGGTCAACGCGCCGTGTGGTGGTGGCAAGCGCGACACGTCGGTGTACCCGGCGTCTTTCAAACCTTCTTCGATGATTGCGCGACGGATCG
>JANMII010000138.1:0-6493 GCA_031375665.1 Hyphomicrobium sp.
GTCGGCATGGAGCGCTCGGCTTTGCATCGCAAACTCAGGGCGCTGGGCGTGTCGTCAGATCAACGGGCCGGCGAGCTGCGCTCGGTTTAATAGAGAGCGAGCTACGCTCGGTTTAATGGAGAGCGAGCTGCGCTCGGTTTAATAGAGAGCGAGCTGCGCTCGGTTTAGAACATCCAACATCAGCGACGGGGAGGGGCTTTGTCCCGCATCGTTTACGTCAACGGTCAATATCGGCCCTACGCAAAAGCGCTCGTGCATGCCGAGGATCGCGGCTTTCAATTTGCCGATGCCGTTTATGAGGTCATCGAGGTTCTCGGTGGCCGCTTGGTTGATGCGACCCGCCATCTTGTTCGCTTAGAGCGCTCATTGGGTGAATTGCGAATTGCGGCTCCGATGGGTCGCGCGGCATTGGTGCAGGTGATCATGCGGGTCATTCAGCGCAACCGCGTACGTGATGGCGTCGTTTACCTGCAGGTCAGCCGAGGTGAAGGTCGGCGCGATTTTGCACTTTCTGGCGCTGACATTGCGCCGACACTGGTGGTGCTGGCGCGTAGTCAGCCGTCAGCCAAAATGGCTGCACAAGCTGACGTTGGTATCGCGGTCAAAACCATGCCGGATATTCGCTGGGGCCGGTCCGATATCAAAACCGTCATGCTATTGCCTGCCTGTCTTGCGAAGGACGCGGCAAAATCAGATGGCGCGAAAGAAGCCTGGTTCGTTGATGCCTCCGGCCACATTACCGAAGGCGCATCGAGCAACGCCTGGATCGTGACCAACGCTGGCGTGTTGGTGACGCGCCATCTCGACACTTACATTCTCGGCGGCGTGACACGGGCGACGGCCCTGGACGTTGCAGCCCTGATGCAGATCGCGGTTGAGGAGCGCTCGTTCAGTGTCGCTGAAGCGTTGGCCGCACGCGAAGCCTTCGTCACCTCCGCAACCAATACCGTTATGCCGGTGATTAATGTCGATGGGATTGTCATTGGCGATGGGCGGCCGGGACCGGTCACCCGCAAGTTACGATCACAATTTCACCAGTCGGCTGAATTGTCGGCACATTAGAGCCCATTAATGAGGCGGCGAGGCTCTGTGAAGGGCTTCAATTAATGTTGAAAGCCGCTATCGTGGTCGGAGGTTGACCTCCAGCTTGAGATCAACGCACACGCCTTGGACGCCGTTCTCGCAGTTCGAAAAGACCAAAGCCCAAAACACGTTCAACAAAAAACAATCGGGTAAAAAAAATGGCCGCTGAGAAACCGCAAAATCTGCAAGACACGTTCCTCAATTATGTTCGCAAGAACAAGACGCCACTGACCATCTTTCTTATCAACGGCGTCAAGCTGCAGGGCATCGTCAGCTGGTTTGACAATTTTTGCGTGCTGCTGCGCCGCGACGGCCATTCGCAGCTGGTCTATAAACACGCCATCTCGACCATCATGCCGGGCGGTCCCGTCAATCTGAATGATCAAGACGGCGAGAGTGTCGGCGGGTGAGCACGCCCAAGAAGGGCGGAGTCTCGAACGAGAACCCGGATGCGGCGAGCCCTGGTTCTGGTGATGAGGGCGCTGATGATCTCGGCACCGAACCTGTAGCAAAGATCAAACGCCAGCGAGAGCCGACAGAAACGCGTGCGCCGGTCGCACGCACGCTTGTCTTAGTGCCGGTGTGGAAGCGGCAGGTGCGGGTTGGCGAAAAAACAAAACCGTTCGCGCAAATCCACACGCCTGAGAACCGGCTCGCGGAAGCCATTGGTCTCGCCAACGCGATTGAGCTCAACGTCATCGATGCGTTCGTCGTCCCGTTGTCCGAGCCGCGGCCATCGACGCTGTTTGGCTCCGGCAAGGTCGATGAGATCGGCGAGATCGTCAGCCAATCCGACATCGGTCTGGTTGTCGTCGATCACATCGTCAATCCGGTGCAGCAGCGCAATCTTGAGAAAGCCTGGAACACCAAGGTCGTCGATCGCACCGGGCTGATCCTTGAAATTTTCGGCAGCCGCGCACGCACGCGGGAAGGGGTTCTACAAGTCGAACTCGCCCACTTGAGCTACCAAAAAGGTCGGCTCGTCAGAGCTTGGACCCATTTGGAACGCCAACGCGGCGGCGGCGGCTTTCTGGGCGGACCTGGTGAAGCGCAAATCGAACTCGATCGCCGCATGCTGCAAGATCGCATCGATGCCATTAAAGGCGATCTGGCTGAGGTCGCAAAGACGCGCGAACTCCACCGCAAGGGCCGTCGCAAGGTGCCGTATCCGATCGTCGCGATCGTCGGCTACACCAATGCGGGCAAGTCGACGTTGTTCAACACCGTCACCGGCGCCGACGTGTTGGCCATGGATCAAGTGTTCGCCACGCTCGATCCAACCATGCGCGAACTGAAATTGCCGAGCGCGCGAAAGATCATTCTCTCCGACACGGTTGGTTTCATTTCTGATCTGCCGACCATGCTGGTTGCGGCCTTCCGCGCCACGCTCGAAGAAGTGATCGAGGCTGACTTGATTTTGCACGTTCGCGATATCGCGCACGAGGAAACCGAAGCCCAGCGTCAGGATGTCGAAAAAGTGCTTGGCGATCTCGGCATCGATACACTACCGCGCGATAGCCATATCCTGGAAGTCTGGAACAAGATCGATCTGCTCGACGATGCGCAGCTCGCCGTTTTACGACAAGACGCCGCCCGCGATGAGCGTCATCCGGTGCTGGTCTCCGCCGCGCGGCGCTTAGGCCTCGACGACCTTTTCGCGGCCATCGACGCGCGCCTTGGCCGCGCCGATGAAATTCTCGAAATCGTTATCCCGGGTTCTAACGGTGGGTTGATCAGCTGGCTGCACGACAACACCGACGTGATGGAGCGCGTGTCGCTGGAGACAGGCGCGGTATCACTGAAAGTCCGCGTTGCCAGCGAACGCAAAGCCAACGTCATTGGCCAATTGCGCAAAGCGGGAATTGCGATCTAAACTCAAAACATGGAACAGCGCTTTCAGTGCTGTATTGCAGGTGGCGGCCCGGCGGGTTTGTTGCTGGGCGTTTTGCTTGCGCGTGCGGGCGTCACAGTTGCAGTGCTCGAAAAACATCGTGACTTCCTGCGCGATTTTCGCGGCGACACCATCCATCCCTCGACCATGCAAGTGCTTCACGAACTCGCTTGGCTACCTGAATTTCTGCGACTGCCGCATCAGCCGGTCTATCGCCTAACTGCACGTTTCGGCGACCATCCGCTACAACTAGCGGATTTCTCGCATCTGCCGGTTGCCGCGCCCTTCATTGCGATGATGCCGCAATGGGATTTTCTGAACTTTCTTGCCGCCAAAGGCCGCGCGTACCCCAAATTCAATTTGTTGATGGAGACGGAAGCAACGGATCTGATCATGGACCATGACCGGGTGACAGGCGTTACGGCGATATCGCCGCACGGGCCGTTGACGATCCTTGCAGACCTGACAGTAGCAGCCGATGGCCGGACG
The DNA here is from genome assembly GCA_031375665.1 of Hyphomicrobium sp. GTDB lineage: Bacteria > Pseudomonadota > Alphaproteobacteria > Rhizobiales > Hyphomicrobiaceae > Hyphomicrobium_B. Next base: position 3,464 of record JANMII010000138.1, read on the forward strand.
TCGACGCTACGTCACGCGGCCGGCTTGATCAGCCAAGACTACGGCTCCCCAATGGATGTCATGTGGTTTGCACTGCCTCGCCTCGCGGCCGACACATCTGAAACGCAGGCGCGTTTCGACGCTGGGTGCATTTTTATCATGCTCAATCGCGGCGATTATTGGCAGTGCGCTTTCGTCATTCCGAAAGACACCGATGCCCGCGTTCGTGCCGAAGGCCTCGCGGCCTTTCAAGCACGCGTCGGAACTCTGCTGCCGTTCGACGCCAGTCGTGCCAGTGCGATCACCACCCTCGATGACGTCAAACTGCTCAAGGTCCAGGTTGATCGTTTATCGAATTGGTCGCGGCCGGGGCTTCTGTGCATTGGAGATGCGGCGCACGCCATGAGCCCGGTCGGCGGGGTTGGCATCAATCTCGCCATTCAAGACGCCGTCGCGGCCGCCAACTGTCTCGCGGGGCCGATGCGTGATGGCACTTTACGCGATAGCGATGTTGGACGCGTGCAAGCGCGACGCGACTGGCCAACGCGCATGACGCAGCGGCTGCAATTGCTTGTACAGAGTGCCCTCATTGCGCCAGCGTTACAGACCACTACGTCGGTCAAGCCGCCGCTCGCGCTTCGCGCGATCGCCGCAATCCCTGGCCTAAATCGAATCCCGGCGCGTCTCATTGGTCTGGGGTTTCGGCCCGAGCACGTTGCAGCAGTCGTTCGTGACGGTCGAGGTTAGGCCAAACACCGCAAGCGCCGAGCCGAGCAATTATGATCATCCAACCCGTGCTTTTTCGATCGTTTTGGCTTCGTCCCATAATGCATCCATCTCAGCGAGTGTCGATTGCGCGGGCGATAACCCTTGTTCGCTAAGGCGCGTTTCGATGTGGGCGAAGCGGCGGATAAATTTGCCATTGGCCGCTTGCAACGCGGATTCGGCGTCGATGTTGAGATGGCGCGCTACGTTCGCCATCACAAACAGCAGATCGCCGAATTCTTCGACGACCCGCTCGGTGTTGGTTGGTAGGACGGGATGCGAAAGTTCGGCTTCCAACTCGGCGAGTTCTTCGCGCATTTTAGAGAACACCGGCTGCAGACCTGGCCAATCGAAACCAACCTTGGCGGCTTTGTTCTGCAACTTGATCGCGCGCGTCAGAGCGGGCAGGGCGACCGGCACGCTGGTCAGAAGGCTGGTATCGGTATCGCCACCATTTTTGTCATGTCGGGCGGCGCGTTCTTGCTCTTTAATCCGATCCCACAGCCCGTTGACCGCGCCAGCGTTGGCCGCAATCGTATCACTGAACACATGCGGGTGGCGGCGGATCATTTTGGCTGTCACGCCTTCGACCACATCGCCGAAGTCGAAAGCCTGTTGTTCGCTGGCAAGCCGCGCGTGATAGACAACCTGAAACAACAGATCGCCGAGTTCATCGCGCAGATCGTCGAGATCGGAGCGCGCGATTGCATCGGCGACTTCGTAGGCTTCTTCGATGGTGTAGGGCGCGATTGTTCCGAATGTCTGTTCGAGATCCCACGGACAGCCAGAGCCCGGAGTCCGCAGTGCGGCCATAATGTCGAGGAGCCGATGGATATCCCGTGACGGTGTCATCGGTGATTTAGGTAGGTCGGTCATCACAGTCCTTGCTGGCCAAGCCTCGGTAAGCAGTCTCGCAGAGTGCGGCCGAGCTTATGCGATTGACGTCGGCGCGGCGAGGGGAGGGCTGGACGCTTGTGATGCTTCGGTTGGCGCAACGCGCGAAACATCAAAACCGATAGACTGCAACACCGCTCTGGAAACGCGTTGATGGTTACAACGATCGCGCTGCATCCGACGCGTGGCCTCGCGTTCTAACAGCAGCTGAGATACAGCTTTTACAGTGCGCGGATCGAAATGTTGCGCGGGTGTTTGACACCCTTGCTGCGATTTGTTTCGACAGCAGCGTTGGGGACGCGATCATCTAATCGAATGGGGCGCGGGAGCGGGCGAACGGACATCATGCGCATGATCTTTAACGCCATCGTCATGATGCTCGAGGTCGCAGCGATCGCGGGCGTCGCATGGATCGGGTTCAGCGAACCGCTCTTGTTTGCAGGCCTCACGTTCGTGATCGCGCTGGGGCTTGGCACCAGCTTGGAAATCGCGCGCCTAAAAAATGAGATGCCGTTCTATTTCGATCGGGCGCCCAGCCGCGTCGCGTTATTTGCCGGTGTCGTCGGCAGCATCGAAGCGTTGGTCAAAGCGATCCTCGCTGGCGTCGTCGCGCTGCTGACGTTTCTTGGCACCGATCAAGATCGCCTGGCGTGGGTGGCGGGCATTTTTGCGGTCACGCTGTTTGCCGGTTGCAACATCGTCCACGTGTTGGCGCGGCTGCTACAAGCGCGACCGTTGCGCTGGGGTTATTTTCGGCTTGCAGCTCCGCTCGGGCTGATGTTTTCAGTAGGCCTTGCGTTCCTGCCGTCGCCCGGGCTGTCCGAACTTGCCAAGCGCGCGACGTTTGATTTGCCAGAGCGCCCGTCGCTCGCTGAAGGCAGTGAATTTCTATTTTTGTTGAAGCAAAGCTTTGACGACATGGTCGAGCGGTTGCTGGGCCTCGTGTTCGATCCAGCTGTGGCACAGACGCTCGCAGCCGTCGTATCGGTCAACATGCTGTCGGGCTTCGTGATCGCGCTGTACGCTGTGGTGATTGCCGAAGCTGTGCGCAGCGTCGAACGGCGGTTCTAGCAGCGCTGATGTGCGCATCGGCAACGCATGCCCGTATTAGAGTTGGCAGCTCGCACGTTCGATCATTTGGATGCAGTGGTGTGCGCGATGATGGTCGGGCTAACGCGGTAGTGGCGGCGGCGTTGGGGCTTGATGGAGCGGCGCTCAAAAAACTAACGGTGAGCCGTACCGCTCAAAACACCGATGGACAGCGCGATGAGCGCGTGTCCCTACCTTCGCTTCTCAATTTCGCATAATATATATTATGGAAAATAATGTATCGGATGAGAGATGTTTCAGTTTGATACGGTTACAAATTTCTTGTTAACTTGCGCCTGTTTG
>JANMII010000145.1:0-3937 GCA_031375665.1 Hyphomicrobium sp.
CAAGGCCTTGAAATCCGACACCAACATGTCGTTGCTTAAAGAAAACTTTTGCAACAGCCCCGCGCCCAAAAAGACCTCGGATTTGGAGACAAAGCCGTCACAAACACAGCTCCTTTTTTGACCGCGCGCCAAGCTAACTAACTTGCGCCAAGCACGTCTCATAAGCCCAAGTCAGCCACGGCAACAATTTAACGAGATCGTCGCGCTCCACGGTCGCCCCGGTCCAGATCCGGAGCCCCGGCGGCATGCCCCGATAGGCCGCGATGTCGTAGGCAACCCCGTGCAGCGCCAGCGCATCAGCCATCGCCCGCATCATCGCGACACCCTGAGCCCCTTGCCATTCGGGCTTGCTAAATTGCAAACACACCGATGCGTGTGATCGCGTCGTGCGGCACGCGGCAAGCGGCGCAATCCACGCCGATGCGTCAGCCCAATCATAAACGACAGCGGCGTTAGCGTGGGCCCGGCCGCACAGTCCTTCAACCCCACCGACACCTCGCGCCCACGACACCGTATCCAAATAGTCTTCGACGCACAGCATCGAGGGCGTATTGATCGTGACCCCGTCAAACAAGCCCGGAAAAATATCCGATCCAGACTTGAGGCGCATAACCTTAGGGATCGGCCACGTTGGTGTCGATTGTTTGAGGCGCTCAATCGCGCGCGGCGACATCACCATCATACCGTGAGCTGCCTCGCCGCCGAGCACTTTCTGCCACGAGAACGTCAACACATCGATGCTGGCGAAATCAATTGGCTCAGCAAACACGGCGGACGTCGCATCGCACAAGGTCAAGCCTTGACGATTGGGCGCAATCCAGTCGGCGTCGGGAACACACACGCCCGTCGTGGTGCCGTTCCAGGTGAACACGATATCTCGCGAGAAATCGGCTTGCGACAGATCCGGCAAATGTCCAGGCTCGGCTTCAAATGTCCGAACGTCGGCAAGGCGCAATTCGTCGATGGCATCGCGCAACCAGATGCGGCCAAAAACATCCCACGCGAAGACATCGACGCCCCTGGACCCAAGAAAATTCCACATCGCCATTTCAAACGCGCCGGTGTCGGACCCGGGCACAATGGCAACCTCGTACCCGGCTGGCAGATTGAGCAGTGCTTTGGTTTCGACAACGGCACGCTGCAAGCGGGCACGCCCCTCGTCTGAGCGGTGCGAGCGCGCAACCAGCGCTGGCTTCAGTACGTCAGTTGACCAGCCAGGTCGCTTGCAACAAGGCCCGGACGAGAAATAGGGCCGCTGCGGTTTGTTCGCGGGGTGTGATTGGCGCGTCATCGTTCGATCCGAGGGCATCACCACGGCTCCCACTGAATGCTAGATCGGCCGTGCGGCGGCATTTTAGCACGGTGCGCCGATTGGACGAGACGAAAAAAGGGCGCGCCCTGCGGCGCGCCCTTATACGCGAGATAATCGAAACACTTGGTTAGTGGACGTTGAAGCGCAAACCAGCGCGGATCTGGTGAATATGCTGATCGCCGATTTCCAGCCTTGATGGATCGCCTCCGATATTCAGTAGCGCGTCGGCGCCTTGCAGATAGAGATAGCGATATCCAATATCGACGGACGTCAAATCGGAAATGTCGTAGCTCATTCCAGCCATGGCCGCCGCGGCTAGGGTGACCTTGTCAGCTTTGCTGGTTTCGGTCTCGGTCGAGGTTTGCGTGTAGGCTCCCGGACCGCCATTAGCTTCACAAGCCGAGGGTGCTGCCGCATTCGGATCGCAGGTGTCGACCGTATGGGTGCGCGAGCGCTCGATTTCATTCCAGGCGAAACCGACACCAGCGCCGACGTAGGGTGTGAAGCTGCTGCCAGATGTAAAGTCGTAATAGGCGTTCGCCATCCAGACAGTGCCATCGACCCTGAATTTTTCCTGAGCCGTAAACCGCGTGTGCTGATCGCCGGGCGTGCCGTTATTATCAAGATCTGAGGTGTAAACGCTGGCCGTCGCCGGGATCCCATCGTCATCAACGTATGCGTGCGTCTCATACTCGTCTTGACCAAACACGGTACCGTCATCGTTTGAGCGCTTCTCAATCGTCGCGTCGATACGCCAACCGCGACCGAGATAATATCCAACACCGCCGCCGAGCGTCAGGAACGTATTGAAGTCACCATTAAACCAGGACGAATCTGCAAAGCGAGCATCGCCGGGGCCAGTGATGGGCCCGGGTCCATCGAGTTCGCCATAAGTGAATAGGTCGTCGGAGATGTCGGGATCATTGATGACGCCCAGACCGGCATCAAAGCGGAAATACCATTGGGGATGATAATCTGGAATCGGCATCGGCGCTGGCACCGGCACGGCTGCTGGCACCGACACGTCGCGGTAGCTTTCAGCGCCGCGGCCCCAATCCGCAGCCAGCGCCGGACTTGCAAGCGTTGTGAGTGCCATGATGAGCGCCGTGCTGCCCATGAAGCGTTTAATCTCAATCGTCATCACTACGTTTCCCTTCGCAAAAACCCGCGATTGTCTCGGCCTAGAGCATGTCTGGCGTTCGGCTTCTTCGGCGCCACGCGCCATCCAAAACGCAGCCGCAAGTAGAGCGATGCGTCGCAGGCTGTGGCTTCAGCAGGAGTGGCCTGTGCGCTCAGCGAAAAAGCAAAGCGCAACGCGGGACTGGGAAACAGGACAGTTTTGCGTAAAGCCATCGGCGCGGTCGGCACGCTTGGCGTCGTCGGTGTAGAAGGATGAGCGGAAGCACACCCTTCCCACGATGTTTGAAAAGCCATCACAGAGCCGGGTGACGGTGCCGCGATCAGTTGATCTGATAACGAAGGCCGACGCGCAATTCGTGAGCGTGGATGTCATCGACCTTCGGATCTTCTGACACGTAGCCGCCAGTGCCTGGGTGGCCGCCAACGACCGCACTCGTGTACGTTGCATTGACGGGACCGGTTGCGGCTTCTCCGAGATAGAGGAAGCGATATCCGACATCGAGGAACAGGCCGCGACCCGTATCGACGCTGATCGGACCATCTTTGAAGCTACCCACCGTCTGTGTACCGCCGCGAAGTTTAACAGCCAGACCGGCCATAAATGCCGCTGCTACGCTCGTTTCTTCATCGCCTTCGATCGTACCCGTCAAGCAACCGCAAGGATCGACCACCGTTCCATCAGTCGTCTTATTATTCGTGACGCCGAGGCCGACGCCGAGGTACGGCGTGATGCGGCTGCCGGTGTCGAAATCATAATAGAGGTTTGCGAGGAACACATTGCTCTCTAGGCCAAACTCGCGCGTGCCTGGCAGATCACTTAACGGATCGAGCACGGCACCTGACGCGTCAGCTTCAAAGCGGCGCTCATACGTCAGGTCACCGCGAAAACCATGCCCGAGTGACATGCCAACGCCGCCGCCAAGGCTGTAGGAATTGTCGATGCTGGTATTGGTCAGATCGAAGATCCCATTTTCACTCATAACCGGGTCGTCATAGGCAGCGTAACCACCATCGATGCGAAAGTAGATCGACGGAGCCGATGACGATGCTGGAGCATACGACACCGGACCATCTTTCATGCCGCCACCGTAAAGATCTGCAGCCAAGGCGCCCTGAGCACTGCCGAGGACGAAGGCTGCGCTGAGTAAAAGTGATGCGCGCTTGAGAAACATAGGAAGGTCCCTTTCAGGTCGTTGCGATGACGCGAGACCGCGTCGAGTTCGGTGCGACAGGAGTTGCCGTCATGACCAACTATCGCCGACAAGATTTAAGGGAGACTTAATTGCCGAATTATTTTGGCACAGAAACCGACGCCGCTGCGGGCGGTGAACATTAACGCCGACTTAACATCGCGCACCGCGGATCGCGCATCACGCCTCTTGCTTCGCGTAACGCGTACAGCGCCTCTCACATCACTTATCGTGATGTTTCGGTCTTGGTCCGAGGCATCACGATAAGTGATGTGAGAGGCGCTGTACGCGTTAC
>JANMII010000153.1:0-4129 GCA_031375665.1 Hyphomicrobium sp.
GTGGTAGCGCAACTCACCGATCGGCGCGCGCGCGTTGCGGGCCAAGACATACATGGCATAGGCCCGATCCTCGCCGCCCTTCTCGAAGTCTTCCGCATAGCTCAAGAAGTTCTGCAACCGTTCAAGCGCGCGGGCGTAACCTTCTTTCGGCATCGTCGCGCCGTTTTCCTTGGCACGGGTCAAGAAGTCTGTGACGTACGCCGTCAGCCACATGTCGCCGTTTGACGGACCCCAGACACCGAATGCGCCGGATGAATCCTGCATATCGAAAACGCGATTGACGGCGAGTTGCACGCGATCTTTCAGCGCTTTATCGGCACCGATACCGACCTGAGCTGCCACCGCATTGGCATAGACCAACGGCAGAGCTCGAGAGACCGTCTGCTCGGCACAGCCATACGGATAACGATCGAGCTGCGTTAATAAGCTTGGCACATCGAAGCGGGCTGCTGGACCAACCGACACGTTGATTTTTGTTCGCGACGCAATCATGTCGGCCACCAAATCGCGTGTCAGCATCAGCGTGCCGCCGTTGGCCTTTAGTGACGAGATGGTCGTTCGTTTAATGTCGCCAGCTGGCGGCAACACATCGAACGTCATCTCGCGTTTGATCGCGATGTCATTTGGACCTTTCACCACCGCTTGCAACGTCACTGTGCCAATATCTTTCGGCGTGAAGCGCACGCGCTCCGTCACGCGCGCACCTGTCTTGAGCTGTAGCGAACGATCGCCGATTGCCGTCAACCGCTCGGCTGAGGCATCGCCTTGCTTTTCAGCGAGCTTGAGACCGTACGCTGCATCCGGACCCTCGATGTTGTGAACATCGAAGCCAAGATCGACGGTGTCACCCAGCGTTAGGAAGCGCGGCGCTGAGACCGTCATCGCAATCGCGTCTCGGACGATCACGTCAGCCTGCGCGTTGCCGACCTTGTCGCCACTCCACGCCACTGCCATCAATCGGACCGTGCCGTTGAAGTCCGGCAATTCAAACTCAACCACCGCAGTGCCATCAGCACTGACTTTCACAATGCCTGAAAACAGCGACACCACGGTTTCGACAGTTGGGTTGCCCTGCATGACAGGACCGCTGCCATCACCGCCGGATTTTAACTTGCCGCGTTCAGCGCGCATGCCGTCGATCAAGCGGCCGTAGAAATCGCGCACTTCAAAAGCCAACTTGCGTTGCGCATTGAACCACGCGCCGGGAGCCGGTGTTTCAAAACGCGTGAGGTTCAAAATGCCAAGGTCGACGGCTGCGACTGTCACGCGGGCATCTTCACCCGCAGCCAAGCCGTCGATCTTCACCGGCACGGAAAGTTTCGCCGCCGATTTCACGGTTGCTGGAACCGTCATCGCGATTTTGAGTTCGCGCGCCGATTGATCGATCGCCAACCATGTGATGCCGATAGCGCGCCCGGGCATGCGCTTTTCAGCTTCAATCATTGGACGATACATCAGCGCCGTAACGTAAGCGCCAGGCCCCCACGTGTCGCCGACTGGGACGTCAATTTCGCTCGCGCCTTTTGTGACCGCCACTTCTTTCATGGCGTGGACACCGTTCCCCAGCACGCCGATCAACGCTGTGCCATCGGCTTTTGATGAGATGCGTAATTTCGCGGTGTCGCCCGCTTTGTAGGTGGCCTTGTCGAGCGCGACGTCGAGTTGCTCGGGGCTGTCGACAGCTTCACCGGTTTGATACCAACCGGCATTAAATGTCAGGCTGGACGCTGGGCCATTAAGTTCGGTCGAGGCCACATCTAGGCGATAGCGACCCCATTCTACAGCATTGGCGATTTTTGCAGGTGCGTCGCCAATCGTCGCGATTGCGCCGCCCCCGACTTTGCGTTTGACTGTCACCGCGTCATACGACCAGTTGCCGTCGCGCTTGTACCATTGCCAGTTGGTGTCGATGCGTGTCAGCGTCCACACCAGTTTGTCGGTCGCGGTTGGTTTGCCAGCACCATCGAGCATGATGACATCAAACGCAGCGTCGGCGTTTTCAGTAGCGTTGGCGCCAGCAAACAACGGTTTGATGCCAATGCGCGGTTGTTTCAAATCAACGGGTAACGTCAGCGTGCGTTCAATCGAGCGGCCACCGGCTTCGCGCATCTTGATCAACAAATCAGCTTCCAGCGGTCGCGCCGTCTTGGGGATTGCAGGCAATGTCACGGCAATCGACGCCTTGCCATCGCCATCCGTCAGTACGCCCGCTTCCAACGGTTGGCGGACCGGATTGACGAAGTCGTCGGACTGGCCAAACGTATAACCTGTAAAGCCAACGACATCTTTGTTGGCTGGCCGCACGATGATCTCGCCTTCGATGGCAAGACCGGCGGCGGGTGGTCCGTACAAATAGCGACCGTCGGCTGAAATGATCTGGCGATCTTCAGGCGTCAGCGCTGGGACCGTCGCTGTCACTTTCATGTCGAGGCGTTCTGGCACGAAATCTTCAACCAGAAACGCGCGCTCGGCGATGGCGGGCGCTTTCGGATCGGTGTGCAACCACAGCCGCCACGTTCCGGTCATGGCCGTCTTGACCAACGGCACTGCGAGTGCGCGACCGCCGAGGCCCTGATCGTTCATGACAAACCGGGTGTGTTCAACCCCGTCAGGCCGCGTCACGATCAGCGTCGTCGGCAGCGTTACGGCTTTGCCGAGTTGGTCGCGAACCAGGGCTGTGACGTTGACTTCCTCGCCGCCGCGATAAACGCCGCGCTCGGTATAGACGTACGCATCGATAGGGCCTGCTGCATCGCGACCTTTGACGCCGCGATCCGACAGATCGAAAGCATTCAACGTCAGATCGAGGAAGGCGTATTCGCCGTCGCCTTTTTCAGCGACCAGAACGGCTGGTTGCAATCCGCCATCGCCCTTAGCCAACGCCGCATTGAAATGCACGTAGCCTTTGGCATCGGTTTCAGCCGTTCCCAAAATCTCATTGTTGCGGGCCACAAGTTTAACGCGCGCGCTGCCGACGGGTGTGGCGTCAGCCAGCGACCGAACAAATCCGTGCACGCCGTCCGCGCCAGAAAATGCCGTCAGTCCGAGGTCTGAAACGATGAACCACTGTGTCGCAAGCTGGCCGTTTTCATCTTTTGATTTCTCAGTAGGCTTGGCGACCATCACGTAAGCGCCGGGTTCGAGCTTGCCCGTCGCGTCGGTCACCGGCACCGCCGTCGTCACTTCTTCGTTGAGTTTTGACGCCACATCCATCTCACCATCGAACACTTTGATGCCCGAGCGCTCACGGATGGCTTCGATTTCGTAGTCATAGAGCTGGCGCTGCACTTCACCTGATTGCAAGGTTGCAGCCAAATTGCGATCGCCGATCCGATAGACCTTGACGCTGATTTTCTGCGTGTTCGTCGTCACCACCGGAATGCCCTGTTGACCCCGGCTTGGCAGCACGTACGCTTTGCCCGTGAAGCGAACCAGCGCTGAGCGATCTGGCACATAGATCGCGAGATCGGCGGCCTTGTTGAGAGTTTCTCCAACATCTGACGGCAGGCCCGCGCGCAATTGTACTTGATAGCGCTCGCCGTGCTTCAAGCCTTCGAGGCAAAGCTGATGGCCCTCTTGCACGAGTTGCTGGGGATCTGCGCCGTTGAGGGAGACGAATTTTGCAACGTCGGTTTGGGTACGCGACAGATCCTCGGAAAACTGGAAGCAAACGCGGGGAGACGCTGCCTCGTTGTCGGTCTTGTAATCAATCATGCGAAAGCCGTGCTCGGACCGAAGCTTGTCGTAGGCCTCGCGCGCGACCTGATTGTCGGCTGTGTCGATGCTAAGGCGCAGAGCGTCAATCGCAGGCCGCCAATACGAGCGCCGCTCGAGGGCTTGTCCAAGCACCAGCAAAGCTTTGGCCTTGATCGCTGGCTCTTTGGCCAACTCAAATCCGCGATACGCTGCACCGGACGCATGAACCGGCAGGTCATAACGCTCGGGCTTTTCCGCATCGACCTTGATGGCGAGCAGCGTTTCAGCCAACCGCGTCCAGGCGCTCGAGTCCGTGCTGTCGGCTGAGACAGCATTCGCCAACAAGCGGGAAGCGGCACGCGGATCGCTGGCGAAAATCTTTTCAGCTTCAGCCTTCAGCATAGTCGGCGTCTTACCGTCAGCCTTCCACGAC
>JANMII010000172.1:0-1702 GCA_031375665.1 Hyphomicrobium sp.
AACGCCAGTCCGCCAGCTACCGACCATCCTGGATGATACACAGGTCCACTGCCTCTATTGCCCAAGCGTGACGCAACCGCCACGCGCGTCGCCGCCACAGCACTTGAAGTTACGTCACATTTCAGCGCCGAGATCAGCCGCTTGAGATGCGCTCAATCTGTGCACCACAGCGTGATAATTTTTGTTCGAGCTGCTCAAAGCCACGATCAAGGTGATAGACGCGATTGATGGTCGTCGTGCCTTCAGCCATGAGGCCGGCAATCACGAGCGAGACCGATGCACGCAAATCGGTGGCCATGACCGGGGCACCGGTTAGCGTTTTGACGCCTTTGACGGTTGCCGTATCGCCGTGCAACTGGATGTCGGCGCCCAGTCGCGCCAACTCTTGGACATGCATAAAGCGATTTTCAAAAATGGTTTCGCGAATAACGCTCGTGCCGTTAGCACGCGTTAAAAGTGCCATCAGTTGCGCTTGCAAATCTGTGGGGAATCCCGGGAACGGTTGCGTCTCGACGGAAATTGGTAAAATTCCGCTTCCGTTGCGCATCACGCGAATTCCATTGCTGACGTCTTCAACTGTGGTTCCTGTTTCAGCCAAAACTTGCAGCGCGTGTTTCAAGTGAACGGCCTTTGCGCCTTCGAGCGTGACATCGCCGCCAGTCGCTGCAACGGCCATGGCAAACGTGCCGGTTTCGATGCGGTCGGCAACGACGGTATGGACTGCGCCATTGAGGCGATCGCGACCTTGGACGTGGAGCACTGATGTGCCGATACCTTCGATCTGCGCACCCATCCGCACGAGGCATTCGGCCACATCGCCGATCTCGGGCTCACGGGCTGCGTTCTCGATGACAGTTTCACCTTTGGCGAGCGCTGCGGCCAACAGGACATTATGGGTCGCGCCGACGGACACTTTGGGGAATACGATGCGCGCGCCATGCAAGCCGCGCGGCGCTTTGGCGACGACATAACCCGCTTCGATGTCGATCTCTGCGCCGAGCTGCTTGAGACCCGTCAAATGTAAATCTACCGGCCGGGTTCCAATGGCGCAGCCGCCCGGCAGCGACACCCTGGCTTGGCGCATGCGGGCGATCAACGGTCCAAGCACCCAAAAGCTCGCCCGCATCCGCGAGACCAATTCGTACGGCGCAGTCGTATCGACGATATCGCGGGCCGTTAGATGAAACGTCTCACCCAGCAGCATCGACGTGCCTGGCCGTTTTCCATCGACCGCAAGATCAACACCGTGATTGCGCAAAATTCGCACCAGCAGATTGACGTCGGCCAGATTGGGCACGTTTTTTAGCGTCAGGCGATCTTCGGTCAGCAAGCTCGCGATGAGCAACGGCAGCGCCGCATTTTTCGCGCCGGAAATCGGGATGGTTCCGACCAGCGGCTGACCACCAGTAATTTGAATGCGATCCATCTCGCGAATACGCCCTTCTTGGTTCGGGATGTTGCGTTGAAAGCGGCGTGTCCTTGGCCGCACACGTCGATCACGGGTCGCTGACGGCTGCGCTCCACCCTTGTCGCCACGCCTTGGTAACCGACGGCGGTGCCGAGCCCACAGCCCCGCGTTTCCTGCCTCGCGATTCGATGCTGTTTCGAGGCTGCTTGATTAGGCGGGTTTCGGGCAGTCCGGCAAGGGGCGGCGGTAAGACCGGCGACGGCGGGCGCGACGGCGGGCGCGACCACCGTTGCC
>JANMII010000179.1:0-6967 GCA_031375665.1 Hyphomicrobium sp.
CGCTGCCGATCTGACGCGCGAGCCGCAGACTGGCATCAGTTATTATGTTGCGACGATTGAACTGAACGAAGGCGAAGGCGCAAAACTTGCCGGACTAAAGCTCATGCCGGGTATGCCGGCTGAAATTCAGATCAAGACGGACGAGCGGTCTGCCTTGTCGTATCTGGTCAAGCCGATCGAAGACCAATTTTCCAAGGCCTTTAGGGAACGCTGAGGCAGGCGCGCGTGAGCGCACCTTGCTACAGCGCAAAGACTGAGCGAATGTCCTCCGATGTCATCGCAAAGCTATCAGCCTTCGGCCACGCCACAAATCAGCGTCGTTATTCCGGTCTTAAATGAAGCCGCTGGTATATCGCCACTGCTCGCGCGGCTCGAACCGGCCCTTGACCGCACCGGTTTGACGTGGTCGATCGTGTTCATCGACGACGGTTCAACGGATGCAACCTTGACTGTGTTGCGCACTGAGCACGCGCGCAACAGTCGTGTCACCGCTATCGCGCTGAGCCGAAACTTTGGCAAAGAAACGGCTGTCGCTGCCGGGCTGCGGTATGCCAAAGGCGATTGCGTTGTCATCATGGACAGCGACCTGCAACATCCGCCAGAAGCCATTCCAAAATTCGTCGCCAAATGGCGCGACGGTTTCGATGTCGTATTTGGCCAGCGCATCGATCGCCATGCCGATAGCGCGTGGCGTCGGTCGGGCGCGCGCTTGTTTTATAAAATGTTCTATGCGCTGTCGGGCACGCCGTTGCAGGAGAATTCCTGTGATTTTCGCCTGCTGAGCCGACGCGCCGTTGACGCCATCAACCAGATCGGCGAACGCGTGCGCTATAATAACGGGTTGTTTGCCTGGATCGGTTTTCCATCGGTTGGTATTCCGTTCGACATGCCGCCGCGCCCGAGCGGAGAGGGATCGCGGTGGCTGCCATTTAAACTCGCTCATTTGGCAGCCGACGGCATCGCGACGTTCTCAACCGTGCCGTTACGAATTGCATCGATCGCTGGTCTGGTGATCTCATTCATCGGTTTCATCGCGATGATGTTCGTGCTGATCAAGACATGGGTTTTTGGCAATGCCGTGCAAGGCTTTCCAACGTTGATGGTGACGGTCCTGTTCTTTGCTGGCATCCAACTGGTTTTTCTCGGCGTCATCGGATCGTACCTGGGTCGCGTGTATGAAGAGGTCAAGGCGCGGCCATTGTTTCTGGTCCGCGACGAGATCGGGTTCGACAAACCGGACGCAACAGATCGCCGCGACGCGATGACAGTAGCGCATCAATGATCAAGCCGACGGCGCGTTATCGCAAACACGCCATGCAAGCCGTCCGGTTCATCGTCACCGGGGGATCGGCGCTTGTTGTCGACGCGAGCGTGCTATTTCTGCTGACGAGGTTTGGCGGACTTAATCCGTTTTCGGCGCGGGCAATCGCGATTGGCGTGGCGATCGTCTACGCTTACTTTGCCCATCGACGGGTGACGTTCGCGGTCCGGGAACCGGCATCACTGGCTCAGTTTGCAAAATTTTGCAGTGTGGCGGTGAGCGTTGCAGCCATAAATTTTGCGGTCTACGCTGGCGTTTTGATGTTCGTTCCCGGCTCAAACATCTCGCTCGCTTTCGTCATTGCGACGGCAACGTCGGTGATGATGAGCTTTTTTGGCTATCGCTTCGGTGTGTTCAATGAGCCTAAGCCATGAATCAAATTAGACTTTGAATTCGTCGATCTTGGCGAAGGCTTGGCGCAGTGCGTCGGACCAGGCCGTCGATAAATTTTTGAAATATTCGTCATCGGCGTAGATGCGCTTCTCGCGTTTGACGTCGAGTGAATCGCGCTCATAGACCAGAATATCGATTGGCATGCCAACAGACAGATTCGATCTCAAGGTGGAATCGAACGATAGCAACATCAGTTTAGCGGCTTCTCCCAGACGCATATCGGAGCGCGCAACGCGATCAAGGATCGGCTTGCCGTACTTGTGCTCACCGATTTGAAAGAACGGTGTGTCTTCGGTCGCTTCGATAAAATTGCCTTCCGCATAAATGTGGAAAAGCCGCGGTCGCTCACTGCCGATCTGGCCACCGAAAATCAGCGATGTCGAGAAGCTGAGTTTGCTTGCTTCCAATGCTGGCCCATCGGTGGCGCGGGCGTGGCGCACGGCATCACCGACGACGCGCGCCGCGCGATACATATTCGGCGCGTTGTAGAGGTGGGTCACTTCTGGATCATTGTTTGTTAGTTGTTCGTTGAGCAGGCTCAGCACAGATTGTGTGATGGCCAGATTGCCAGCACTGACGAGCACCAGAACGCGGTCGCCGGGCTGGCGCCAAAATTGCAGCTTGCGATATTGCGCGATGTTATCGACGCCCGCGTTGGTTCGTGTGTCTGCGGCGAACACCAAGCCTCGCTCAAGCCTCATCGCTACGCCGTACGTCATGCCGTTATCCTTGCTGCAGAAGCTTATTGCTGCACGTTCTGCTGCTGAACTTCGACGATGACGTCAAGCTCTTCGTGCGCCGTTCCCCTGCGTGCGCCGCGTATCGGTGCCGCCGATGGCGCATCGAGGCCCGTTGCCAGCCGCACATAACGATCGGTCGGGCACATATCGTTGGCTGGATCGAACCCGACCCAGCCGAGGTTATCGACCCAGACCTCTGCCCAGGCGTGATGCGCCTCCGACGGCTCATCGCCGCCGGCAAAAAAGTAGCCGCTGACATAGCGCGCCGGAACACCGATGGCGCGTGCCGCTGCGATGAAAACGTGAGCGTGATCTTGGCAAACCCCTTCGCCATCAGCCAGCGCCTGAGCTGCTGTCGTATGCGCCGAAGTGACACCGATTTTATAGGTCACGCGCTGTGCCACAGCTTCCATCAGACGATGCATGCCAGCGAGTGACGCATCAGCATTTGCTGTTTGTGCAAGATCGATGATGGCCGCATCCGCCAACGTCGGAACGGTCTCGCGCAAAAACACGCGCGGCGGCGCTGGTTCTGGCAATCCTTTGACGACACCGGCGCGATCTTCGGTCTCGATCACGCCTTTGGCGATGATCAGCACCTCGCTGTGGACAGTGTTGCAAACGGCAAGGTGCGTCGTGTTGCCAAAGCCGTCGCGAAACGACAGCGCCTTTTCAATGCCGGGCGCGCTGACCCGCCATTCGATGACCCGCTGCCCTTGAAAGGACGGCGGCGTCAAGCGCAGCGACTGCACCGAGTAGTTGGTCGGGGCGGAGTAGGTGTAGCGTGTGACGTGGCCGATAGAGACGCGCATCGAAAAAAACAATCTGTCAAAACGTCAGTCGCTGAAGTAATAGGCGTCGTTGATTTCACGACCGAGCTTGTTGTTGCGGGCGATGATATCCTGAACGAATTCGTGCAGGCCTGATGAAAAAATCCGTTGGATGTCGCCGTCCATCAATAAATCGCGCGTCGCATTTGCGGTGAGGTGACAGGGATGGCGTGTGCCATACAGCGCGCCGAGTTGATCGAGAGCTTCGGTCAGTTCATCATAACACGAGCGCAACGAGCGCGGCATTTGCCGATGCAGAATCAAATACTCGGCAATTTTTAATGGGCGATAGGTTTCCTTAAACACCCAGCGATAGCTGCGATGGGCTGAGACCGATCGCAGGATCGAGGTCCACTGATAGTTGTCTTTGCCGCTGCCGACCATCTCGCTGGACGGCAACAAATGATAGTATTTGACATCCAGAATGCGCGACGTGCTGTCGGCGCGCTCGATGAAGGTGCCAGCTTGGCTAAAGTAAAACGTGTCGTTGCGCAGGATCGTGTTCAGCAGCGCGCCGCGATACAGCGCCGAGCGCGAGCGCACCCAATCGAGCATTTCTGGCAGCGAGTTCGACGTGACCGAAGATGGTGTGATGGCTGAGAATTGTAGCCACGAGCCATTTAACGTTTCCCACATTTCACGCGTCATGGCGGTGCGTTGCGCGCGCCCGTTTCGTCGCGCGGCTGCCAAGCATGACGCAATCGACGAGGTGTTCGTTTGATCGAACAGCATGTAGTCGATGACGTTGCGGGTTTCGAGCTCGCCATGGCGGGCTGTGTAGCCATCGAGGCATCCGGCGCTTTCAAGCGTCGAGCGCCATTCTTCGTGAAAGCCCGAGCCCTCGCGCGGCAGCAGCACGATGCGATAGCCAACTTCAATCAGGCGGGCCATGTTCTCGGCCCGCTCAATGTAGCGTGACAGCCAAAACAAGTCGTTTGCGGTGCGTCCGAGCATGCGTGCTTAATCCTGCAGAACCCAGGTATCTTTGGTTCCGCCCCCCTGGCTTGAATTGACGACCAAAGAGCCCTGCTTCAAGGCCACGCGCGTCAGCCCGCCCGGCACGAGACGAACTTGATCGCCGACGAGTACAAAGGGGCGCAAATCGAGATGGCGCGGGGCCACGCCGCGACCAACCAGCGTTGGGCACGTCGACAGAGACAGTGTCGGTTGGGCAATGTAATTGCTCGGATTGGCAATGAGTTTGGCGCGGAAGGCTTCGATCTCAGCGGTGGTCGAGGCTGGACCAACGAGCATGCCATACCCGCCCGAGCCGTGGACCTCCTTCACGACCAATTGCGAGAGCTTCTCGAGCACGTATTTCAACGCGGTCGGCTCGCCGCAGCGATAAGTTTCGACGTTTGGCAGCAGCGGCGCGCGGCCGGTGTAAAATTCGATGATTTCAGGAATGTAGCTATAGACCGCCTTGTCGTCGGCGATGCCAGCACCCGGCGCGTTGACGATGGTGACGCGACCGGCGCGATAGACATCGAAGATGCCCGGCACGCCGAGCAACGACGTCGGATCGAAGACCAGTGGATCGAGATAGGCGTCGTCGACCCGGCGGTAGAGCACGTCGACGCGGCGCATGCCCTGCGTCGTCTTCATTTGCAGCAGGCCGTCGATGACGACGAGATCGGTCGATTCGACCAATTCGACACCCATCTGGTCAGCTAGGAACGAGTGTTCGTAATACGCGCTGTTGTATTGGCCCGGTGTTAGAACAGCGATCGTCGGCTCGGCGTCGAGGTTGGGCGGCGCCACGCTTTCGAGCGTTTTAAGCAGGTTGTCGGGATAGGTTTCGACCGGGCGGACGCGGTTGCGGCTGAACAGATCTGGAAACAGATGCAGCATCGTCTCGCGATTTTCGAGCATGTACGAGACGCCAGACGGCGTCCGCGTATTATCTTCGAGCACCATGAAGCCGTCTTCGCCGGTGCGAACAAGATCGATGCCGATAATGTGGCTGTAAATCCCGCGCGGCGGCTCCACGCCGATCATTTCCGGCACAAACGCTTTATTCTGAATGACCAACTCAGCCGGAACCTTGCCAGCGCGGATGATCTCCTGACGGTGATAAATATCGTACATGAAAGCGTTGAGCGCACGGACGCGCTGCTCGATGCCAACTTCTAGCCGCTTCCATTCCGCGCCCGAGATAATGCGCGGCAGGATATCGAACGGAATCAGCCGTTCGACGGCTTTCTCGTCGCCGTAGACCGCAAACGTAATGCCGGAGCGGCGAAACAGCGCCTCGGCTTCCGCCGTTTTTTGGGTGAGCAAATCGAGCTGCTGAACGCCGAGCCATTCGGCAAGTGCCAAATAGGGCTCTCGCACGCCATCGCCGTGGCCGTTCATTTCATCAAATGCACCGGCCACCGACGTCCCCCGTCTCGTAATTGTCGTCACCGCTTTGACTGCCGCGCGTATTGCCGTCCGCGACATTGCTTTCGACCAGTTCACGCATCGCAAGCCCTAGGCCAACTCCAAACCGACGATAGATCGATTGGAATTGCAGCACATCGTGACATGACAGCGTTGTCGGTCAGCCTGCGCATTGAGCATTTTGCCTAATGCGCGGGCAACGCCTAACTTCGCGCCGTGGTTCCGACTGCGCCGCGTCGGGCAAGACCGGCAGCCGTCGCAAGCCCGGTCGCCGCCATCACGCCACCGGCCACGAGCAAAGTTGCCGATGCGCCGATCGCTTGGAAGCCGAGGCTATAGGCGATCGGTCCAAAGGCTTGGCCGAGAAAAAAGAAAAAGGCATGGGCGGCGACGGCTGACCCGCGCGCCAGTGGCGCCAGTTCAGTCGCCTGGGTCTGCAACGAATTGTGGATCATGTAGAAGCCGACGCCGATCAAAACGAAAACCGCCAGTTCGATGGGCCAAGATCCGCCCGGTGCCAAAAGCGCAAGGCCGACGCCGGCGCTAAGTCCTCCGATCCGGATTAAATTCAACAGTCCAAACTTGTTGAGTAATACGCGAACGAGAGCTGTGTAGATGAATCCGCCGATGGCGAAACCGCCGAGCACGAGGCCAGCTTCGAACAGGCCGCCAGCGTCGCGCTGTTCGAGCAAATAAGCGATGTACGGGAACAGTCCAAACACCACGATGCCTTCGACGAACACGGCTGTGAAGCAGACGATGGTACGCGGGTTTCGAAAGACGCTCGCATAGCCGCTGCGCATGGCGGCAAGGCGCACGGGTGGACGGGCTGGGTCGCTGCGGGCCTTCAACTGCCATACGGTCAGCACGAGAGCGGCGAGCGCAAGCGCTGCGCCGAGCGCCAACGACGCGCGCCACCCAAAAGCTGACGCGACCATGCCCGACCCGAGTGATCCGGTGATTTGGCCAGCGATGATCGCGGTCAACAGTCGCGACAGCATGACCTGGCGGTCGGCCATATCGAAGCGGTCGCCGACGAGCGCAAAACTCAGCGGAATGATGCCGCCGCCTGCAGCGCCGCCGACGACGCGGGCGATCAGCAACATGTCGAGTGTCGGCGCGAGCGCTGCAGCCGCGAGGCACACCATCATGACAGCTAAGCTGATCTTGATGATGCGGGCCTTGCCGAGTGCATCGCCGAGCGCGCCGTGCAGCGGTTGGCCGAGCGCATAGGGAAATGTGAATGCTGATGCGAGCAATGCGACCGATGCGGCGCTGACTTGCAAATCGCGCGCGATGTC
>JANMII010000196.1:0-16395 GCA_031375665.1 Hyphomicrobium sp.
TTGGAAAGCTCGTCAGTCCACGCCGAACAGATGGCCCGTCATCTGATGGCGCACGACCGGTTGATTTCATCGCAAGAGCTGGTCGAGCGCGTCAGTGCTGTTACGATCGACGACATGCGCCGCTACGCCGCAAAGCTCGCGACAGCGGTGCCAACAGTTACAGTGGTCGGATCTGGTGCAGCGTCTCTGGCGCAAGCCGAAAGTGCCGCCCGGATTTTGTCTACGCGCGGCACGGACAGTGCGCTGGTTGCAACGGCGAGGATGTGATCCGCAGACATGGCCTTCCTCAGATCGCCAGCACCTGAAGATTATCTCGCGCCGATCCGCGGGCGAAGCGTCATTCTTCGTGCGCCGGTGGCTGGAGACTATGCGTCATGGGCTGAATTGCGGGCGTTGAGCCGCGCTCATCTGACACCGTGGGAACCGTCGTGGTCGCACGATGATCTGTCACGACTGATGTATCGACGCCGCTTGCGCGCTTATGGTCGTGATGTCCGCGATGACATGGGGTATTCATTTTTCATTACTGAAGTTGCGACCGACATGCTGATCGGTGGCATCACGTTGTCGAATGTCCGCCGTGGGTCGGCACAGTCGGCGTCGCTTGGCTATTGGGTTGGCGCTCCCCATTGTGGTCGCGGCTTCATGCAAGATGCCGTCATGACGTTGCTGCCGTTTGCGTTCGGCGCGTTGCGTTTGCATCGGATCGAAGCCGCAACCATGCAGCACAACGCCGCCTCGATGCGCGTGCTTGAAAAAACCGGCTTCCACCGCGAGGGTCTCGCGCGCTCGTATCTCAAAATCAGCGGCCAGTGGCAGGATCACGTGCTGTACGCGCGTGTCGTCGGTGATCCGGCCCGAGATGGCGCAAGCCCATTGCTGCCGGTGTCGCGATGATGGAGCGGATCGTTGCTGCGCTGATCCGTGTGATGTCGATTTGGGTCATGCTGGTCGCTGGCGCGCTGTCAGCCGCCGCAATGTCGCCAATCGTCGTGCAGCCGGATATCGAACGGCTTGAAATCACGGCCCTTGGCGACGCCTACGAAGGCCGCGGCGATAGCATGCAGGTCGAGACCGCGCCGGGCGCCGATGGCGTAACTGGCCGCATGACCGTGCGAGCGTCCGTGCCGGGTGCCAATCCGAACTGGATGGTTTTCTCACTGACCAACGCGACCGACAAACCCATGGAGCGGTGGTTGACGGCCGATCGCTACACCGTCTCTGGATCTGGAACGATTTGGCCTGATCTCGATGCACGTCGCATCGAAGCCGTCACGCCGTCCGTTGGTTTCGTGCCAGAGCGGATCAAGAGCGACAAGGCCGACGTGTTCCGCATCACATTGGAGCCGGGCCAGACCATTACGTACGTCGCCGAACTCTCAAGCGAGCGTTTTGCGCGGCTCTATTTGTGGAAGCCGATCGACTACGAAATCAAAACGCGCGATCGCCAATTGTTCAACGGCGCGATGATCGGGTCGACGCTGTTGCTGGCCATCGTGTTGACGGCTGTGTTCGCCGCCAACCACAAAATCATTTTCCCGGCTGCCGCTTTGGTGGCGTGGTCGGTGCTGATGTACCTGTGTGTCGACTTCGGCTTTTTTCACAAGTTGTTCAATCTGCGCCCCGAAGACAACGCCGTTTATCGAGCGGCGGGGGAAGCGGCGATCGCTGCGAGTTTTGTAATCTTCTTATCGACATTCCTGCGGCTCGGCATGTGGCACGGTTTGGTGCGCATGCTGATTGGCGTCTGGATGGTGGCACAACTCGCGCTGGTCGCGGTCGCGGTGGTCGATCCTCGATTGGCTGCAACATTCGCGCGATTATCGTTTGCCGGAATTGCCGCAATTGGCGCGATATTCACGTTATTTCTTGCTGCTCGTGGTCAAGATCGCGCACTTTCGTTGGTGCCGACGTGGGTTTTATTCACGGTCTGGGTGTTCGCTGCCGGCATTACGTTAAGCGGACGGCTGTCCGGCGATATGATCGTATCTGGTTTGGCGGCGGGTCTCGTCCTCGTCCTGATCCTCAAAGGTTTCACGGTCACGCAATTCGCCTTCCGCTCGCTCGATCCGCTGTACGCTGGCGCTCCAACCGAATTGCAATCGCGCTCCCTTGCGCTGGCAGGTTCGGGCTCGTCGGTGTGGGAATGGAACATCCGGCGTGATGAAATCAAAATCGGGCCAGAAATCGAGATCGCGCTGGGGCTGATGCCAAGCGAGCTTTCGAGCAAGGTCGAAGAGTTTGTGAAGCACGTTCATCCAACCGACAAAGAGCGTTTCCGCGTCATGCTGGTTTCGGCGCAAGAGCGGGCTGGCGCTCGCATTAAAACCGATTTCCGCTTGCGCCACTCTGATAACAGTTGGCGCTGGTTCGAACTCGAAGCAGCCAGCATCCCCAATGCGGACGGACGCACACTGCGTTGCGTTGGCCTGATCCGCGATGTGTCGGATGTCAAACGCGCGCACGAACGCTTGCTGCATGATGCTGTCCACTGCAGCTTGACTGGGTTGCCAAACCGAGAACTGTTTCTTGATCGGCTCCGATCGGCCGTCACCCGCGCCAAAACCGAGAAAGCCATCCGGCCAGCAGTCATTTTCATCGATCTTGATAAATTCAAGAGCGCCAATTCAACCTTCGGCCTAGTCCGCGGCGACAGCTTGTTGCTCACCGTTGCCCGCCGCTTGCAACGCCACCTTGGACCGCAAGATTCCGTGTCGCGCGTGGGCGGCGACCAGTTCGCGCTGCTGTTCACCGGCGAGCAGGAAATTCGCAATTTGTCATCGCTCGCCGAGCGCATCCGCCGATCGCTGCGTGCTCCGATCCCGCTGGCCAACCAAGAGATCGTGTTGACCGGCTCGATCGGCATCGCACTGTGGGACGAAGCCAACACCGCTGACGATGATTTATTAAAGGACGCCGAAGTCGCGATGTATCGCGCCAAGCGCGGTGGCGCCGATCGCATTGAAGTGTTCGAGCCCGGCATGCGACGCGACCGCGATGATCGCATCCAAATCGAGAGTGATTTGCGCAAGGCGTTGGATAAGGGCCAGCTCAAAGTCCTCTATCAGCCGATCATCTATCTACCGACCAAGGAACTGGCAGGGTTTGAAGCGTTGGTTCGATGGGAGCATCCAAAGCTTGGCCTGCTAAATCCGGTGGCGTTTGTTCCGGTCGCCGAAGAAAGCGAGCTGATCATCAAACTCGGGTCTTACGTGTTGATGCGCGCCGCCAAAGACGCTGCGCGTTGGCAAACCGAGTTGCCGCGCAGCGAGAGACCCGTCTTCGTTAGCGTCAATGTTTCGAGCCGGCAGTTGTTCAAACCAGAATCAGTGCAAGAGATCCGCCACATCCTTGGCCGCAACATCGTTCCGCGCGGCGTGTTACGGCTCGAGATCACGGAATCGCTGGTTATGGAGAACCCTGAACAGGCGGCGGAAATTCTGGAAGTTCTGCGCGGCTCGGGTGCTGAACTGGCGCTCGATGACTTTGGCACCGGTTATTCGTCGCTGGCATATTTGCAGCGGTTTCCCTTCGACTCGATCAAAGTTGATCGCGAGTTGGTTCGCGCCAGCAATTCAGCCAGTGGCGCGGCGATCATGCGATCGATCTTGGCACTCGCTCATGAGCTCTCGAAGACCGTGGTTGCCGAAGGCGTGGAACGTGCCGACGAAGCAGCGCTTTTGCGCGAGATGGGGTGCGAGTACGCGCAGGGCTATCACTTCGGCGAAGCGATTGCCGACCGTGATGTCATTCAGCTTCTGCGGATTGTGCGTCGCGCCGAGCGCAAGATGCAACCGCGTGGGTTCTTCAAACCAAAAATCAAACCGAAGGCCGACGGTAAAACCATCGCCGATGTGCCAGCGATCGCTGCAGCTGATCGGGCGCCAGATCAGGCTTCAGATCAGGCTTCAGATCAGGTCGGCAAATCCCCCGGCTTGCCCAATCGGTCTGCGGTTCGATCGCGACAAAAATCGACAACCCCGCAGCAAGATCTGGCAGCGGCCGTGCGGTCGAACGCGACGGCAAATGGCGGGGCCACCGGTTTGCCGCCGCCATCGAATGGCGATGTTATGCCAATGTTCCAAATGCCGATGCCGAACGAGACGTTTGGCAACCCGCAGCACGCACAGGTATCGCCGCCATTTGTGATTGCCCAACCAACAGTGCCGAACGGCGGCGATGCGTTTCCGCCGTACACCCCGTTGCAGCAAGACGGGCAGCGACAAGCCCGTCCGATGCAACCGTTGGCGGATGCATTGGCGCGCGCGCTCCCGCTCGATCAGACACCTCCATTTAGTGGCAACGCGCCGCCGCTTGGCGCACACCCGATCGGGAACGGTGCGAACGGAAATCATCTGGCGAACGGCTTAGATGAGACGAGGTTCGCGCCACCGCCCCTACCGCCGCGAACGTTCCCACCGCAAACCCTGCCCCCGAACCTTTCAAACCTTCCGCCCGGGATCGCCGCGAGCCTTGCTCGGCTTGCTGGCACCGCCGCGCCACCAGAAGACGCCGCAGCTGAAATGCTGCGCCGTAAAACAACAGAGGCGGCTACAAGCTCAAAAGGATAATGGTTGTTCGCGCTGATCGCGTTTTCAACTGGCAAGCGTGCCGCGTTCAGTCGTTGCGCCAAAACGCGTGCCGCCTTTAGGCGTGGCCTGCATCGTTGACCAGATGCGATAAATCGATCCCGAGCTTGGCCATGGCGCGTGTGTATTTCGCATCGAGATTGTCGCCAAAAATCAGATCCATGTCGGCTGGGCAATTGAGCCAACCATTGTTCTGGATTTCACTTTCGAGCTGGCCAGGCGACCAGCCTGCATAGCCGAGTGCCAATAGGGCGCGGCTTGGGCCTCGCCGTTCGGCAATCGCGCGCAAAATATCAACTGTCGCAGTCAAACACACGTCGGGCTCGATCAGCAGTGTCGAATCATCGGCGAAGTAATCGGCGCTATGGAGCACGAAGCCGCGGCCCGTTTCGACCGGCCCCCCGACCTGGATTGGTAACGACAAAGCCGTTTCTGCCGTATCAGTTTCCGTATCGGCGCGTGCGACAGTGATGCCGAGACGCTCCAAAAGATGGGGCGCTGAAATGTGCGTGGCGCGTTGGTTGACGATCAGGCCCATCGCTCCGTCATCGGAGTGCGCACACACATAGATGACGGAACGCGCGAAGCGTCGGTCGGTCATGCGAGGCATTGCGACGAGCAGTTGTCCGTCGAGAAAATTGCCGTCTGATTTCGGCTTCTGCCGTGGGATCCGTGCCACCATAGTTGAGATCATAAACCGTCTAATTGGCGCCGAAAAGACCGGTGTTTGTGCAAATCCAGGTTCAGTTTGTGGTATCAGGTGGGCGAGCGTCGCGACGTTGGCGACAAGAGCGAGTAGGAACGGGAATGAGCCCAATTTGGTTGCGTTGGATCGGCACTTTGCCGACAGCGTTTGCTTCGGTGAGAACGGTTGTCGCTGGAACCGCAACAGCCGCGATTGCAATCATCACCGCAACTTCGTCAACGGCATGGGCTGGCGGAGAGAGTAGCGCATGGAGTGAGGGCTTTAACAACAAAGCCCGGCTGCACATTGGCGCTGTCGTGTCCGACACTTCAGGAAACCCATCTCCCGTCGTCGATGGACCAATCTACGCTGGCTTGGAAATCGTCATGCCGCCGGGTTGGAAAACATACTGGCGAACGCCGGGCGATGCAGGCGGCATACCACCAGAATTCGATTGGGCGGGATCAGAAAATTTGCGTTCAGCACGGGTCGCGTTTCCAGCGCCCCGCCGGTTGGTCGACAAATCGGGCACGACGTACGGATATGAAGACCGCGTGGTGTTTCCAATTGAGGTCATCCCGAAGGTCGCAACAGAGCCCGTCGTGTTGAAGCTCGCCGCGACCTATGGCGTATGCAAGGATATTTGCATTCCGGCAGAAACCGCGCTGACAGTCGCAGTGCCGCCAAGGATGGCGGCGTCACCCGAAATTGCCGCCGCATTGGTAACTGTGCCGCGCACTGTGCCCAATAAGATAACCGATCCGGTGTTGACGACGTGGTCGATCACGAAGGCAGCCGCTAAGTCGACGCTGGTCTTACACGTCGATGATCCGGCCGACGATACGACGCAGGTTTTTGTCGAAGCCTCCGACGGCGCATTTGTACCCGTTCCCACGCGCGTCGAGGCGCGTGCTCAAGGACAAGGTGGCCGCAGCGTTCATCATGTCGACCTTGGAACTGGCGCTGATTTGGCGGCGCTCCGCGCCAAGCCATTGACAGTGACGCTGGTCGGGGCGAAGGGACAGTCTGAAACCTCAATTTCAATGGAGAAAGCGACCGAATGAGCATCAAAATTGGCGATCGTTTGCCGGACGTGAAATTCACCGTCATGGGACCGGACGGGCCGTCCGCCAAATCTGTGTCAGAGGTTTTCGCAGGCAAAAAAGTTGCGCTATTCGCCGTCCCCGGCGCTTACACGCCGACATGCCACAAGAACCACATGCCGGGATTCGTTGATCGGGTTGGCGAACTGAAGGCCAAGGGCATCGACGCGGTTGTCTGCACCGCCGTCAACGATGTCTTCGTCTTGACCAACTGGGCCGGGGATACCGGTGCCGCTGGAAAAATCGAAATGCTGGCCGATGGCTCCGGCGATTTCGCCAAAGCGATTGGACTGGACATTGATCTGTCCGCCTTCGGACTTGGCGTGCGTTCAAAGCGCTATGCCATGTTGGTCGAGGATAGCGTTGTGAAAGTCTTGAACATTGAGGATAGCCCGCCCCAAGCCGAAAAATCGAGCGCAGAAGCTTTGTGTTCGATGATCGATCGATCGCTGGGCTAAGAGTTCAGCTTGCGATCTTTGGGTGAGTTAAGATCGTCGATACGGCTATTTTGCGCCCGTTTTGAATGGCGTCTTGTACGGCGCCATACCCGAGCGCGCCAATTCATCGGCGCGCTCGTTTTCTGGGTGTCCCGCGTGGCCCTTGACCCAATTCCATGTCACCGAATGGCGCTGGCTGGCTGCGTCTAAGCGCTGCCAGAGCTCAGCATTTTTGACCGGCTTTTTGTCCGCCGTTCGCCAGCCGTTGCGCTTCCAGCCGTGGATCCATGATGTGATGCCATTCTTGACGTAAACACTGTCGGTATAGAGGGCGACGACACTGCTGCGTTTGAGGGCTTCGAGCGCTGCAATCGCACCAAGCAACTCCATGCGGTTGTTGGTGGTCAACGCCTCGCCGCCCGCCAGTTCTTTGCGGTGTGCGCCCGAAATTAAAATTGCGCCCCAGCCGCCAGGACCTGGATTTCCTGAACATGCACCATCGCTATAGACCGTGACGTGCGGCGCCGCTTCAGTCACGATTTCACTCCGGTCAAATAGGTCTCGAACGACGCCGCGGTTTGATGGAAGCGCAGCCGACGAACATAGTCGAAGGGATCTTTCCGCGCGACCAGCGCGTCCTTCGGCGTGTTGAGCCAATCATAACTCCGCGTCAGCAGAAAGCGTGTTGCAGCCCCGCGCGCCAGCGTTGGCATGGCGGCGCGTTCATCGGACCGCAATGGCCGCACCGTCTCGTAACTTTCAATCAGCGCCCGGCCTTTGTCAGCGTCGTAAGCGAAATCTGCGCTAAAGCACCAGGCGTTGAGACAGATCGCAATGTCGTAGGCAAAAGCGTCCGTGCAGGCGAAATAGAAATCGATCAGTCCTGACAGTTTGTCGCCAATGAAAAACACGTTGTCGGGAAAGAGATCGGCGTGAATGACGCCGGTTGGCAAGCCATCTGGCCAATGGCTTTCGAGGTGCTCCAGCTCGCTCGTAATCAGCGTCGTCATACCGGGCAAAATGTCGTCAGCGCGCGCAGCAAACTTCGCAAACAGTGGTCGCCACCCAGCAAGTCCAAGAGCGTTACGTCGCGTCAGGCTGAAGCCCTCGCCCGCAAGATGCATTTTAGCGAGCGCGGCACCCAATTCGCGGCAGTGTTGAACCTTCGGCTTGCGCGGCCACACACCATCGAGAAAGGTCACGAGCGCTGCGTGACGCCCGCTGAGTTGATTGAGGTGGCGGCCTTCAGCGTCGCGTACCGGCAGCGGACATGTCACGCCAGCGGCTGCAAGATGCTCCATGAGGCCAATGAAAAAAGGTAAATCCTGCGGATCAACGCGCTTTTCATACAGCGTCAGGATAAACGGTCCGCGCTCGGTCGTGACCATGTAGTTGGTGTTTTCGACACCCTCAGCAATGCCTTTGTAGGATAGCAGGCGACCGAGCCCATAACCGGCGATGAAGCGCGTAAGCTCGTCATCGTTGACCTCGGTGTAAACCGCCATTCCATCCTCATGCCGGGGAAAGACATTGTTTGGGGGTGTCGATCACCAACTGGGCGAACCCAAGAGCCATAACCGACGAATGCGTTAGACGCTCGGCCGGCTTCGCAATTCGCGCGGCACGTTGAAAACGACGCGCTCCTCAATGGTGGTAACGACGTCGATTGTCACGTCAAAACGCTCGCGGAAAGCCTGTATCACTTCTTCGACGATGATTTCGGGTGCTGACGCACCAGCCGTGATTCCAACTCGGCTCAAGCCTTCGAACTTCGGCCACGGGATATCCGCCGCCCTTTCAACCAACACAGAGACTGCACACCCGCCACGTTCGCCAACTTCAACCAGCCGAAGCGAGTTCGAACTTTTTGGTCCACCGACCACCACCAACCCTTCGACACTGGCGGCAATCGCTTTGACCGCGTTTTGC
This sequence comes from Hyphomicrobium sp., assembly GCA_031375665.1. Lineage (GTDB taxonomy): Bacteria > Pseudomonadota > Alphaproteobacteria > Rhizobiales > Hyphomicrobiaceae > Hyphomicrobium_B. The sequence continues at coordinate 8,744 of JANMII010000196.1, forward strand.
CGATTGGTTGTGGCGTAGCAAATATCTTCCTTGACGGGCCCGCCGATGCCAGGAAACCGCGATTTCAAGATGTCGACGATCTCAGCCGTGTCATCGAGCGACAAGGTTGTTTGCGTGACGAAGGCCAGGTTTGTGGCATCGCGGGGCACAAAAGCGCGGGCTTCGTCGGCTGTCTCGATCAAAACAATCGCGCCGTCAGGCAACTGTCCCATCGTGCCGACAACTTCGGGATGGCCTTTATGGCCAACGAGGATGATCTCACGACCCTGATCATGGTGGCGCTGGGCTTCCATGTGGACCTTGCTGACCAGAGGACAGGTGGCATCGAGGACGAACATATTGCGGCGCTGGGCGGCGGCCGGCACCGACTTGGCAACACCGTGTGCTGAAAAAATCACGGGCTGCGTGGTTTGCGGGATTTCGTCGAGCTCCTTCACAAAAATGGCGCCTTTGGCCATGAGAGATTCAACGACGTAACGGTTGTGGACGATCTCGTGGCGGACGTAGACCGGAGCACCAAACTTCATCAAAGCCTGTTCGACAATTTGGATGGCGCGATCGACGCCGGCGCAGAAGCCGCGCGGTGCTGCCAACGAGATCTTCAAAGGTGGCTTGCGCGGCACGTCATCGACGATCTCAGAACTGTGGTTAACCGCTGACATGTCGACAAAAAACCCTTTGCATACAGTGGAGCATGACCGGAAAGTTCTTGGACGGTCTTCGAGCCGGATGCTACGGTCACTAGCGGGTAATGCAAGGGGCCGACTAAGGCAACCTCGGGGGTTCACGTTGAAGAGCTTTAGCGTGCGTCTAGCGGTCCTCCGGGACAGCGCTTTAGACGAAACACGCGTTTTGGATCTCAGAACGAGTTTGTTTGCAGTGGCGCCATGGCACGCCACGCGTGCCGTCGTGCTGGCTTCGGTGCTCTCGCTGACGGCTTTGACCGGCTGTGGAATGTCGTCGCTGACCTCAGGACTTGGCGGCGGAATGTTTGGCGGCAGCGCGGCAAAATCCGACGGCTCGGTGTTGTCCGAAGATCAGTTGTTGGCCGCTGCCAAATCAAACGACCCATCTGCCACAGGCAGTACGTCGCTCGGCGAAGTCGCAGCCGGGTGCCCACGATTTATCGTGGCCCCGCGTGACAACCACATCACCTTTTATGAGCCGGGCCGTGCGGGTGATGGCCTCGCCATCATGCATCGCGGCGAAATCACAAAGACGGCGCGCGAATGCCAGGTCGAACCTGGTCGCGTGACGATCAAATATGGGTTTTCTGGCCGCGTTTTGCTCGGTCCTAAGGGCAAACCGGGTGATATTAAGCTGCCACTCAATGTGGTGGTGAATGATTCCAAGCGCGAGAAAGTGACCGGCGAGACCGTGACCGTCGACGTTGCCGTCGGCCTGGATAAGCCGATTGGGTACTTCTCGGCCGTCCGCACCGTCACGTTCGATATTCCTGAGGGTTCGCGTCCCGGTGAATTCGAACTCGTCGTCGGTTTCGATGGCAAGGCCGCTGGCGCGGGCTAATAGCCAACTACGATTTCGACAACGTCGCGCATGCCACGAAAAAAGCCGAGCAGTCGCTCGGCTTTTTCGTAGGGCGATGAAATGGCTAAGCTCGACTGCTCGATCCAGAACGTAGTCTAGAAGTGGTACTAGTTGAGTTTGCCTTTGAGGTCTTTGATCGAAGCGTCGATGAGACCACTCGCAATGCCCCCGCCAACACGCGCGCCGATCAGCTTTTCAGCGACCGCCATCGCAGTCTCAACGGCTGTCGCTCTGACTTCGCTGAGAGCCTGCGCTTCAGCGCGCGCTATTTTATCTTCGGCAATTTTCGAGCGTCGTTCGATTGTTTCGGAAAGCGACTTGCGTGTTTCGGCTGCAAGGGCTTCTGCTTCGCGCTTGGCTTGATCGATGATCGACGCGGCCTCTGTTTCGGCGTCCTTCGCCTTCTTCTGATAATCAGTCAGAAGGGCCTGCGCTTCCTCGCGTAGGCGACGGGCTTCATCGAGTTCTTTGCGAATTCCTTCAGCCCGCTCGTCGAGAGCTTTGCCGATCATCGCCGGCACGCCGTAGTAAGCGAGCAAGCCAAGGAACAGCAAAAACGAAATGCTGACCCAGAACACTGGGTCTTGCGTGTCGAATGTCAAAAGTGTCTGCATCGACCCCTCACTTCGCGCCGGCGACAAGTGCCGACTGCACGTCGGCAACGCTGACGTCTTGGCCGATCAACTTGCTGACGACGGCGCTTGCCGTTTCAGCGGCGATGTCGTTCACCGACAGCAAGGCCTTCGCCTTGTTGGCCGCGATGCGGTTCTCGGCATCCTGGAGTTTGACGGACAGCTTTGCTTCCGTCTTCACCCGCTCAGCTTCGGTTTCATCGGCCAGCGCTTGGCGCTTTTCTTTGGCGATGCCCGAAGCCTTCGCACGAGCGTCAGCCAAGGCTTTTTCGTAATCCGAAAGTGCCTTGTCGGTCTCAAGCTTGAGTTTCGCTGCGCCGTCCAGATCGCGCGCGATGCGTTGCCGCCGCTCTGTCAACACCTCCCCAACGCGCGGCAACGCCACGCGCGAGAGAATGAGATAGAGCAGCGAAAACATGATTGCGAGCCAGATGAGCTGGGGCGCAAAATCGTAGGTATTGAGCTGCGGCAGCCCGCCCGACGCGTGTGGCGCTGCTTCGGCAGCAGCACCAACAGCGGCATCAGTTACGGCTTCAGCCATGACAGTCATGACGGCGAACATCTATTGCTTCTCCCGTCGACGGATCGACGCCGCCGATCAACCGAACAGGATGATGAGGGCGACGAGCAGGCCGAACAGACCGGTGGCTTCAGCGAGAGCAAAGCCGATCAACAAGTTCGTGAACTGGCCAGGTGCAGCCGACGGGTTGCGAAGCGCGCCCGACAAGTAGTTGCCGAAGATGTTGCCGATGCCGATGCCAGCGCCGATGAGCGCAAAGCAAGCAAGGCCTGCGCCGATGTATTTAGCTGCTTGTGGGTCCATGTTCGTCTCCCTTGGATTTGTAATGGTTTGGTCGGCGTGGATATAGGCGAACGAAACGGAGGCGTGCCGCTGAAAGCGAACACGGGGCTCCGAATTCAGTGGTGCATGTTGACCGCGTCGTTGAGATAGATGCAGGTCAACACGGTGAAGATGAAAGCCTGGAGAAACGCAACCACGAACTCAAGACCGGTAAATGCCGTCGTGAATAACACGGGCGCTGCTTTGGCAAACACTGGCAAGCTGACAGCGAAACCAGCGAAAACCTTCAACATCGTATGGCCGGCCATCATGTTCGCGAACAGTCGGACAGACAAACTGACGGGACGGATCAGATACGAGATCAATTCGATCGGCACGATCAGTGGCATCAGCCAGATCGGCACACCGTCAGGGACGAAGAGTTTGAGGTATCCAAGGCCGTGGCGGGCGAATCCAATGGCCGTCACGACCAGAAACACAAGAGCCGCCAAAGCAAACGTCACGATGATGTGGCTGGTGACTGTGAATGTGCCCGGGATCATGCCGAGCATGTTCAACGCCAGCACGAAAACGAACAATGAGAAGATGAACGGAAAATACTTCATGCCCTCATCGCCGACATTCTCGCGCACCATGTTGGCGATAAATTCGTAGGACATTTCCGCGACGGATTGTAGTCGCCCCGGCACGAGCGCGCGATTGCGCATGGCGGCGGCAAAAAATGCCGTGATCAGCAGCACCGCTATGACCATAAAAAGGGATGAGTTCGTGAACGAAGCATCCTGACCAAAGATCTCAAACGGCACATAACGTTTGATTTCAAATTGGCTCATGGGCCCGTGCCCACCACCTGCTTCACCTGCCACGTCGCGGCTCCCCTACTTGTCGTCGTCTTCGTCGGCGTCCGAAATGGACGGACTGGCCCGCTGCAGTGGCTCAGCAGCGGCTTGCGCCCGCTGTGCCCCGCGAATGACATTCAGCAACCCGGCTGCAAAACCGAGCACCACAAATAAAACCAGCAATAACGGCATGGTGCCGAGCTGGCGGTCTAAAAACCAGCCGACGGCGCCGCCGAAAACCAAACCGGCAATCAATTCCGCCGCGACTTTGAAGGCTTGTCCGTAGGCAGCCCCGCGACCGTTGGCCTGAGGCTGCCTTGCAGCTTGGCGAGATTTGACTTCATCCAGCCGCCGACCAAGGCCGTCGGACCGCTGTTTTAGGGCCGCACGTTCTTCTGGACTGATTTGTCCGCGTTCCGGCCCGAGGTCATCGCCTTGGTCAGACATGGCGTTTACCGTCCAAATAACCGCTAAAATCCCTCACAGATCGAAGGTTTCAACGCGCCGGACCATAGTTTCGGGGGTGGGGGGTGTCAAGGAAACGGCGGCTTTTCAGCCATGACTTCGGGTACGGCGAAAGCGCGCAGGTTTGGTGGTCGCTAACGAGCGCCGTGGCGCGATCCCAAGCAAGCAAAACGGCGACATCCAACTCTATGGATGCCGCCGCGGCGCGACTCTAATCGTAGCGCAAGATCAGCGCGGATGACGTCGTAGCCTTACGGCTGTGTCGGAGTCGCTGGCGCAGGTGACGGCAGTGTCGTTGGATCGGTCGCCGTCGGTGCGTCTGACGATGGCGAACTGGGCGGCTGCTCGGGCACGACGAGCGGAGATGTAGGCGTTGGTGTGGACGTCGGTGCTGTCGTCGGGACAGTGATCGTCTCACCTTGCGAAACGCCAGCGCGCTCCGGAACCCCTTCAACATCGCTTGGCGTTGTGAACCAGAAAGTGCCGACGAGCACGGCACCAACGACGGCCGCTAACGCGAGCGACACGGCTAATACACGCAAATTGCCAGTTTTGGGCGACCCTTGGCGCACGTCGGTGGTTGAAATGACAGAGTCGTTCGGCCGCGATTGAAATGGACTTTTCATCAGCAGGCTCCTTTGTTGAGTGCCTGCCCTGTAAACCGCCGCCAGGGTGTGAAGGTTCCGCATCGCAATGTTCGCGTCGGCCATAAGGCACGGGCGTTACACCGCTTCGCGGAAGCTTTGCGCCGTCTGCAAATCGACCGACACCAGTTGCGATATGCCCTTTTCGGCCATCGTCACCCCAAAAAGCCGGGTCATGCGCGCCATCGTCATAGGATGATGTGTGATGACCAAAAACCGGGTCGCCGTTTCAGTCGACATCTGTTCCATTAGGCGGCAGAAGCGGTCGACGTTGGCATCATCCAGCGGCGCGTCGACTTCATCGAGCACGCAGATCGGCGACGGGTTCGTCAAAAACACCGCGAAAATCAGTGACAGAGCTGTGAGTGTCTGTTCCCCGCCCGATAACAACGACAACGTGGCGGGCTTCTTGCCAGGAGGCTTGGCGATGATTTCAAGGCCGCCTTCAAGTGGATCTTCCGGGCTCTCGATCATTTCGAGCCGCGCTTCACCACCGCCGAACAGATGCGTAAACAGCCGTTCGAAGTGGCCATTGACGATCTTGAAGGCTTCATCCAGCCGAACTTTGCCTTCCTTGTTGAGTTGACCAATCGCACTGCGCAATTTGCCGATCGCCTGCACGACATCGTCATGCTCCGCGGTCATGCTGGCGATTTGAGTGGTTAGCGCGACAAGATCTTCATCGGCCTGCAAGTTGACGCCGCCCAATCGCTCGCGATCGGCGCGCAAGCGATTGAGCAGCTTTTCAACATCGATGAGTGCTGGTAGCGCCGTGTGGTTCGCTAGGCCCGCAAGCGACAAACAATTTTCAGGCGCAACCTCAAGTGTCTCGCGGATGCGGCGGGCTTGGTCTTGACGGCGCTGACGTGCGCTCTCTAATTTTGTTTCAATGCGGGCTTTGGCTTCGCGCGCACCGCTGACCTCGGTCTGAATTTGGCGCAGGGCTTGTGATGCTGCCCGAACCGCGTTTTCAGCGGCGGCAAGTGCGTCAGCGGCCGCCTGGCGCTCGCCTTCCGCGCGCGACAGCGCCGTCAAAAGCGCTTCGCGCTGTCGTGCAATTTTTTCTGGCAATCCAGCAAAGGTTTGCAACTCGGCGCGCGATTCCATCAATCGCGCATCAAGTGTGGCGACTTGGTCTTCGGCACTCTTTTGACGGCCACGCCAACGGGTAGTGTCGGCTGTGACATGGCGAATGCGCTCGACGCGGATCTGACGGTCGCGTTCGAGGCTGCCAAGAGCAACACGAGCCTCCGCCACATCGCGCCGCGCCTGCTCGGCGTCAGCCTGCGCCGCCTTCAGTTGCGGTTCGAGGTCCTCGCCCTGGCTCATCTCGACGATGTGCGCTTCGATCTCGACGTGTCGCGCCTGCGCCAGCATGAGATCACTGTCGAATTGCGCGCGTTGTGCGCTGGCTGCCGCGAGCTTTGTTTCGCTGTCGCGTGCCGCACGTTCCATCGCCGTCAGTTGCTGGCGGACAGTGGCTAGCTCGGCTTGTTTTTCGCGCGATAATTGGCGCAATCGACGTTCTTCCGCGTCGGCGCGAGTGGCTGCTTCATTGGCCGCGCGTTCGGCGTCGATGGTGTCTTTGGCTTGCGACAAAACATCGGCGGCGCGGCGATCGAGTTCCGCGAGACGGTTTTTATGGGCAAGGCGCTGGGCTGCCGGCGTGACGCCATCGGCTGCCGCCACAAATCCGTCCCATCGCCACAAGTCGCCTTCACGCGAAACCAGCCGCTGGCCGGGCTTCAGATGCGGTTGCAAACGATGACCTTCGCTGCGGCTGACGACACCGATTTGGCGCAGGCGCCGGGCAAGTTCGGTTGGCGCTTCGACATGCATGACGAGTGGTTCGGCGTCGGCTGGCAGCGCGTGATCTTCGGCTGCCACATCCATCCGCCGCCAGTGAATGCTGGCGTCGGGTTCTATTGGCGCTTCGAGATCATCACCTAACGCAGCTCCAAGCGCTGTTTCATAGCCGGGTGACACGCGAAGAAAATCGACAACGGGTGCATGTGAGCCATCGTGGCCGGGCGCCAGCAATTTGGCGATGGTTTCGCGCTCGGTGGAAAAAGCGTTGGCTGCAAGCCGCACGCGGGCCGCGTCGTCACGGCGCAACTTGGCGTCGGCTTGGGCTGCCCGTGTGTTTTCTTCGGCGGTCACGGCCTGTTGCTCGATCGCGGTGATGTCTTGCGCCAGCATCAGTCCGCGCTCTGAGATTTCGGCAAGTTTGACGGCATCAGGAGCGGCCGCGTGTAAAGCTGTCAGATGGTCATCGAGGCCGACCAATTGGCGCGTGATCCGGCCGACGATATCTTTGCGCTCGGTCAAAGCGGCTTCGAGGCTTTTGAGTTTGGCACGGGCTTCGGCGGCGCGATGGGTTACTTCTGCAAAATGCGCGTCCGCTGCAACGCGCTGTTGCTCGGCGGATGCGAGCGTCGCCTGCACCTTGCCCTCGTCCGTGGCGGCACTTTGTTCGGCGTCTTTGATCGCTGCCAAATCAGCATCGAGATGCACCAGCGTTTCTTTGGCTTCGCGGATGAACCCGCTTTCGCGTGCAACGTCGGCTTCAAGTTGTTTGATACGAGCTTCGAGTTCACGCGCGCGCGTCGCGGCTCGCTCAGATTCGGAAACAAGATTGTCCTGTTCGATCTTCAGGCGTGCGAGCGCGGCACCCTTGACAGCCTCAGTCTCGCGCAGCGGCGGCACCGTTTCAGCCAACCGC
>JANMII010000206.1:0-3558 GCA_031375665.1 Hyphomicrobium sp.
CCTCATGTTATTTTCAGCGCCGAAGGATCGATCGCGCTGTCGCAAAACCCCATGGTCGAGTTTGATTTTCTCCGCTCAGCGGCGAGCGATATGACGGTGACGTTCAAGGACACCGACGGCGGGACATGGCAACGCACGTTCGCCGTAGTGCCGCAAAGTTAAGACCCACGCTTTCAGAACGACAAAATAAAAACGGTGACTGACACTGTGGCGTTAGTCACCGTTTTCGTTGTCTATCTAGTGGGGCTCGTTAGTAGCGCCCACCCGGCCCGCGCCGATCATAATCTGCACCGTCGCGATCACGCTGTTCTTGATAACGCTCGTCTCGATAACTATCGTCTCGATCACGGACGTCGCGATCGCGATCATCGCGCGACCCATCATCCCGGTCGCCCTGAACGTCTGCACGCGGGGGCGCGCGGTTTTCTGAAATCAGCGGCGTGACACGACGGACGGCGACACGCCGGTTGAAACGTTCCGGTGCTTCGGTGCGGATTTTCAAAAAGTCTTCACCAAATCCTTGCGTGGCGAGGTTTTCGAATGGCACTTGGAATTCGCGGCTCAAAATGTCGGCGACGGTTTCAGCGCGCCGATCCGACAACGTCAGGTTATCGACGCGCGATCCAACCGCATCGGTGTAGCCTTCGATCAAAAACACTTCGTCTGGATTTCGCCGAATGACACGGCGCATCGCCGCCGCAACTCGCTCCAGCCGTTGATATTCGCGCGGATTGACCTCCCACGAGCCAAAGTCAAACGTGATGTCGTCGAGATCAACGCGGCGCATCCGTTCGCGGAGATACGGTGTCGCGCGGACCTGATCGAGCGTGTAGCGTTGATCGATGCGATCAACGGGTGGTGCGTTCAAGGCGTCGTAAACTTCGTCTTCGGTCGCGCCCTCATAGCGCACGATGTATTTGTCGCGCGGGATCCTGACGCGCGGTGGCGCTACGCGGACGAGTGAATTAAGAATGGCAGCTCCCGCGACAACGCCAACGCCGATACCTGCGCCAATGGCAATGTCGCGACCCACGCGATTGCGCCGACGATTGTCAATGATCGATGTTTCGCGACCGTCACGGTCGCGGCGGAAGCGCCGAACGAGCTGGCCACGGTCATCGGTTTCGCTGATGATCTTTTGGTTGTCCGGTCGATCAACGGTTGTGATTGAGCCGCCGTTGCGGCCGCGTTCGAAGCGCGCATTGGGCATGGCGCGGCGCATTCGCGCTGTTTCATCTTGCTGAATGACGATGCGATTATCTTGTTTGACGATGGTACGGCCGGGCTCTTCAATCACGGTGCGACGGCCACCGTCTTCGATGCGTTGACGGCGTGCGCCTTTGAGGTCGTCGATGTTACGCGGGCGGCGCTCGGCGCGAGCTTGCGTCGGATCAGGCGTTGGTGTCGGTTGTGGTGCCGTCACTGCTGCCGGGGATGTTGGTGCGGCAACGGGTGCCGCTTGCGGCGCTGCTTGTGGCGGCGCGTTCTCTGCTGGCCGTTGACGCTCGCCACCACCCTTGCCAACACCACTGTCACCGGCGTTGCCGCCGCCAGTATCGCGTTGGCGTTCGCCGCGTTCACCAGGCTCACGGTTGCGCGTGCGCTCAGCGTTGGCTGGCGCGTCGTTGCTCGTAGCTGCTGCTGGCGGTGTCAAAGTCGGCGACGGTGTAGGCTCAACCGTTTTATCAGTCGGTGGCGGTGTTGCTGGCGCGACTGTCGCTTCTGGCGTGGCTTGCGGAGCAGCCTTCGGCTGCGGTTCGGGCGTCACAACCGGCTCTGGCTTTACTGCCGTGTCGGGTGCCGCTTTAGGTTGTTTCTTCGATGATCGCTCAGCTTCGGCCGCAGGTGCCACGTCTACCGTTGGCGGCCGATTTATAATTGTTGGTACGTCGCCGCCTGCCGCATCAGGAGCGCGCTCGCGCTCGGCGCGTTTTGGCTTGTCGGGATCGCGCGTCGGCCGCTCGCCGCCTCCGTCGTCTGTCGACCGTTGCTCGCGTCGCTCGCGGCGCTGCTCGTCGCGCGCTGGGGCGGGCTCGGTTTTCGGTTCAACGATTGGCGCGGGCGCGGCGTCTGATTGCACGTTCGGCTTCTTCTTGGCCGCTGGTCCGTCAGCCGGAGACTGAGGTGCCACAGGCGGCGGTGGCGCATTTTCGACCGCAGGCGCAGCGTCGGCTGGCGCAACTGCATCAACAGAGGGCGCGTCAGCTTGTGCGATTACAAAACGCGCACCGGCCCGTTCAATCGCCGCGATGGTTGCGCCAATTTGGGCCTCATCGGCGTCAGCGCGCATCGGGAGATACGCCGACAACGCTACCGCAGAGGTTGCGATCAAAAGTGCTGCTCTCGTAGGCTTCATAATTCGGTCCTTTAACGCCGCGCCGTTTTATTGGGTTCGCAATTGGGCTGAGTTGCTGGCCAGATTACGGCGGTGCTTTGTGCGCAATAAGAAAAAGCGCGGCTGAAACTGATAAATCCGTGATACTCGCCGCCACCGATGCGCCACCGGCGATGAACCTAAGCTGAAAGATTTGTGGGATTACATAAATCCTGGGCTATGGCTTGGGCTCGTCGCTACGGCGCGAACGTGACCTGGGACTGTGCTGCCGCAGTGATCATTTCGTTTTCTTGCTGGCCGCCATATTGTCCACAAGGTTCGGGTAAGGTCGGCCAGCCTTTTTGGCGCTGGCCTTTGCCTTTCGCTTTTGCTCCGGCGTCAATTTCTTGGCTTTGGCTTTGGCTTTTGCTTTGGCGTTTGGGTTGGGATCCGCTTTTTTCCACGGCGCTTTTTTAGTTGCGGACATCGAGGGTCTTTGTCTGTTCGCTATTCAAAAGGTGGCTCGCGCGCGTCACCGCGTCCGCGAAAGCAACTCCAAACTTTTGGCGAAGGTTCCAAGGCCGACATAAATAATGGTCAAGCGTGCTGACCGGCATTGTTGTGGCTGGCATCAGTCTTGGTGCGGGCATTCTTGCTGAGGGCATCGATTGCCAAGATGATCAACCAAATCTCTTTTGAACTCAGGCTGAAAGTTCGTGTCACGCGGCCTGCCGCTGTGGCGACAAAAAGTCGGGTGAGCGCCGGAAGAACCAGTAAGTTCTGAGCCAGATAAAACTGGCGCAGGAGGCAGTCTGCCGCGAACTGGTCTCAGTGGCGAAAGGCGTGATAACAGGGAAAATTTGCCGTTTTCCGCGCTTGCAGCGGTCAAAAATCGACGAAAGGCGCCGATTACAGCGGCGATTTACTCGAATTCCCTAAAAACTGAACAGGGATTATTCCGGGCCCTATCAGGGAATGTTTCGGTCGGATCAGCGATCGAGTTGCTGATATCAGGGACTGCCATACCAGTTCGATACCAGCAAGGATTGCGCACCCGCTTAGAAGAAGGCGTGTGCAAGACCCGAGAGTGGCTCGGCGTTGCCCTTTTCGCCGCCCGCTGCGGTGTTGCAGGCTGAGAGCACAACCCAGTCAGCGTTCAGTTTCAACTCTGTTATTTCCGATGAAGTCAGCAAGCTGTCGTCATCCTAGGTCTCAATGTCCGGAGGCGTCAGCATCAGTGCGGG
>JANMII010000219.1:0-1956 GCA_031375665.1 Hyphomicrobium sp.
CCTTGCATGACCAAGCGTTGGTGCTGGTCGGTCATCGGCTCATCAATCTGCGCCACGAATTTTCAGAAACCCGCCGCGACAGTGATGGCGAAGCGTTTCACGCCGTCGTGCGGTTTCGAGCCGTCACAGAGAAGCTGTGACGAAGAGGAACGTCACAGAGAAGCTGTGACGAAGAGGAACGTCACAGAGAAGCTGTGACGAAGGAAGATCTCACAGAGAAGCTGTGACGTCGCGCGGTTAGGCGCGCTGAAAATAATTGAAGCCAACAAAGGAGTGCAAGCGATGGCGGCACAAAAGGGCAAAGACCTTCTGCTGAAGGTCGATACGACGGGCGCTGGCGTGTATGTCACTGTCGCTGGATTGCGTTCCCGCTCAATCGCAGTCAACGCCGAGACAGTCGAGGTGACCCACGCCGAAAGTGCCGGGCAATGGCGCGAATTGCTGTCTGGCGCGGGCGTCAAGTCAGCGCGCGTAACCGGGGCTGGCGTCTTCAAAGATGTCGCGTCGGATGCAACGGTGCGCGATTACGCATTCAACGGCACGATCCGCAATTGGCAAATCATCGTGCCGGATTTCGGCACCATGGAAGGCGCGTTTCAAGTGGCGTCGCTGGAATTCACCGGCCGCCACGACGGCGAAGTGGCGTTTGAAGTTTCGCTGGAAAGCGCTGGTGCGGTCAGCTTCGTCGCGATCTAGAGCGGCGATCTTCGTTCCAGCATATTCGCAAGGAGAATTGGCCATGGCCAACAGGCATCGTGGCGAAATTGACGCCGTCTTGGATGGCGTGCCCCATCGCCTCGTGTTGACGCTTGGCGCGTTGGCGGAACTCGAAAGTGTCTTTGGTGACGACGACATGTTGGCACTGATCGGCCGCTTTGAACGCGGACGGCTTTCGGCGCGCGATTGCATGCGGATCATTGGAGCGGGATTGCGCGGTAGCGGGGCAGCCGTCAGCGATGCCGACGTTGCCAAAATGCGTGTCGACGGCGGGGCGACCGGTTACGTTGATATCGTCGCGCGCTTGTTGGCTGCAACATTTGGCAGTGACGACGCGTCATCTCCGGAGAGTTCAGAGTTTGGCGGCGGCGGTGCAGCACGCACAGCCGATCCCGATGCCAAAGATCGCAACGCCCAGCAACCCGGGGCCCACAGCGAATACGATGCAAACATCGCTGGAGGTGGCGCCTCGGCGCGCGCCCCTTTCCTTGGGCCGACGTGATGGCGGTGGGGCTGGGTGTCCTAGCGTTCAGCCCGATTGTATTTTGGGCGCTGACACCGCGCGAACTCGATGCAGCCCTACGGGGACGCTTCGGTGGTGCAGCGAACGCGTGTGATTTTTCGCGAGAACACCTATCGCGATTGATGACCGCATTCCCCGACCATGAAAGAAGGCTATCGGCATGATCGACTATGGCACGCCCGACGACAGCGGGCGCGATGAAACGTGGAATGTGCGCGTTACGGCTGACACGCGCGACTTTGAGGACAAGATGCGCTCGACCACGCGCGTTGGTCGGCAGTTTTCGAGCGCACTCATCACGGCCTTCGATGGTGTCGCCATCAAAGGCAAAAGCCTCAGCGATGTTTTCAAATCGTTGGCGCTGTCGCTGTCCAACATCGTGCTGAAAGCAGCTTTGAAGCCGCTGGAGCAGGGCCTGGGCTCGCTGATCACAGGCGCGCTTTCGGGCGGGCTGCCATTTGCCAAAGGTGGCGTCATCAATCAAGGCGTGCCGGTGCCCTTCGCTAAGGGCGGCGTGATCGCAAGCCCGATTTCATTTCCCTTGGCTGGCGGAATGCGCGGCATCGCGGGTGAGCGCGGCGCTGAAGCGATCATGCCGTTGTCACGGGGACCGGATGGGCGACTGGGCGTCGCGGTGCAAGGTGGTGGAGGCAGCTCGATCACAATCAACATCGCGACCAACGACGTTGAAAGTTTCAGGCGCTCGGAGACGCAAG
>JANMII010000243.1:0-1807 GCA_031375665.1 Hyphomicrobium sp.
TCTTGCAGATTGAATTCTTTGACGCGCGCTTCGTCCGGCGTGATGGTCGCGCATTTAACGCCGACGCCGTGCCGCTTGATGGCGTTGGCACTGTCGATCGTGACCTGGTCGCGCGTGGCGTCGCGATGCTCGACGCCAAGATCGTAGTATTCAAGATTGATATCGAGATAGGGGTGGATCAGCTTGTCTTTGATCAGCTGCCAAATGATGCGCGTCATCTCATCGCCGTCCAAATCGACAACGGTACCGGCAACTTTGATTTTTTGCATGCGGATGGCCCCAGACAGTGACTTAGACGCGGTGGGATAATGCAACGCACCATAGGGTGCGCTCCGGCCTTGGCCAAGTCCTGACGGAGGTCGCGAGCCAGCGCCCGATGATCGCATTGCGGCGATCGATAAAGCAGGCGGTCGGCTGGCCGGTTGGCGCTCAGCGGAGCTTGCGCTATGAGGCGTGGCGGATCGCACTCGGACCGGCCGCCCTTGAGCAAATGCTTTGAAGATGTCCGTGCCATCGCATGTAATCAAACTGGCGGCTCTGCCGTTAAGGACATCCATGACTGTGACGATTGACATTCGGGATGGTGCGCCGCGCATTCGCATTGCTGGTGGTGTCAGCGACACTGGCCATGATTGGCCGACCGTCGGTCACGTCATACACGCCTGCCATTCGGCGACGATCGATCAAGGGCTTGCAGCGTTGGCCGTTCCGGGCCTCAATCGTGAAACGCTCGAACCTGTGCTGCAGTACTGCGCCAAGCTGCAATGCGTGGCCGATGACGTTTCGTGCGATGGATGTAAACGCCAGACCGAGATGCAGGGCATCGAAACGCTCGATCAATTCATCATGTCAAAAAAAGAAGTGGTCGTCGGCGATGGCCGCGTTCGACTGACGGGTGCTGGCCACGAAATCATCACCACGCCGTGTCTTGAAACGCTGACCAAGCAATGGTCGGGTGAAAACTACTGGTTCTGGGCCAGGCGGGTCATCCGAAAATTGCGCCATGGATTGCGGCGCGCTCACATGCAAGGCGAGGCGGTTGCCGAAGACGGCGAGACGCCATCGGTGATTTTGATGGAGCCGCAGCTGGCCGACAACATCGGCATGGTGGCGCGGGCGTGCGCGAACTTCGGGATGGACGATCTGCGGCTCAATGCGCCGCGCGACGGCTGGCCCAACGAAAAAGCGCGGATTGCGGCGTCGGGCGCAAACTACATTATCGACGATGCGGTCGCCTACGACACGCTGCCGGCGGCGGTGGCGGATCTCACTTGGATTTGCGCGACGACAGCGCGGCAGCGGGACATGCGCAAGCCCGTGCTCACGCCGGAGCAGGCTATTGCCGAAATGCGCAAGCGGATCGCGGCAGGCGAGCGCTGCGGGATTTTATTCGGGCGCGAACGCAATGGGCTTGAGACGCATGAAATTGCGATGGCCGATGCGCTGGTGATGATTCCCGTAAACAGCCGCTTCGCGTCGCTCAATTTGGCGCAAGCGGTGCTGATTGCGGGGTATGAATGGATGAGGACAAGTCCAGCCGCGACACTTGGCCGTGTGACAACATTCGAGCGGCCCCTGCAGGGCGGATTGAACATGGGGCAGGATCGGCGCGCGACCAAGGAAGAGGTAGCGGGCCTCACCACGCACATGGCGCAAGAGCTTGAGAAACTTGGATTCTTTAATCCCGACGAGAAGGTGCCGAAAGTGATGGCAACCGTCGAGACAATGATCGCGCGGGCCGAACCGACCGAGCAGGAGGTGCGCACTTTCCGTGGTATTGTTGCCACGCTTGCGAAGGGCAAGGGGG
>JANMII010000263.1:0-2074 GCA_031375665.1 Hyphomicrobium sp.
TAGGCGCAGATCGCGTGCGCAGAATTGCTCGCAATAGCGCCACTTCGCCGATGCCAACGCGCTCACGATAGGCCGCGCGGCCGGCGGTGCCGACAACGTTTCAACCCTCGCTCAAACTCCCGCAAGCCAGACGCGACCGCCAGCAATGCGGAGCCCGGGCCACTCGCCTAGCCCAGATTTCAGGCCAATTTCTAAAACAGGTTCCAGGGCAAGGTCTGGCACAAGTTCGGCCCAAATCTGCTCGCCGGGCTCACCCTTCCGCGATCTAGTTGCTGTGACACCATTTGGTTGCCGAAATCGGCCACTGATCCGCCAAGGTTGTGCCACACGACTCAGCGACCGCTGGGGGCATGAAAAACGCTCCCTTTTTGAACGCCGTTTCAAGCTTCCCGCGCGCATCGATGGCGGCCTTGGCTGGTGTGCTCGCTGGCCTCCTGGCAGGCTTGCCAGCAGCCACTTTGAGTTACGCTGCCCAAAGCCCGCCAACGTCGGTTTCGCCCGTCGTGGGCGCAGCGCAGGTCGTGGATGGCGATACCTTCGACGTTGCAGGCCAGCGCATCCGGCTTGAAGGTATTGACGCGCCTGAAGCGACGCAGGCGTGTTTGGACGCGTCAGCGAGGTCATGGCCCTGCGGGCGTCGGGCCACTGCAGAATTGCGCCGGTTGACCGCTGGCCAGCCCGTGACGTGCCATAGTCGCGGCCAGGACAAGTACCAGCGGTTGCTCGCGATGTGTTTCGTTAATGGCCTGAACATTAACGAGGCAATGGTTCGCCGTGGTTATGCCTGGGCGTTCGTCAAATACTCCACTGAGTTCGCGGACCTTGAGGCTGAAGCCCGCCGCGCGTCCGCAGGTGTGTGGCAAGGGACCGCTCAAGCGCCCTGGGATTACCGCCGCAACGAATGGACCGTGGCCGAAGCCGCCGCTCCGACCGGGTGCGCCATAAAAGGCAACATTTCAGACAACGGCCAGATCTATCATGTGCCGTGGAGCGCCTGGTATGACCGTGTGCGGATTGACGAGGCCCAAGGCGAGCGCTGGTTCTGTACCGAAGACGCGGCAATCGCCGCCGGCTGGCGGGCCGCAATTTCGTATTGACGACCAGGTGGCTGTTGGGCTGCCAACGCGGCTTAAAACCAGGCACGAATGCCGATACTGCGGCTCGCTTGACGACCCATCGCGACGCGCGTGATAACGGCTGACGCGTCCAAACGCCGTTTCGCGCCGTTTGACCTGTCGGCATTCAGGAGATCACCATCATGCGCCGCACGTCGATGTTGAAGGCCCTTGCCGCCGTCGGCGTGTTGAGTGCGTCGATGCTGAATGGCGCGACATCGGTCACGGCTGGCGCTGACGCCTGGAGCGAGATCCGCTCAAATCTTTATGGTACGCGGCCGATCCTCGATGGTCGGGGCATTGTTGCGCTGGACGCGCCCAATCGACCAGATGACATGCGCGTGGTGCCTATCGCCATAAGGGCCGGCTTTGCTGATGGCCGCACCATCAAAGCCGTAAGTTTCATCATTGATGAAAATCCAACTCCGGTCGCAGCCGTGTTTAATCTGGGCCGCGATCGTCCCAGCGTCGCGATCAAGTCGAACTTCAGAGTTGACCGGCAGTCAGACTTACGCGCGATCGTCGAGGCTAGCGATGGTCAGCTGTATATGGTCTCGCAGTTGATCAAATTCGCGGGCGGCCAATCATCGTGTTCAGCGCCGCCGATGGGTGACCCAAGTGAGATCGCAGCAAACATGGGCTTGATGCAGTTAGCAGCGGTCACAGCTGACGCGAAAGCCAAAGTCGCGTCGTCGTCGCCGACCGCCTTGGCTCGTCTGGAATTGAACCATCCCAACCACACCGGCATGGCAATGGATCAGCAAACGCTGCTCTATACACCGATGAAGATGATCTCAGAAATTTCCGTCACGGCTGGCCCTCATGTTATTTTCAGCGCCGAAGGATCGATCGCGCTGTCGCAAAACCCCATGGTCGAGTTTGATTTTCTCCGCTCAGCGGCGAGCGATATGACGGTGACGTTCAAGGACACCGACGGCGGGACATGGCAACGCACGTTC
>JANMII010000305.1:0-4720 GCA_031375665.1 Hyphomicrobium sp.
TGGCGGCTGGAACTGCCGTTATCAGTGCGCTGATAACGGTGCTGCCGACGGTGGCGGCGGCGCACGGCCCCTCGCGGCAAAAAGTAGTCACTGCCGTTGAGATTAACGCGTCGGCTGACAAGGTCTGGACGGTCATCGGCAACTTCCAAGATATGAGTTGGCATCCAGCCTTCGTCAAAACGGAAGGTAAGGGCGGCAACGATGCGGGCGCCACACGAACGCTGACGCTTGCAAATGGCGGCAAGATTGAAGAGGCAATGGTCAAACGGTCCGACGAGGATCGGAGCTTGGCGTATGAGATCACGGCCGTCGACGTCAAGAATGTGCCGGTCTCGAATTATTCCTCGACCATCAGCGTCAAAGGGACCAGCGAAAAAGCCATCGTTGAGTGGCGCGGTGCGTTCTACCGCGGCTATGTCAACAACGATCCACCGCCGGAATTAAGCGATGAGGCGGCCGTAAAAGCGATCACCGGAGTCTATCAGGACGGTCTTGCCGCACTGAAGAAAAAACTTGAAGGCGGCGGTTGAGTGCGGTCGCGTCGTTGGCAGCTTTGCTTGATCTTGGGGCTTGTAGCGGTTGCGTCGCAAGCCCCGTCGCTGGCGGCTGGCCTGCAACCGAAACAGGCTTTCGTCACCAATCAGCCGGGCGATAGCTTGTCGATCGTCGATTTGGCGACGATGACAGCCGGATCTGCAATCAAGATTGGCGGCAAGCCAGCTGGGATCGCGCTGTCGGCCGATAAGATGTTCGCCTACATCACGGCCCCAGACGGCAAAGAAGTCGTCGAATTCGATTGCACGGCGAACAGGGTGACGCGTCGGTTGTCGGTCGGCAGCGGCCCCGTTGGTATCGCCGCCCACCCAACCAAGCCCGAAATTTATGTGGCCGACTGGTACACGCACACGGTATTTATCATCGACACCAAGGCGTTTGCGGTTGTTGCTGAGGTGGCGGTGGGACAATCGCCATCGGGACTGGCTGTGACCCCTGATGGGACCCTCGTCTTGTCAGCTGATCGCGACAGTAATCAAGTCTCGGTCATCGACATCGCGACCCGCACGGTCAAAGGCACAATCAAGGTCGGCGAGCGGCCCTTTGGGATTACCATCGATGCGGTCGGCGCCCGCGCCTATACAGCAAACGTTGGCAGCAACGACGTCACCGCGATCGATATTTCAGCGTTGCAAGCCGCCGGCAAAGTTTCAACGGGGCGCCGCCCGTACGCGATTGCTTTGGCGGCGGGACTTGGCTTTGCAACCGATCAGTACGCGGGTACGGTGACTGTCTTTGATTTGGCATCGTTAACGGCGATCAAGGCCATCAAAGCATGTGACCACCCCGAAGGAATTGAAGCCAACCGCGCTGGCACCGAGGTCTACGTGGCGTGCTGGGGCGACAACATCCTCCTGCGCATTGACGCCTTGCAGCTTGAGGTCATTGACAAAGCAACCGTTGGCGATGGGCCGCGCGCATTCGGCAAATTTTTGCGATGACCGCCGACCTTAACGGCTTTTAAGTACCGCTTTTCATAGCTTTCCGGCATGACAGGTCGCGGGTCCGCGCCATTTCGCCGGGATTTTGAAAACGTCAACTTCCTGGTCAAGTCGCGGCGGTCGCACTACGAGGTCGCACACTACAAAGCCGCAAATATCGTTGGCTGTGAAATAACTAATCCGGTTGAACCGGATCCGTCGCCGTCTGCCGATCTGGAGGATCGCCGTTTCATGTTGAAGATCATCACTCAAAGTGCTGTCGCAGCCACCAGCTTGGCACTCGCACTCGCATTTTCTGGCTCGGCGACGGCTGAAACCACGCCGAACGCCGTCGCCATGTTGTTTGAGACGAAGCACATCACCGGCATCGCGCCGGGGACTGAGCTGCTCTATAAATTCGAACGCAAACCATCAGACGAAAAGGCGCTGGGGCCGGGCTTTACCGACGACATTAAAGTCAAGGTCGAGAGCGAGGGCAAGGAAGCCGGCAAAAAGAACGTGTTGATCGAGATGTACACGGGCGAGCGTGCGCGCGATCCCAACCGCATCACGGACATGGATGGCAATCCAATGCTCGTCGTGTACCTCGACACAGCGCTCGGGCACTTCCGGCAGCTTGCGGGCGGCAACCAGGGCTATCTCAAGGACAGGTTTTCCAAGAGCTTCATCAAGGACGCCAAAGTCGATCCTGTGAAGGTGTCTTTCAAAGGTCAGGATGTCGATGGCTACCGCATCACTGTGACACCGTTTATCAACGATCCATCGCGATCGAAGATGCGGGGCTACCAGAATGTTGTGTTTTCCATCGTTGTGTCGGACAAGATTCCAGGTCACTTCGCCAAAATGACGTCGAACTACGCCAATCAGGAAAAGGCGGCACCGACGCTTGAAGAGCACATGACATTAGAAGGTGTGGGAGCCGTGAAATGACGCGTTTAAGCAGGGTTTTTTCTGGTTGCGTCGGTCTTGCTGCGATCGGTTTGGCAGTCACAGCAGCCAACGCGGCGGAATTGCCACAAAACGATTATCCTACGGTTGCTCGCGCCGATTATGTCTTTGCGTGTATGGCGGTCAACGGTCAGACCCGCGAAGTGCTTGAGAAGTGTTCATGCTCCGTCGACCAGATCGCAGGTCTGCTGTCGTGGCAAGAATATGAGGACGCCGAGACCATCATGGCGGTCCAGTTGCGCGGCGGAGAAAGTGTAGCGGCGTTGGCGTTCAAGCCGTTGCAGGAGAAGGTCAACACCCTGAAGCGGGCGCAAGTGGAAGCGGAACTTCGCTGCTTTTGAGATCCCGGCAAAGCTTCAAGTCAGAGCAATAAGTGACGGAAGAACGAGGGCGCCATTGGCGCCCTTTTTTTCTGTTGCTCGACTGTCATCAGCGTCGACTTGGCGACGGTGAACGCTCACTCCCACTCAAGTTCTGCGTAGGCCGCCGTCACGTTACGAACGTGATGCTCATCGAACAATCTCCAGGCGGCCTGCTCACTGCGCCCGGCAGTGTCCGTTGCTTCGCTCAAGGTCTTGCCGTCCTTGATGGCAGCTCGGACGTCGGCAACAACAAGAGACAAATAGCGCTCCACTGGTTCAATTGCCGCCGGCCAGGACATTGATGCGGGACCGTGGCCCGGCACAACGCGCGCCGCTGTCTCGGCCTTCAAGGCCGCGATTAAACGAAGCCATCCGAGTATCGAACCATCGAGCGTTGGAATGTGATCGGCAAACAGGAGATCGCCGAGGAAAAGCGTACCCGTCAACTCGTCAACAACCGTCAGATCGTTGTCGGTATGGGCTGTCGGGCGCGCGACCAGGGTTAGGACGCGCTCGCCCAGGTCAATGACCGCTCGATCTGCAACCGGCTTCGTTGGATAGACGATCTGCGTGCCGTCGAATGCTTGTTCACCGAGTAGATCGCGGGATCGGCGCATGAATGTGTCGGCGCGGGCTGCCAGTCCTCGGGCCATTTTATGGTGTGCAATGAACTCTGGTGCAGCGGCCTGAAAGGCAATGTTTCCAAATACGTGGTCGGGGTGCATGTGAGTGTTGATGACGTATCGGACGGGCAGCGGCGAAACAGCGGCAATGGCTGCCCTGAGCCCGCTTCCGAAAATTGCTGTCGAGCCTGTATCAATGACGGCAATCGACTGTTTTCCAACGATAAAACATGCATTAGCTATGTCGCCAGCGTTGCCGGGCGATAGAATCGCGTGGTGGCCAGTGTGGACATAGACGCCAGCGGCGATTTCCGTGATCCCGAGGGCGTTGGCGTCGCCTGCGGCGAGCGTTGGCAGCCACGTGGTCAAACCAGCCACGCCGGCGGCAAACAAGAACCTGCGGCGGGTCGTGGCTGCCCCGGGGCCTAGCGGCAATTGATCGGTATGGAACATCTCGACGTCGCCTATCAGGCTGCTGTTTAGCCTCTGGTGTCGCACGTTTTTCAGCTCAATTTCGGCGCGCAAGAGATTGCGGAGGAAAAATCATCACGGAGTTGCGAGCAAAGCGTGATCGAAAATAGGCGAATGAGACAGGTCGTCGCAACTTGTCGTGCAGTGCACCATTTACATTGCAGCGCAAAATATTCCGATGAAGCTTGGATATTATTGGGTCAGAACAGTTGTCCTAATTTGTTGAGCTACAACGAAGGTCTTGGTTCGTGTTGCGAATGTAAAAAAAAAATGTACACATGCCGCTCGTTCACGACACCTACCGGGTTCTTCACGGTTACGTGAGAATTCACCCGAACTGGGCAGGTAAGACGAGAAACAATCTCGCAATCCTGGTCTCGAAGGTTTTGGGTTAAAAAGTGGGTCTCGGGTTCAACTTGCAAGCGTGGCAAGACTTGTCTCAAAATGGAGGAAGCGCGATGCGCAAAAGTGCAATCGCATGCGGTTTGCTTTCGACTGTTGCAGTCACGACGCCCGTCTGGGCGAACGCTGACGTGCAGAAGTTGTCGGCAGATCCGAACAACTGGGCCATCCAGTCCGGTGACTACGCAGGTACCCGTTACTCGACCCTCGACCAGATCAACACGTCAAACGTCAGCAGCATGAAAGTTGCCTGGACGTTCTCGACGGGTGTTCTCCGCGGTCACGAAGGCGGCCCGCTCGTCGTTGGCGATACCATGTATCTCCACTCGGCATTCCCGAACATCGTGTTCGCTTTGAACCTCGCAGATGAAAACAAGATCATCTGGAAGTACGAGCCAAAGCAGGATCCGTCGGTTAT
>JANMII010000307.1:0-8350 GCA_031375665.1 Hyphomicrobium sp.
CATACCACTGAGGACGCACGCCACGAGCGTGGCGCGCAACAAACAGCGCAGCGAGACCCGGAAGCCCGTACGCCAGAAGCAGCGACCCAAACAATGGCGCGCCGGAAACAGCGTCACCCGTGGTGAGCGGGTTTGCGACAATCATCAGGCCGATGATCGCAGATACCAAAGCTATGACCGCCAGCACCAGCGACGCCGTGTCGAAGACGCGATTGGTGCGCAGGGCGTTTGCCCGGGCCAGCGCGTAGGACATGCCAAGACTGACGACGGCTTGCAGGCCAACTTCGACGTGGCCGGTGCTGGCTGTCAGCACATCACCGCCGTTGGTCAGATGGCGGATTTGGAAGAACGCCAGCAGGCCAACAAAAATGATGCTGAGACTATCTGCAACGCGAACCGCTAGATCATCAGTCCGAATCTCAAGCTGGCGGGCCGCAAAGGCGAAAGCGGCGGCCGGCACGCCATATCCAATGAGCAGCCAGTTGAAAATCGGTGTGCTGCCGACGTCGCCGCCCATGATGCGAGGGTCGTAAATCAGGCGGCCGAGCACGATGAGCCCGAGGCCAGCGACGGTCGCCCGCAACGCGATGATGTCGCGCTGGCTCGCGATGTAGGCCGCGCCAGCAGCGGTCAAGGCGAGCGCGACCGTCAGATAACCCCGCGACATGCACATAACGAATGCGAGCGACAAAGCGGCGATCGCGCCAGTCGCAACGATGCCAGCGCCGATGTTGTAGGCTGGCACCGAGTACGCCGTATCGGCACGATGGAACGTTTCAGCCGCAATGGCGAACGCGATCGCCAGCACGGCGGCTCCCAGTGCAAATGGAATTGAGATGTCGAACTGTGTGATGCGCAAATAGGTCAGCGTCAGTGCGAGCAAAGGCGGCAGCACGATCGCCGCGGCGTAGAGCGCGGCGGTCGGGGTCGGCAAGAGTGGACCGCGCCACAATCGATAACCGGAGACAACACTCGGGATCAGCGCTGCGGCAAAACCGAACGCCAAAAATTGTGAGATGTTGTCTGGCAACCGCAAGACGCCAAGCGCGTCGGGCGCGGTCAGTGTGCGATCGGGCGGCAGTGCCAGATCGGGCCAAGCCGTCAGCGCCACGACGGCAATAGCCGCAGCCAGGACAGCGGCGGATGCGGCGGCCGCACTGCGCCAAGC
The DNA here is from genome assembly GCA_031375665.1 of Hyphomicrobium sp. Lineage (GTDB taxonomy): Bacteria > Pseudomonadota > Alphaproteobacteria > Rhizobiales > Hyphomicrobiaceae > Hyphomicrobium_B. The sequence continues at coordinate 1,169 of JANMII010000307.1, forward strand.
AGTGGCCGTCAGCAGCATGACGACGATGATGGCAAACAGCGGCGTGTTGGCGATGGCCGTCGATGGCGCGGCGATGACAAACGATGCGACCGCCGTTAGCACGCCAAGCGCGATGGTTGCCACGCGATCGGGTTGGCTGTCGGCATCGCGCGCGCCCGCGTGTGGCTCGATGGCAAGGAAACCCGCAGCAAGGGCCAGTTGGATGAAGGCAAATACCTGAGCCGCCAAGCCGAGAGCATCTGAATCGTAGGCGCCGCCGGGTGTCAGCAGCAGGCCCCAAACGGCTGCGCCCGCAACGGCGGTCCACGCCAGCCACAGCCAGTGGCGCAACCGCGCCAAGCCGTAAGCGGCGGCGGCGACGACCGTGAAAAATATCACCACTGGCCACGGGTTGTTGCTGTCGGACGAAATCAACAGAGGCGTCACGTAGGCACCGGCGACGCCAAGGCCCGCGAGCCACGGCCCGTGCAAGGCTGCGCCCAGCATCGCGAGCAACGCCGTGCTGCCTAACAGAATGAACGCAAGTGCGGGCCCGATGAAGCCATACAGTGCGTGAGCGGCATAAATGGTCGCGAATGCGACGCTGGTGCCGGCCGCCGTCAGCACGCTCGGAATGTGAGCTTGCGGTATGACCTCAATGGCAAAGGTCGTGTCGTTGCGGCGCAACCACTCGCCGCTAGCCAACAAGGCAGCAGCCAACATCGCTCCGAGAAGCACACGGACGCCCGGTCCAAGTAAGCCCGCTTCAATCGAGAAGCGGACTAAAAATACGCCACCGAGCGCGAGCGCAGCGCCGCCAGCCCAAACCGCCCAGCGGGTGCCAAGTCGCTCTTCAAAGCTTGGTTGTGACGCAGGTGCGGCCACATCGTCGCGCGGTGGTGATCCCGCTGGCGGCGGTTGATCAGCACTGACCGCAGATGCGGGTTCAGCGCCTGATCGCGTGTCATCTGAGACAGGCGGTTCAGGCGTGATTGGCGCACGGTCGCTTGTCGTGTCGTCGGTTGGCGTGAGATTTGGCTCGAATGCTGGATCAGGGTCAGCCTTGGGAGACAGCGGCTGTGTGCGTTGGCGCATCGCAGCCGTCAAATCGTCGATGGCGCGTTCTAATGTGGCCACCCTGTTGGCCGTCTGACCACTTCGACGGAATGCTAAAACCGACATGGCGATGGGGCCAAGCACGAGGGCGATCGCGATGAGGCCGAACAGTCCGATCATTGCACTATCATGGCGTGACGTCGTCCAGAATCGATTTTGTCAGGAACACTACCATCTGGTGGCTTATCGAAAGCACGGTCGTCAGCCGTCGATCGACTTTCTTACTTCGAAGATTTCCATGATCCGGCATCCGCGATGTGGACCATCGACAACAAAGGTCCATTTACCTTCGGTGAAGGTGTCACACATCTTGACGCCCTTGACGAGAATCCAATGTCCTTCTTTGCCTTTATGAATGGCCAAAATGTAGTAGGCCCACGCATTGCGCGGCTTCTGCATCCACGTCCAAACCGACGGGCGTTCCTTGCGCGCTTTGCGCAAAAAGCTTTCGCTCAGGACCATCGAATAGCCAAAGTGGGCGAGCGCGGCTTCGACTTCGTCGGCGTACGTGCCTTTGACCACCGGTTTCATGTCAGAGGGCATGTCGCGGCCGGCTCGAATGACGTCCTCAATTTTCGAAATGCCGTAGCCAGTGATAGCGGACAGCACATAAGGGCCGCAGAAAGCGACGCGACCGGTATCGTTTTTGGCGGCCTCTAGGCTGGACGCCGGACGGCTAGCGGTGGTGCCTGAGTTTGGGGCTAGGGCTGCGACGTCGCTCATTGCTGGCTCCAAACGATGCGGCACGCTCAGTTGTTGCGGCATCTTGAAGCTGACATGGTTTATAAGTGGTTAACGCCACGGCTGTGCCGCGCTGGCGTTATGAGATGGAACGGTTAGGTCGACGGCGGAGAATTCAACTGTGAACGTATCGTTTCTCCAGGAACTACTGAATTCGGTCGCTGAGCAAAGTCGAGCGCTGTTGCCAAAAGCGTTGTTTGGCGGTGACGAGGAGCCGAGCATCACGGCGCTGTGCCAAGCTTTGATGTCGGGCCGTGGCGAAGCATCCGGCGTCGCAATCGCACGGCAACTGCTGCTGGCGTTGCGCCAAGCTGGCCCCGATCAAAGGCTGAAATTCTTCCGCTATCTTGCGGACGATCTACAACCCAATGCCGTGCATGTCGCGCGTGCAGCCGAGGCGTATCTTGCGACACCGTCGGACACGACGCTAGCCGATTTGCAGAAAGCGTCCGAGAGCCCGTGTCGGGAATTCTTTAGGCGGCTGAACCTCGCGCCAGGTGCGACGTCGGAGATCGTCGCCTTGCGCCGCGATTTGCTGCGGCTGGCTAAAACGGAAGCCGGTATGGCAGCCGTCGACGCCGATCTCGAAAAGCTGCTCGTGGCTTGGTTCAATCGCGGATTTTTAGTGCTGCGACGAATCGATTGGCAGACGCCAGCGGCGATCCTCGAAAAGATCATCGCGTACGAAGCCGTGCATGAGATCAAAGGCTGGGACGATCTGCGCCGCCGGTTAGACCCGCACGATCGCCGCTGCTTTGCGTTTTTTCATCCAGCCCTTGTCGATGAGCCACTGATCTTCGTCGAAGTTGCTCTGATGCACGAGATTCCCGACGCAATCGCACCCGTTCTCGAAAAGCGGCCGCAAGATCTCAGAGTAGCGGGTGCGCGGATCAGCGACGCAAGCGATCACCGTGCCACCCAAATCATGGCCCAGCCCGTCGCCCCAACGACGGCCGTATTCTATTCGATCTCGAATTGCCAGGATGGTTTGCGCGGCATTTCGTTTGGCAACTTTCTGCTCAAGCAGGTGGTTGAAGACCTGGTCAAAGATGTGCCGAGCTTGAAGACGTTCGTGACGTTGTCGCCGGTGCCGCATTTCGCGCGCTGGCTTGACCGCGCGCTGGCGCAAGACGGTCCCGTGGTATCCGCCGATGGGGATCGCGTCGTTTTGGTGACCGCGGCGGAGCGTCAAGCACTCAAAGCGTTGCGCGATCCGCGCTGGGCGGAAGACGCCGCACAGGCTAGCGAGGCGACGACCGTCTTGCGCGATACCGTTCTAGCGCTCGCCGCAGACTATTTTCTGGCGGCCAAATCCAGCGATCAACGGCCAGTCGATCCGGTGGCGCGTTTTCATCTTGGCAATGGTGCACGCCTGGAGCGCATCAATTGGCTCGGCGATTTGTCTGAAAAAGGCTTGCGCGAAGCTCACGGATTGATGGTCAATTATCGCTATGACGTGGCGGACATCGAGCGCAATCACGAAGGCTACGCCCAGGATGCGACGGTTGTCGCATCGCGGGCCGTTCGCGCGCTGCTCAGATCGTCGACCAAACCCAAAGGCCTGTCGGCGGTGCCAGACTTGCTCGCTCTTCCTGGCGTTTCCAAGCAAAAGAAAAAGCCACAGGCCGGGCAGTAGACAGCCAAACACGCAAGCGGTTCAGCCGAACGGGCCTGAGACTTGTTTTGCGTTAGTGCCCGTGCAGTATTGTGGAGCGTCTGTCTAAGTGACGCCGCACTTGTCGCGCGCGTGCCGTGTCTCGGTCGTGCAAAATCAACCCGCATCTGCGGCCACCCTAAAGCCGATCAGAAGGACTGCCATGCGCTACGACGATAAGGACCGCGAGAGTAAGAACGTCGAGGATCGCCGTGGCCAAGGCGGTGGTGGCGGCTTTCGCATTCCGATGGGTGGCGGCGGCGGCATGAGCTTGACGAGCCTGCTGATCATTGGTGCGCTCATGCTGTTTATGGGCATCAATCCCCTCGACGTGTTGTTCGGCGGTGGTGGTGGCGGTCAGGTAACGATGCCACAATTGCCGCGCAGCGACGGTCCCGTGACAGCCGATCGTGGTCAAAGCAATATTCCCGGTCTGCCAGGAGCCGCGCGCGAAGGTGCTGGCAGTGCAGATGCCGATAAGCAATTCATTGGCCGCGTGCTTGCCGACACCGAGGATATTTGGCGGCGTGTGTTTGAAACGGCCAACCTGAAATACAAAGACGCGCCGCTGGTTTTATTCTCGGGCTACACGCGCACGGCGTGCGGTGCGGGCCAGGCGCAAATGGGACCTTTTTATTGTCCGCTCGACCAGAAAGTTTACATCGACCTGTCATTTTTTGATGAGATGCGGCGTAAGTTCAACATCAGCGGCGATTTCGCGCAAGCCTATGTCATCGCCCACGAGGTCGGCCATCACGTCCAGACCCAGCTTGGCATCGCTGAACGCGTGCAACAATTGAAGCAGCGCGCTGGTGATGAGGTCGAGGCCAATCAGATCCAAGTTCGCATGGAATTGCAGGCGGATTGTTTGGCTGGCGTGTGGGCGCATCTGAATGATCAAATGAAGAACCGCCTGCAGCCGGGCGATGTCGAAGAAGCGATGAATGCTGCAACGCAAATCGGTGACGATATGATCCAACGTAAAATGACCGGCCGCGTGGTGCCTGATGCGTTTACACACGGTTCCGCCGAGCAGCGCGTTCGATGGTTTCGAACCGGGCTGGCTGAAGGTAATGTTCAGTCGTGCGATACGTTCAACGCCTCCCGGCTGTAACGGAGGGCAGCGCGGACAATCCGGCTTTGAAGCGCGCTACACCTAATCAAACGCGCTGTTGAATTGGTTTTTTAGTCGATAGGCATCCAAAAGCGGGCCCTCTGGAAAGTGGCCCGGCTAAGTAACGTGCTGGCTCAAAACAAAGCCGCCTCAATCTAACGAGATGATAACTTCGTCGGCTCGGCTGCGTAGTGTAGCTTTCTCTCAATCGTCAAAGCGCTTGTTCAGAGATCGCATGATAAGACGGCAGATCACCAATAAAGCCTTGGCGCGCGAGTGGGCGATTTCAGTCCCGGGAGCGCGGATAACACTTCGTTTGGCTCTCGTCGTGACGTTGAGTGCAGCGGCGTTCGCGGCGCTGGCGCAGACCAATGCCGTTCGCGCCGAAACCTCGACGCCCGCGTCGACGGAATACGCCATGCGCACGAAAATCGCTGCCGCTTGGAGCGACGCGACGGCCGTTTGGAACCAATTGCTCGGCGAGCGGACCTACGACAGTGACATTCCGCAGATCAATTTCGTCAAGGCGATCCGCCCATCGCATTGCTACGGTCTCTATGTCGGAACCGGCCCTGTCTATTGCTCCGGCAACAATACCGTTTTTGTGTCGACCGAAGAAATGACCCGTCTGTCGCAGCGCTTGGGGTCGGCAGCGGACGCAGGCATGGCATTTCTTGTGGCCCACGAGCTTGGCCATCACGTGCAAAAAATTACTGGCCGTTTTCGGACGCTGCAAGCGATGGCGCGCGCCAATCCTGAACACATTCGGCAACTCTCACGGCGCTTTGAATTAGAGGCTGATTGTTTGGCTGGCGTGTGGGCTGGCAACAGCCCGGCCTTTGCCAAACTCGAGACAGTGCGCACTGGCATTGTCGGTACGCTTGATGCGATCGGTGACGACAAAGTAAGAGCCAGCGAAGGCAAGCCGATCGATCCGGAGACATTTACGCACGGCACGTCCGAGCAGCGCCGCAAGTGGTACAATGTCGGACTGGAGCAACGCACGATCGCGGCATGCAGCGTACTCGAAGCACCGGATTTTTAGATCGCGTTGATCGTTGCGAAAGCCCGACGTTCAAGTCGCAATGGCTCGACAATTATCTCGCTCAGTCCGGCCAGCACGCGATCGACAAGGAGAGCCCGTCAGAGCGCATTGCCGCCGTAGGCCGTGACCTGACAAGGCACACCCTTCGCGGTCAATGCCTTACACGCTTTGAGCGCGTCAGCTCGGGTTTTCACCGGCCCAGCCACAAGATCGTAGCTCGGTTCGGCTGCATCACCGCCCACGGTGTAACGTGGCTCTAACGCAGCCAGCACATCACCGTGACGTTCCGCCAATAGGCTCCAGCTCAGGCGCAGACTATCGACCGAGGCGCCTTTTGAAATCTGCAAGCCGATTGGCTTTGGCGCTGGCTTGACGATGGCGGGACCAAACGAGATCGCGGTATCACCCGCCGTCGCGACTTTCTGTGGCGGTGTGGCGGACGCTGCAGCGCGCGGCGTTGCCACTGGTGTGCTGGTGGAGCCAACACTGCCGGTCACCAGCGGCGCGCCGCCTGAGGTATCGGCGTTGATCACCTTGGGTTGGGTTGGAGCGCCAGTTCCAACAACTGGCGAACGATCGACCACGGTCGGCGGCACAGTTACCGCTTGCGGATCCGCGTTGAGTTGCATGTTCGCTTGCGATTGCGTCTCGGCTGGCGTGGTGGCGAGCGGGTCTGACGTTGCAACGGATTGCCCGGGGCGGATGTCGTCGAGGCGACGTTCAACTGCCGACATCTGCGCTGCATAACTCCGGTCGCGTTCGGCGGAGGCACTGATCTCGGTCTTGATGCGCGACATGTCGAGCTGGATCTGGGCAATGCTGTCGCGCACGCCGTTGAGTTCTGCCGCCAGCCGGGCGTTGGCGCGTTGGCCGTGGTTGGTCGATGGATCGATGGCGATGCCGGCGGGTGTCAAATCGTCGAGCCAGTCAGGTGCCAGGGTCGCGATCGACAAATACCCGGCAGCAAACAGCCCCATGGTCGTCCAAACAATCACATAACGGTTGAATACGGGGGTTTTTCGAACCGATCGAGGCACGGTAAGTTTGGTCATCACAGGTTGTCCACGGCGGTTGAGCCAGTCATCAAGACGTCAAAATCAACGCGGAACACCATCCGGCTGAGCTCACACGAATCACTCAGCCTGCCGCACAAACGTGCTGCAAGCGCTGCACCCTCGCAACGTCTGTGGCCGCCGTGTCAGTTTGCAACCTGTGGATAGTGCGCTCAGGCAACGGATAGCTTCTTGGCGCAATATCAGTCTGTTAAGCACAAGCCGTGAGCGCCTGCAGTTGGCTCCCTCCACGCCGGTGAGGTCGTGGGCCTGTCTCGCCTGCAACAGTTAAGTCACGCGTTTGCTAGCGTCTGTGGCATGTCGTTTGCTCGCAATGGAGCTTGCCGTCAGGGACTGCGTACGGCAAACGCAGTCAGTCGCCCAAGCAAGAATCGCAGCGATTAAGCCATCGCAACGCCAGGACTTACTCGATGACGGACCCCGTTCTGAAGCCCGTTTTGTTGATCGTGCTTGCCGCCGG
>JANMII010000034.1:0-10658 GCA_031375665.1 Hyphomicrobium sp.
GTTGCGTCGAACACATCACTGCCAGCCTTGAGCGCGCGCCAAAAGCCGACGTCGCGATGGTCTGCGTAAGCGTCGAGCGTTGTGTCGGACATTCTGAATGGCAGGACCTGGACCTGGAACCGCTTTTGGCCGGCCTCAAGCGCAGCCGTCACGAGTTGCCAGATCTCGGCCATCTGGGCGTTGGTCATGGCGAAACATCCAACTGACGCGCATCCGCCGTGCACCATTATGAATGAGCCAGTGCGATTTTGCGCCCGATCATAGGCATTCGGGAAGCCGATATTGAATGAGCGAAACCAATTGCTGTTGGGATTAAGAGCTGTTGAATCGACCGTGTAGAAGCCTTCCGGCGTCTGATGATCGCCTTGGCGCAATTTGGGGCCGAGCGTCCCTGACCACCGACAGATCGGATAGGTCGTGAAGCGGTGGAACACACCGTCGCGCTTCATCCAAAGTTCTAGCTCGAACTCGCGCTTGAAAATCCGAATGAAAATTGGCGCACCTTCGGTCACGCCCTGCTCGGCGAGCCGCTGAGACAACCGCGTCACGTCGGGCGCCCCCGGCATCGGCAGGCCCCAAGTTGCAAGCCAACGTCGCTTGGTGCGTTGGTGCTCGATCTGGGCTTCGACTGTGGACCCGCCAAGTGAGCGGATCACGGGCCCAAGGCCCACAGCTAACGCGGCAGCAAACGCGGCGATCAGCACAAGACCGATCGATACTGCAAATCTGCGGCCGGATCGACGGCGTTGATTTGGTGCAGCTTGCAGCATCTCATTGGACCCCATGATGCGGCCCCTTTTCGATCACGGTGCAGCTTCAGCCGCCGACGTTGGCTGCAATGAGCCCGATGCAGGCGCTGCCCCAGTCGGCGCATTTGATCCAACGGATTTAACGCCACCACGGGCTGCATTGACGTCCGCCAGCGTTGGATCGACGTCGGCGCTCACAAGGCCCTTGTATTTCGTACCGTCGGCAATCGTAATTGTTTCTGGTTCCGGCAGTGGCGTGAATGCAGAAATCGTCGGGCGCTGAAACACCGGGCATTGACCGCTGGCGTCGAGCTTACCCGGTGAGACGACATTGACCACGTAGCGGCGCTCGCAAATCGCAACCGTTGGCGGGATGCGGTGGGTCTCGAAGTGATCGTAGCCCTGCTTCAGAGTCCGCCAGAATGGATACCATTTGTGGGTTTTGACGGCGGCCATGCGCTCGTCCGTCATCCGAAATGGAAAAGCGTGCACTGGGAAACTCGGTTGGCCGGATTTGAGCGTCTCCCGTGTCAGGCCGTAAATCTCTTCCATCAATGCGTCGGTCATGGCGTAGCACCCAGCCGACCGGCACTTGCCATGCACCATGACGAAATCGCCGGTGCGACCGTATGAGCGGTCGTACGCGTTGGGATAACCAAGGTTGAACGACAGATAGAACTTCGAGTTCGGGTTCATCAGCGTCGGCGTGATGGTGTAGAAACCCTCGGGCGCTTGCCGATCGCCTTGCACGAGTTTCGGTCCGATCTCACCCGACCAATTACAGATCGGGTACGTTTTGAAATGATAATAGCGGCCGTCATCGCGCTGCTTCCAAATTTCAAGCTCGGATTCTTCCTTGAAGATCCGAACAAAAATCGGCGCACCCGCTTGCATGCCTTTCTTCGCCAGAAGATCGAGCGCATCTTTCGACAGTGGCACTTCTGATGGCGGCAGAATGATGGGCGCGTTCGAGCAGGCGGCGATCGTAACGCCCAGCATGGCAACGACGCACACGCGTGCGGCGATCGACAGACCACGGCGATCAGCGGTCCAAAGCGCCCGCAACCGATGTCGAAGACCGTCATTTAATTCCGCCGTGCGCACCCGTCTCAGCCTTTCGAAGCGCCCTGTGACGCAGACATCCTGTGCGCCACCGGTTTGAATTCGTCGAAACGCACAGCACCGTGCCGACCCTAAGGCGATCTCGCACACCCCAAATGTTTGCCGGTGACGCCATTGAGCTGTCAACCGGGACGCACTCTTCGATCTGTGACTGATAAGCGCGGAATTGGGCGACCCGGGGGCAGCCGAGCGTGACCAAGCGGCTGAATTTGCGGCAAGTCTTTAGTTGCCTTAGCGACCGATCGACAAAAAGCGCTCATGGCGCTGGCGGCGGATGTCTTCGGGCGATTTGCCATCGAATTCTGACAGCACGCGCTGAATGGCATTGCCGGTCGCGATAATGACCGAATCACGGTCGCGATGCGCGCCGCCTGCGGGTTCTTTGATGATTACGTCAATGACGCCGAGCTGGTCGAGATCCTGGGCCGTGATCTTCATGTTGGTGGCGGCTTCTTCTTTCTTGTTGCTGTCGCGCCAGATGATGGACGCGGCCCCTTCCGGCGAGATCACCGAATAGATGGCGTGCTCAAGCATTAAGATGCGGTTAGCGGTTGCAATCGCGATGGCGCCACCCGACCCGCCTTCGCCGACGACGACCGCGACGATCGGCACGCCGAGCTTCAGGCAGCATTCGGTCGAGCGTGCAATGGCTTCGGCTTGCCCGCGTTCTTCAGCGCCGATGCCCGGATACGCGCCGGGCGTATCGATGAAGGTGATGACTGGCAGATTGAACCGATCCGCCATTTCCATCAGCCGAACAGCTTTGCGATAGCCTTCGGGCTTCGCCATGCCAAAGTTGTGTTTGATGCGGCTCTCAGTATCGGAGCCCTTTTCGTGGCCCATGATGAGCACGGCGCGTCCGCGAAAGCGTCCCATGCCCGAGACGATCGCTTCGTCTTCGGCAAAGTAGCGATCACCGGCGAGCGGCGTAAAATCTTCAATCAGAGCTGAAATAAAATCAAGGCAGTGCGGTCGCTCAGGGTGGCGCGCAACAAGCGTCTTCTGCCATGGCGTCAGTTTTTGGTAGGTATCGATCAGCGCTGCTTTTGCTTTCTGCTCGAGCTTGGTGATCTCGTCGGCAATCTGCGGTCCCTTGCCGTCCTTTTGCAACGCCTTGAGCTCGGCGACCTTTTTCTCGAGTTCGAGGATCGGTTTTTCGAAATCAAGATAGGTTCGAAGGGCGGTCGAAGCACTCACGGGACATTGCCTTTGGTGGTTGGGCCGGCGAGCGCGACGTTAGCGTTTGTCGGCGCTCGATCATTCGGATCGGGCGAACAATCGCCTTCGCGCTGCCGAGGTGTCAAGGCGGCATGGTGGGGGTCGTCAGCGTTGAAAAAATAGCTATTTGACAGTCAAGGGTTAATCAGCCGATTGCGAGAGCCGTCGGACCCAGGGCGCCAGTGCAAACAAGGCCAGTGCGGCCACCGCAACCATGACCGCTTGGGTCAAAAACGCGGTCGCGAGGCTGTCGGGGTTGGCGCTGGAAAATCCTCCTCCCATAACGCCTGCGAGCTTGTTGCCGAATGCGGCCGCTAGAAACCAAAGTCCAAGCACCAGTCCGGTCATGCGCTGGGGCGCGAGTTTCGTCATCGTCGCTAAGCCAACCGGGCTGATCAGCAATTCGCCCATGGTTTGCAGCAAAAACAATCCAACGAGCCACAGCGGCGAAACGCGACCCGCCGCGGCGAGCGTTGCCGCCGGCACCATCAGCAAAAAAGATGATGACAGCAACACGAGCCCGAACGCGAACTTAACCGCAGGCGATGGCTGGGAATCGCGCAATCGCATCCAAAGCGCTGCAAAAAACGGCGTCAGCAAAATCACGAACACCGGGTTGATCGATTGAAACCACGCCGATGGAAACGGAATGCCAGCAACATCCGTGCGCGTCAGTTGATCGGCAAACAAAGCAATGGTCGTTCCAGCCTGTTCGAAGATGGCCCAGAAAATCATGGCGGCGATGAACAGCACGCCGATCGCCGCAAAGCGTTGCGCGTCATCATCAGGTCGGGGAGCAAAATACGCGATGGCGGCCAGCGGCAGGATCAAAAACAGCCAGCGCACCGCCGACCATCCCTCGACGTCGGACAAGAGGGCCAAGGCAAGCAGCGCGCCGGTTCCGAGCAGTGTCGCCGCGCCGCCGCGCAATAACATAGCTCGGCCATCAGCCGTCAGTGGTTGCGTGGTATCGCGCGTATCGGGCAGCCGCTTCGACTGGCGCGCGAAGATCACGAGCGCGATCGTCATGCCGATGCCGGCTGCAGCAAACCCCCAATGCCAACTCTTGGTTGGATCAAAGCCAGCGCTCACCAGCCATGATTTGAACAGCGCACTTTGCGCTAGAAAGCCGGTCACGATCGGCGCCAGAAAACCGCCGATGTTGATACCCATGTAAAAAATCGAAAATCCGGCGTCGCGGCGCGTATCGCCTCGGGCGTAGAGCGCGCCGACGAGTGCCGAGATGTTCGGTTTGAACAGGCCCGTTCCAAGCGCGATCAACACGAGGCCGAGGTAAAATGTTGCGATCGTCGGCAGCGCCAACGCATAGTGGCCAAGCGCGATCGCAGTGCCACCGATCAAAACGGCGCGACGCGCACCAAGCCAACGGTCGGCGATGAACCCGCCAGGAATCGCGAGCATGTAAACGGCCATCGTGTAATTGCCGTAGATCCGTCCGGCGTCGGCTGTGGATAGCCCAAGGCCGCCATCGACAAGTGCTGCTACCATAAACAGCGTCAGCAGCGCCCGCATGCCGTAGTATGAAAACCGCTCCCACAATTCGGTGAAGAACAGCGCCGACAATCCCGGCGGATGAGCCGATAGCCCTCGCAACGCCATCACGCGCCTTTGTCGCCAGTCATCACCTTGCCCATCCATTCGTCGATCGTCGTGGTGCCGATCTCGGCGACTTTTTCGCGCTCGGCCGGACGCACCACGTCCTGCAAGCCATCAATTCGTTTCCACTCACAAAACGGCGTTTCAGCTTCAACGCCCGGCGCGTAACGCGAGGCTTCGAGTTTTTGATAGCGGTGAATGTAGCGCGGGCAATTCATCCACGTTTCATGGACGGTCACTTTGACGACCATTTCGGCTTCTTTGAATGTCTCGAGCTCGGGGCCAGCGACGATCAACTCGGCGCGGCCCTGGAGGCGAAGACGGAAGGGTTTCTCGAAATCGATGAACAACATGCCGATTTCCGGTTTTCCCGAAATGTTGCCCATCGAGAGATACATGCCGTTGCCGTCGTAGCTCGGGAATAACAACGTCGCGTTATCAACAACGCGCACGAAGCCCGGTGCGCCGCCTTTATATGAAACCGTCGGTCGGCCTTTGTGATCGATGGTCGTTAGAAAAAACATGTCGCGGCTCTCGATGAAGCCTTTCGCCATGTCGTCGACTTCAGGTTTGACAGTGATCGCCTCGACGCGGTCGGCGAGCCCGCGCGTATCGAACGCCATCTGCAGCGCACGATGATTGTCTCCATACAAACGGCTCATCGACATCTCCGGGTTTTATGATCTCGCCTCGCCGCGAACCTACCCAGGTGCGCCAATAATGTCCGCTATTTTTTGTCGTGCGTTGCGAGCGGATGGTGATCGTTGACGAGCTTCTTGAGGCGCTCTTGGAGGACGTGCGTATAAATTTCCGTTGTTGAAATATCGGCGTGGCCCAAAAGCTGCTGCACCGCGCGCAAGTCAGCACCACGATCGAGCAAATGGCTCGCAAAAGCGTGTCGCAAGACGTGCGGCGAAACCCGTTCGGGATCGAGGCCAGCAGCGTCCGCCGCTGATTTTAGCTCAAGCGCAAAGGCCTGCCGCGTGACGTGACCTTCGGCGGCTTTTGAAGCAAACAACCACGGTGAGTTATCGTGGCGCCCGGCGATGGCCAAATACGCATCAAGCGCTGCCCGCGCCGTTGGATTGAGCGGCACGAGCCGCTCGCGCCCACCCTTGCCTTTGATGGTCAGCACGCGTTTATCACCGCGCACCACGGAGCGCGGTAGCGACACCAGCTCTGTGACGCGCATGCCCGTCGCATAGAGAATTTCCAACAGGCAGTTGAAGCGTAACGCGCGATATAAAGCTCGGCCCTCTTGGCCGATGCTTTGCTTGGCAGCAACCGTCAGCAAGCGGTCGACTTCTGCGATTGACAGGACTTTAGGCAGCGCCCGCTGCCGCTTTGGGCCAAACAATCCAGCGGTCGGATCGGCAGTGACGATGCCGTCATTGAACAGAAACTTGTAGAATTGCCGGGCTGACGACAGCCGTCGCGCGCGTGATGTTGCAGCCAAGCCTTCAGCCGTCATGGCGGTTAGGTAAGCCTGAAGGTCTTTGCTGGTCGCTGCCGTGTCGGCAACGCCGCGCTGGTCCAGAAACGCAAAAAACGCATCGAGGTCACGCCGGTAGGCGTCGCGCGTATTTTCGGCGGCCCCGCGTTCGGCCATGATCATTTCTAGAAACGCGGAGCGGTGGTCGGTAGACATCGTGACCGCCTCAGTTGTTGGCGTTCCGGGGCCACGCGGCGAGCAATGCTTCGAGCCCCAGGCGTCGGGCATCGGGTTCGAGACCCGCTCGTTTGAGGGCGCGGATGGCATCGCCGAGCGCGATCATGTGAGCGCCTTCTGCGCCGTTGGGTCCCAGTGTTTTCATGGCGAGCAAGACGGTGCGGCCGTATTCTTTTTTCTTGGCGGCGTCCTGCAGTTCAGACAGCACGCCGGTCGCTGGCAAATAACCGCCGTCTGGCTGCGGCGTTCGGCTGGCTGCGTCCCACAACGGGATCGGCACGTTATAATTCAGTGCATCAAGCACTGTCGCAAGACGATGCAGCGCTGCCGATGGAAACCGTCCACTTGTGGCCAGCGGTTCCAGCGCCACCAGATCAGCGCCGCGATTGGGTGCATTAGGATCGGCGATATCGGCCAGCGCCAGCCAATGCGCGAGGTTGCTGTTGGGACGGTCTGGCGTGCTGGCGAGACGCACCCACTGGCGCGCCATGTCGAGCTTGCCGGACGCGACGCCGATTTCAGCCGCCGTTTCGGCGAACCAACTCAATTCAGGTTGCGGCGTTAGGCTTTGCGTGGCGGGCGCAATCATTTGCATCGCTTGGAAGCCGAGGCCTTGGCGTTTCATCTGGTCAAGAAAGGCCCCGATCAGCCGGGTCTTTTTCATCGGCGTCTTTTCGGCCTCCGCTGCTTTGAACATCGCCGCGCGGTTTGCAATGCTCGATGTGCCGGTCTGTGCCAACACAGTTTCAGCCGTCTCGGTTTGGCCATTGGCGCGATAAATCGCGGCCAGGGTCTCAGGCGTGAGCCCGTTCAACTTGGATGCGGCTTCCGATGCGGGCAAGCCGAGATCGGCTGGTGTTTGTGGGTCGTTGGCAAGCGCGACGAGTAACGCTGGCTCGGCTTTTTCGAGGACGTCTTTGAGCCCCACGCCACCGGCTTTTTCGGCAATCCGATAGTCCAGCAGCGAGAGCGATTTGAACGGCGCTATTTTAGCTTTCGCTCCAACCGATATGGCGTCGAGGGCATCGAGCCCTGGCGAACCAGCCAAACCTTCCTCGCGCGCCAGTTCGGCCGCGAGGCCAGCGCCAGCCGCATCGGCGCTAACCGCCGCGCAATAGCCTGACATCAAAATCGCCTGCGCGCGCAAGCGGGCTGGCATCTTGGTTTTGAGCGCGGCTGACTGTTGCATGATTTCGCACGCCTTGCTGGCGTTGCCGCTGGCGAGTTCGTTGCGGGCCGCCAGCGCTGACAGGATCGGGTCGTTCGTTATGTTTTGCCGGGCCAAATCTTTGGCGGCTTCGTCAGCGAGGCCAGAGCGGTAGAGTGCCTCAAGCCGCAACGCTGTGAATTTCATATCGATCGCGGAACCGGACGCAGGCGTGACATTCGACGTGATCAATCGCTTCCAAAGGCCGTGCAGCGCTGGCGATTTCGGTGGGATTTCGAGCTCGCTGATCAAGCTTTCCAATTGCGTGACGTCTAGTCCGCGCCACAGCTCGAACGGTAACCCGGACCCATCGCCCGCCATGACCGGCGCGAGGTCGTCGCGGGTCACGGCTGCGCCGGCAGGTGCGCCAAGAGGTGCGCGCATCACGGTTTCAGGGCGCGGCGACGGCGCTTGCTGGCTGCGCACCGGGGTGGCCATGGCGACAATGGCCACGGCGGTGGCCGCGACATGCGTCAGCAGCGCAAAAAAGTTTGGCTGGCGGTCGCGTGGCATGGGCATCCTGGGGACCGGTTTCGTCAAGCGCACGTTGGGCCAGCGCAGATTGGGCATTAGCGGCGAACCTTCACACCTGGGACCGGCTTACTGACGGTTTGTTGTTCGGGCTCAAAACGGGTCGCCAAAATATACAGGCCGCTCATCACGACACCGCCCAGAGTAGCGACGATCAGGAGAAATCGGAAAAGGCTTGGCATTGTTGCGTGTCCATACCGAGTCGTGGCCGCGCTGGCCGTTACTCGTCGATAGCGGCGATAGCACATTCGGCGGTAGCGCGGCGGTGCTGCGTGCGCCGCGTCTGGCGATGACTGGTGCGCGGTACGCATTGACATGGTCTGCCATCGGCTAATCGCAAGGCGTGCCCTACAACCTAACGCCAGCCGACAGGTGGCATGGCACTGTAACCGGAGTTTGAGGACCGGCTATAGCCGCCGCAGATTTGCCCGGCGGAGGCGATCGTGGCATGACCACGCCGAGCCGTGAAGAAAGTGGCGGTGGTCACGGCTGAGGTGCTCAACCGGCTCTGGCCGGATCACTCGCCCAATCACTGGCCCAATCACTGGCCTCGAACCGATCTATCCTAACTTACGAACCCAAATTTCAGCCATGACCGACGCCGATGCCATCGACCTGATCAGAAATAAAATTGGCACGCGCGCCATCGTGCTGGTCGGACTGATGGGCTGTGGCAAATCTTCCGTTGGCAAACGGTTGGCATCACGGCTCGGCTTGCCATTCGTCGATGCCGACGAAGAAATCGAGCGAGCTGCCGCGAAGTCGATCAATGAAATTTTCGAAGACCACGGCGAAGCGCATTTTCGCGATGGCGAGCGGCGCGTCATTGCCCGGCTGCTGGCTAACGGCCCACAAATCATGGCGACCGGCGGCGGCGCTTATATGCACCCCGAGACGCGGCAGAAAATTCGCGACAGTGCTATTTCGATCTGGCTGCGGGCTGATCTTGCGGTCTTGATGCGGCGCGTGTCGAAACGCGATACGCGACCCTTGCTGCGTCACGGTAATCCCGAGACGACCATGCGCAATCTCATCGACATCCGGTATCCGGTTTATGCTCAAGCCGATCTGACAGTCGAGAGCCGCGATGAGCCCCACGACATTATCGTCACTGAAATCATCAATCGCTTGGTCAAAATGAACGTCACCGATCCCGCCGTTTCGGCATCAGAAAAGCGACTGGGCGACCACCGCACAGTTGGCGTGCAACTGGCAGACCGGTCCTATTCCGTTATGATCGGAGCCGGGCTGCTGGTTGACGCAGGCGCACTGATCAAAGCGCAGCTTGGTCACGTCAAATGCTGCATTGTGACGGACGAAAATGTCGCCCGCCATCATCTCGCAGCGCTTGAAGCGAGCTTGAGCTCGGAGGGCCTGCACGCAGGTTCGATCGTTCTCAAGCCAGGAGAGGCCACCAAAAGTTTTCGCGAACTCGGCCCGCTGTGCGAACGCCTTTTGGAGTTTGGGTTGGAACGCGGCGATGTCGTCGTCGCGTTCGGTGGCGGCGTGATCGGAGATCTTGCAGGCTTCGCTGCTGGAATTCTTCGCCGTGGCGTGCGCTTTGTGCAAATCCCAACCACGTTGCTGGCCCAGGTTGACAGTTCTGTCGGCGGCAAAACCGGCATCAACACGCCACAAGGAAAAAATCTCGTCGGCGTCTTTCATCAACCAAGCCTGGTGATCGCCGATACGTCGGTGCTCTCGACGCTATCTCAGCGGGAACTGCGCGCTGGCTATGCCGAGGTTGCCAAATATGGGTTGCTGGGAGACGCAGCCTTTTTCGATTGGCTGGACGTCCATTGGCCAGCGATCTTTGGCAACAATAGTCTGCCGCTGACCGACGCGATCGAAACCAGCGTGAAAGCCAAAGCGGCGATCGTCGCGCGCGATGAGACGGAAACTGGCGACAGAGCACTGCTCAATCTTGGTCACACATTTGGCCATGCACTGGAAGCATGGACTGGATACTCAGACCGATTGCTGCATGGTGAGGGCGTCGCGATCGGAATGTGTCAAGCGTTCCGGCTGTCGGAGCAGCTTGGCTTCACGCCGAAGGGCGCCGCTGATCGTGTCACAAACCATCTAAAAGCCGTCGGTCTGCCGACTAAAATCGCAGATATTCCACGCGGGCCTGATATCGCACCCGTGACCGCCGACGCGTTGCTCCGACTGATGGCGCAGGACAAAAAAGTGCTGCGGGGTCAAATGACTTTCATTCTCGCCCGTAACATCGGGCAGGCGTTCATCACGCGTGATGTGCCGCCAGACACGGTCCGGGCGTTCTTGATGAACGAAATTGCCCGCTAAGCGTTATCGAGGGAAGTGTGCTATCCCTTCGCCTAATAATTTGAACGCTTAGAGTGGACACTCGCCCACCGCCATGACGCTCGGAATTGCCCTAAGTCTTTTTGCGATCTTCCTATTGATCGTGCTGTCGGCCTTTTTTAATGGCAGCGAAACCGCTCTCACCGCTGCATCGCGTGCGCGCATGCACGCCCTCCAAGAGGACGGCAATAAAAAAGCTCAAGTCGTAAACGCGGTGCTG
>JANMII010000006.1:0-8530 GCA_031375665.1 Hyphomicrobium sp.
CATTCCGTTCAGTGGCAGCGGCGGCGAGCTTGACGATTTAGCGCAGAATTTGAACACGATGCTCGAGCGGATCGAGGGTCTGATGAACGGCCTCCGGGAAGTTTCAGACAACATCGCACACGATCTCAAAACGCCGCTCAATCGATTGCGCAATTCAGCTGAAGCAGCCTTGCGCGATCCGCGAGGTGCGGCCGCCTACCGCGAGGGGTTGGAGCGCACGATTGAAAAGGCCGACGATCTCATCAAGACGTTCAACGCGCTGTTGCTTATTGCGCGGCTGGAGGCTGGGCCGTTGGAAGACAGTCTCGAAGTTTTCGAATTAACCAGCCTGATCGAGGATGTCGCGGAACTTTACGCGCCAGCCGCCGAGGAAGCGGGATTTTTACTGACGCTTGAAAGTGCCGACAAAGTCAGCGTCCGGGCCAATCGGCAACTGATTGGTCAGGCGACATCGAATTTAATCGACAACGCCATCAAGTACTCACGCGGCGGGCAACCGGGCAGCACCATCACGGTGCGGGTTGGGCCGATCGATGGGCCGAAGGGACGGCGGGCCGAAATTTCGGTTTCGGATCGGGGGCCTGGAATTTCGCCAGCCGATCGTGAGCGCGTCTTGAAGCGGTTCGTACGGCTTGAAGAAAGCCGAACTAAGCCCGGGACCGGCCTTGGATTGAGCCTTGTTGCAGCGGTGGCGCGATTGCATCACGGCAGCATCAGGATTGAAGACAACCAACCCGGATTACGCGTTGTTTTAGAGCTTTCCGAACGGGTGGTGGTTGCGGCGGACGCGAAGGTCAGTGGCGGCGCGGCGTCTGCTGCTGCAAGGTAAGCCGATGATGACTGCTGAAAAACCTTTGGCTGCGCAAATACGTGCAGCACCCGTCGGTGGCTCAAAAGGTGATGGCCGCCGCGGATTTTCGGAACTGAGAGCCGATGCAGACGCCCATTGTCCTGAACTCTTGAAATGGCTTGGTCAGGCCTCGGTCGAGGAACTGCTCGTCGGCATCTTTGATCATTCGCCCTATTTAACGCATCTGGCGCGGTCGGATCTCAGACGACTGGCGCGCGTCTTAGGGCAAGAGCCGGACGCGCACTTTGCTCAACTCACCCTCGCCATGCAGTCGGCGATGCAGACGGTTGATGAGCCGAGCGGCGCGAAAGCCATTTTGCGGCGTTATAAATCCGAAGTCGCGCTGCTGACAGCCCTCGCCGATCTCGGCGGCGTTTGGCCCGTCATGACCGTGACGCGTGTTTTGTCGGAAACGGCTGATGCGGCCGTCGCGGCCGCTGTCGCGTTTTTATTTCGGGTGGCGGTTGGCAAAGGTCAGTGGCGCAGCGATGACGCCCCGGCGGCTCATGCAACGTCGGGCTATTTCGTTCTCGCGATGGGCAAGCACGGCGGCTTTGAGCTCAACTATTCGAGCGATATCGATCTGATTGTGTTTTTTAATCGAGAGCGCGCCGGCACCGCCGCTGCAGGCGACTTGCAAACCTTCTTTGTGCGCTTGACCCGCGATCTCGTAGTGTTGCTCGAAGAACGAACGGCTGACGGCTATGTCTATCGCACCGATCTTAGGCTGCGCCCTGATGCTGGCGCGACGCAGATCGCGCTGTCGACATTGGCCGCGCACGGATATTACGAGACGGTTGGGCAAAACTGGGAACGCGCCGCGATGATAAAGGCGCGCTGTTGCGCTGGCGATATTGAGGCTGGCACTGCGTTTTTGGCGGAGCTTTTGCCATTCATCTGGCGGCGCTATCTCGATTTTGCAGCGATTGCCGATATTCATGCGATGAAGCGGCAAATTCATGCCCACAGGGGCTTTGGCCAAGTGGCCGTCCTTGGTCACAACATCAAACTCGGTCGCGGCGGCATACGCGAAATCGAATTTTTCGCCCAAACGCAGCAACTCATCGCTGGCGGACGACAGCCGGATCTCCGCGTGCGCGCGACGCTCGATGCCCTGACCGCGCTCGAGCGTCGCGGTTGGGTCAAGCCGACCGTGTCGGCAGAACTGAGCGACGCCTACACGTTTCTGCGTTGCCTTGAGCACCGTTTGCAAATGATCGCCGACGAGCAAACGCACGACATGCCATCGACCAGTGACGGCCTTGAGCGCATCGCGCAGTTTTCAGGTTACGTCGATGGCGACGCACTATCGGCGGCCCTGCGCCAAACGCTGTCGACCGTCGAGCGCCATTACGCTGGATTGTTTGAAGATGCGCCGGACCTTGCTCGTGATGGCGCAAACATGGTGTTTGCTGGCGCCACCGACGATCCAGCAACGGTCGCGGAACTAGCGCGGTTGGGATATTCGCAGCCAGCTCAGGTTTTGGCGATTGTGCGCGGCTGGCATCACGGTCGAACACGCGCGGTGCGCTCGGCTAAATCTCGTGAGCTATTGACGGAAGTGCAGCCCAAGCTGATTGAGGCGCTGGCTGATACCGTTGATCCAGACGCGGCCATTGCGAGCTTCGACCGATTTCTCGAAGAACTTCCTGCAGGGGTCCAGCTGTTTTCGCTGTTAAAGGCTAACCCGGCCTTGTTGCGCTTGATGGCGGATTTGATGGGATCAACCCCTCGCTTGGCCCGCAGTCTCTCGCGCCGCCGCCGCTTGCTTGACGCTGTACTCGATCCGCGCGCGCTCGGTGGCGACATCACGGCTGCCGCCATTGACGCCGTCATTGCGCATAGCTTCGACGACGCGCGACGGGCCCATCCAGGTGACGCGACTCAAGAATTTCTTGATGCCGCCCGCGTCATCGGCGCGGAGGAGGCATTTCTCGTCGGCATTCGCGTTTTGACCGGGTCGATCACCACGGCGCAAGCGGGAAACGCCTACGCACTTTTGGCCGAGCGCTTGGTCAATGCGCTGCTGCAAGTCACCACTGACGCCATGGAGCGCGAACATGGTCGCGTGGCTGGCGGACAAGCGGTGGTTGTGGCGCTTGGCAAACTCGGCGGTCGCGAAATGACGGCGTCCTCCGACCTTGACCTGATCGTCATCTACGATTTTGCAGATGACACAGAACAATCCGACGGCGCGCGTCCACTCGCCCCGAGCCACTACTACACCCGCTTGACGCAGCGATTGATCACGGCGATCTCGGCGCTCACGGCCGAAGGCGCGCTGTACGAGGTCGATCTTCGGTTGCGGCCCTCAGGGCAAAAGGGGCCGGTTGCAACGCGATTGTCAGGGTTTCAGTCCTATCAGTTGACCGAGGCTTGGACATGGGAGCACCTGGCACTGACGCGGGCCCGTGTGATTGCAGGCTCGTCCGATCTCGCTGACCGTGTTTCAGAGCAGATCCGCGCCGTGCTCGTCGCGCCGCGCGATCGACCAAAGACGGCAGCCGACGTTCGAGATATGCGCGCTCGGATCGCGGCTGAAAAACCAGCCAGTGGCCTGTGGGACTTGAAGCAGGTGCGCGGTGGTCTGGTTGATCTGGAATTCATTGCCCAGTATCTGCAACTGATTCATGCCGCGCGGCACCCCGAAATTCTCGATCCGACGACACTCGTTGCAATTGAGAAAATGGCGAGCGCCGGTGTTTTGGCGAGGTCTGATGAGCACGCATTGGTTTCAGCCGGGCGGTTGATCCAAGATCTGACGCAGATCCTCCGCTTGAGCCTCGACGTGGCCTTCAATCCCGAGGCCGCGCCAGCCGGCCTGAAGGCTTTGCTGTCGCGAGCGGGTGGGGCCCGCGATTTCGACGATCTTGAGGCCCGCGTTGCGCTGGCGACACGCACCATCCACAACCGCTTTGACGCGTTGGTGGTCTAGCCGACGCAGCATGCCTGTCATCCCGACCAAATTGGCGACGGAAAACACAGATACCTGCGTTGACGCTCTGTGATGAGCGCTCAAACGACAATCGTGCTGTCGCCCGCAGGCCGCTTCGGTGGGGAAACCGGCCATGATAGGCTGTCCGCACGCGCCGGGTGGATACAGCAGGATGCCGGTTGCGATATGGCGAGGATTTTGGTGGCACCAACGTCGTCCGACAGTACGTCCGTTGCGACCGACGCAGTGCCGGGTGGGGCAGCACCCGGCGTTCGAACGGACGATGAGCGAGATTTAGTCGGCCGCATCGCTGTTGGCGACACCGGCGCGTTTGGCGTGCTGACGAAAAGACATTTGAAAGTGGTGGTGGCGATTGCGCGGCGCATGTTGCGTGATGATGCCGAGGCCGAAGATATCGCCCAAGAGACATTTTTGCGGCTGTGGCGGATGAGCGGCTCGCTCGACATCGGACCGGGCGGGGTCAAACCTTGGCTGCGCCGCGTGGCGTCGAACTTATGTATCGACCGTGTTCGAGGTCGGATCAAACTCACACCCGTCGATGAACTACCAGACGTGCCAGACGACCCAACCCAACTCAAAGGGATGGAAGCCGACGAAACCAAACAGCGCGTCGACGTAGCCCTAAAAAAATTACCCGAGCGCCAGCGCATGGCGCTGACACTTTTTCACTACGAGGGCATGAGCCAAGTCGAAGTTGGAAATGTCATGGGAATAACTGACGAGGCGGTCGAAAGTTTACTCGGTCGCGCGCGACGCAATTTGAAAGCTGATCTCGTGAACGAATGGCGGGAATTGGTTTTCGATCAGGACTGACTTCGATCTCGACACGATCGATGTATCAAAAGGTTCGGTATGATGACGCGGATAGAGCGGCTAGATTTGACGTTAAACGATCTTGAGATCGCACTTGAGACCTATGGTGGCGACCGTACGCGCTGGCCAGCGCCGATGCGGCACGGCTTGGCGGCTCTGATTGCAGCCGAGCCAAAGGCTGGCCGCATGGTGCGTGAGGCTGAAGCGCTCGACAGGCTGTTGGATCAAGCGCCAGCCGGTGGTGACGATGTAGCGCTCGCAGCCTTGGTTGAGCGGATCAGTGCTGCAGCGGCCCGCGAGCCGCACGCGATCACCGGATCATCGCCAGCGTTGCAAAAATCTGACGACGGGTCGCGATCAGTAATCGCGTTCAATCGGCGGCGCCCAACGCAGAGATACGAGTATGGATTGGCTGGTGCCGCGCTTGCAGCGTCGCTGGTGCTTGGGATTTTTGTCGGCCAGTCGCCCGTCATCACTCCGGCGGCCGAGTATCTGATTGGCACGGGATCAGGGGAGCAGTCGGGGCAGCAGATGGCCATCGTCGACGAAGCTGAAGGTATCTTGGACGAGGATCTCCTATGACAACCAATGGCGATGAAACGCCGCTGCGGCGGTCACGCTGGCTGTTTTCAGCGTTGGTGGTGTCGCTGGCACTCAATCTGCTGGTTGCAGGCAGCATGGGTGCAGCATACTGGCAACATCGCAACGGCGGCCCCGGTGGTTGGCGCGGTGACGATGTCGGTTTGATGGGTTTTGTCAGGAAGTTGCCAAAGGAGCGCCAAAGCGTGTTGCGCGACGATGTCAAATTGGCCCGTGAAAGTTTGCAGCCGTTGAAAGATGCAGCTCGCGCAGCGTGGGTTGCGGCCAACACAACGCTTGCAACTGAGCCGTTCGATCAGCAAGCGGTGACAGCTGCATTCCAAAACATGACGGATGCCGAGGCCACGTGGAAGACAGCCATTAGTGCCGCGCTGATCAACACCGCTTCGAAGCTAACGCCGCAAGAGCGCCAGACGTTGAGCGAGTGGCGCAACAAGCGGCGAGGCGGAAAACGCGAACGTGGCCCACTTCAGTGATGCGATGACAAACTGCGATGCGGCAGCGGTGCAGGGCACCGCGGCAGTTTTGACCGTCGCGCGCGGATGTATGCGATTTGAATCTAACTGAAGAAATCTTGTTGGGTCGCTCGAGCAAACGTCAAAGCGATTGTCTGGTAACCGTCGACAGTGTGGATGGCAAAACGCGCGCCCGACAGATCCGCCAATGTCCGCGCCAATAAAATTGAAAAGGGTTCTGTTTGGCCGTCGCTCGAGCATCGGATCGAGACATGTGCGATCGTCAGGTGAACTTGCGCGGCGTCGGCGATGGCTGAGATCGCAACGCTATCAGCATCCGCGATTGAGGCATTCACGTCAGCGAGAATGTTGATGAGCAATTGGCGGACGATTTGCGGTTCAGCAGTGACCCTGAGATTGGCCAGATCCATCGCATTTATCGAACAATTTCGAGCAGCGAAGTCCTCGGCATGGAAGGTCTGGGCTTCGGTTAATGCGGTGCCAAGGCAGGTGGCAAACGGCGTCCGCCTGTGTTCGGGCGCGGTCAGTAGTGTGGTGATTGCCAGCGCATCTTCTGCAGACTTGAGTAGCATGCGGCCGCTGGAGTGGATGTTGCGGGCATAATCGCTGTAGCAACGCGAGCCTATCGGGCCGCACACCTCTTGCGACATCATTTCTGAAAAGCCAAGCACAGCGTTCAACGGTGTTCGAAGTTCGTGGCTCATGTGCGCGGTCAGCTCGGCCCAGCGGGCGCGGTCGTGGTGAATGAAAGATTGTGTACCGTTGCTCAATTCAGAAAAACGGGTTTGAGGAGCGGCAGACGACCGAAAGTTGTTCAAGTCGCCAGCGTGAGCACCCAGCACTGCGTGGTATCGAGCGGCGCCACTAGACCGTAAGCCAGCGACGACGGCTGCAGCGCCGCCGGCTGCAAACAATGCGGTCATCATCATTTCAGGCGAGATGAGCGGGATCGCGAGCCCGGCCGCGACCAACAGCAATGCGTGAACCGAGAGCGCACCTTGGGCCTGAGTGGTGCGCTTGACCGTTTCAAGTCCCTGCATCAAAGCTTGGCCGCTGATTGCCAAGTTGATGCCAAAAGACACAACTCCTCGATGAGGAGTGGACTCGGTCCACGCCATCTTAAAAATTCCTTTTTGAATTGTCCGTGAAGTGCCCCCGCACCCGGAGCAACAACGCAAGCTCCGAACCCTAGAATCACACTCGCTGATTTGCGACTCAGGTGTCGAGGGAGATTAAAGTCGACAAAAACAATTTCGTCCGAATTGAGACATCTGAGCAAATTTGCCAATCTAGCTGCCATTCAGATTAGCTTTTGGGCGGCCAACGGTCGTAAGGGCTTTCACAGGCTAGGCCGTTAATTTTCCAGCATGCGGCCGACAATCTCTCCGACGTCGCGCGAAACGTTGGCTGCGTCAGCAACCCCAACGAGGGCCGCTCGTGCCATGGCCTGGCGGCCGTTTTCGAGGGCGCGGTAGCTGCGAAACGCTGAAAGCACACGGGCAGCGACCTGCGGATTGTATTGGTCAATTTCCAGAACCATGTCGGCGACCAAGCGATATCCAGCGCCGTCCGCGCGGTTAAATTGCAACGGATTGGACATGCCGAAGGTGCCGATGAGGGCGCGGACTTTGTTCGGCGTCGTGAATTTGAACAACGGGTGGGCGATCAGCGCGGTGACGCGATCGAGTGCATGGGGCAAAGGTGATTGGGCTTGAGCTGCAAACCACAAGTCGATGACCAGGTGGTCGTGCTGCCACTTGGCATAAAAATCATCGAACACACGCTGCGCCGCTCCATCGTTCTGAGACGACATTAAAACGAGTGCGTGGGCCGTATCGGTCATGTTGGTCGCACTCGTGTAGTGCTGCTCGATCCGCGCAATGTCATCGGGTGTTTGGGTCTGCGACAACAGCGTCAGAGCCGCGTTGCGCAGCGCGCGTTTGCCAGCGCTGGCAGCGTCCGGCGAGAACGCGCCGCCAGGTTTTGCTGCGCCGTAGATCGTGATCAACACATCTCGCATTGCACCGGCGATCTTTTGACCGAAAGCGCGATGTGCGATGTCGATGGCACTTGGATCGACATCGATCGCCTTATCGCGCGCGATGTCGGATTGGCTGGGGAGCCGCAACAACTCGGCCTTGTAGGCGTTGTCGATGGCTGGATCGACGAGCGCTTGCGTGATCGCAGCTGCGTATTGCAATGCGCCGTCTGACCCGGCTGTTTGGCCACTAAGGCCTCGCAGAATAGCGCGCGATGCAAACCGATTGGCCGCCTGCCAGCGATTGAACAGATCGCTGTCGTGCGCCATCAAAAAAGCAAGTTCATCGTCGGACAGATCGATAGTGACGTTGACGGGTGCCGAAAAGCTCCGAAGCAGCGATGGCACCGGACGCGATGGCACATTTTTGAACGTGAACGTTTCTCGACTTTCGGTTACCGCGATGACGCCTGGACGGATCATGCGGTGGTTATCGTCATCACCGTCAAGATCAAGTTCGAGTTCATCGCCGTTGGGTCCGAGCAACGCCAGCTTAAGCGGAATGTACAACGGGCATTTGACGGCTTGCCCAGGTGTTGGCTGCAGGCTCTGGTGGATCGTTAGATCAACGGAGCGATTTGCTTTGTCATAGGTCATTTCACACACCAATTCGGGTGTGCCAGCCTGCGAATACCAGCGCGCAAAATGTGCCAAATCAACTTCAGCGGCGTCTTGGAAGCAGGCAATGAAGTCTTCAATGGTCGCTGCTTCACCATCGTGGCGGTCAAAGTAAAGATCCATCCCGGCGCGAAACTTTTCAGGACCCACAATGGTCTCGATCATGCGGACCAATTCGG
>JANMII010000097.1:0-12603 GCA_031375665.1 Hyphomicrobium sp.
CAAAGCGAAGCGACAACTGGAGAAGCAACGATGACAAACGAGCGGATCAAGGAGACTTCAGTAAGCCAGACCCTTGGAAACCCGACCTCAGCAAAATGGTGGCTGCAATCGAAGACAATCTGGGGCGCACTGGTGACCGCGGCAGCGACACTGCTGCCGGTTATTGGACCGGCGATCGGTCTCGAATTGCCCGGTGAGATGGTGCGCCAACTTGGTGATCAGGCGCTGGTGGCCATTCAGGCTGTCAGTGCGTTGCTCGGGACGGTGCTAACCATCTATGGCCGCGTCACGGCAACTGCAGCGCTGACACGGCGCGATGTCATGATGCGAATGTAGGCGCGCGCTTTGTTTGCTCTTGGCTTGGTGGCTGGCGCCTCATTCATGGGCGGTTCAGCCGCGAGCCATTAAGCAAGAGGTTTGCGAGGACGCGGCCAGATGGTGCTTCAAGTGAAATCAGGGGCGGCTCTGTGTGCGGCTGGCGTTGCTGTCGCCTTGCTCGTATCCATCGCACCGCCCGCATCGCGGGCAGCATTTGCCGATGCGCCCGGTCTGAATGCCGCTGCTGACGGGGACGCGTGTCTGTCAGATTGGGCGGTGGCGCGTGATGTCGTGCGCCGCGAAAACCTGATGACCGTCGAAGAACTGGCGCAAAGCTCGCCGCCAAAATTCAACGGCCAGATCGTTAAGGCAACGCTGTGCCGTGAAGCCAACGGGTACATTTATCGGCTCGTTGTTCGCGACAATGGCGGGCGGCTGCGATCGTTGATCATTGACGCCCAAAGCCCTGTAAAAGCCGCAACGCCGCGCTAGCCCTCGGGCTCAAGAGCCCGCTATAAGGCGGAGAGTGAAGCCTTGAGGCAAAGAGAACATCCGTGCGCGCACTTGTGGTCGAAGACGACAAGGACTTGAACCGTCAGCTGGTTGCAGCCTTGGCCGACGCCGGCTTTGCAGTCGACACAGCGGCCGATGGCGAAGAGGGTTATTTCCTCGGCGACACCGAGCCCTATGACGTTGTCATTCTAGATATTGGCTTGCCGAAAATGGACGGCATTTCAATCTTGGAGCAATGGCGGCGGGCCGAGAAAAAAATGCCGGTCATCCTGCTGACGGCGCGCGATCGCTGGAGCGATAAGGTGTCGGGCATGGATGCGGGCGCCGATGATTATTTAGCCAAACCATTTCATATGGAAGAATTACTGGCGCGCGTGCGGGCGCAGGTTCGGCGCGCCTCGGGACATGCCAAAGCCGAGATCGAATGTGGACCGCTGCGGCTCGATACCAAATCAGCACGCGTGACGTGTGACGGCCAGCAGATCAAACTGACCTCGCATGAATTTCGACTGCTGCAGTATCTCATGCATCACAACGGCCGGGTCGTGTCGCGGACCGAACTCGTCGAGCATATGTACGATCAAGACTTTGATCGCGACAGCAACACGATTGAAGTTTTCATCGGCCGACTGCGCAAGAAGATCCCAGGCGACATCATTCAGACGGTTCGGGGGCTGGGCTATCGCATGAGCCATGGGCCCGATGAAGCTTAATTCGCTCGCGTTTCGATTGTTTGCAACGTCGGCGGCGTGGGTGCTGGTGGTGCTGCCGCTGGCCGGGTATTTGATTTACTCGCTGTATCGCGATGACGTACAGCTTGGCTTCGATTCACAACTCAAGAAGCTGCTGACGGCGCTGGCCATCGACAGCATGAACACGACCGGATCCGAACCGGTGACGCCGCCGAACCTTTACGAGCCGTTGTTCGAGGTCACGCACTCGGGCTGGTATTGGCAAATCCGCCCGCTGGAGGGTGCGAATGGGCGCCGTATTGTTTCGCAATCACTGGCCAGTAGTGAATTGCCGTCACCGTACGATCGCAAATTTCCGACCGATACGACGGGTACGCGCTGGATGAATGTACCGGGGCCGACGGGCGAGCAGATCCGCATACTTGAAGTTGTCGATTCGCCTGGCCACGATCCCGACAAACCTCGGTATTCGGTGATGGTCGCTGGTCCAATCGATTGGCTCGAAGCCACCGTCGCGAAGTTTCGCAATCGGTTGTCGATCGCGTTGGCGTTGACGGGCCTAGGGCTTGTCACCGTTACGCTATTTCAAGTCCGCTTCGGATTGTTGCCGTTGCGCAAAATCGAGCAGGGTCTCGCCAGCATTCGATCGGGCGATGCGACGGTTTTGGATGGCAAGCTGCCAGCCGAAATCGAACCGCTGCAAGCAGAACTCAACGCCTTGATCAAATCCAACCAGGACATCGTCGACCGGGCGCGCACCCAGGTTGGGAATCTGGCGCATGCGCTTAAAACACCGTTGGCGGTGATCACCAACGAAGCGCGCGATACGGCCAGTCCGTTTGCCGAAAAAGTCGCTGAACAAGCGACCATCATGCGTGACCAGGTTACGCACTATTTGGATCGAGCGCGGATGGCGGCTGGCAGCGCGGCGATTGGCCGGGTCACGCCGGTTGAACCCGTGGTTGATCCGTTGCTGCGGGCGCTTGAGCGCATCCATCGTGACAAAGGCATCGTGATCAGCAAGCGCATCGCCAGTGGCGCAAAATTCCAAGGTGAGAAGCAGGATCTTGAGGAGATGCTGGGCAATCTGTTGGACAACGCGTGCAAGTGGGGGTCGAAGAGTGTGTCGCTGACGGTCGGCGTGGTAGCGGGTGACGACAACACGCGAGCCAAGCAGTTGTTTGTCGCGATCGACGATGACGGACCTGGACTGACAGAC
The DNA here is from genome assembly GCA_031375665.1 of Hyphomicrobium sp. GTDB lineage: Bacteria > Pseudomonadota > Alphaproteobacteria > Rhizobiales > Hyphomicrobiaceae > Hyphomicrobium_B. The sequence continues at coordinate 2,743 of JANMII010000097.1, forward strand.
GATGAGCGGATGAAAATCGGCAAGCGCGGGCTGCGATTGGATGAGACGACGCCGGGCTCGGGGTTGGGCGTCTCAATCGTTGCCGATCTTGTCGCCTCATATCGAGGGACGTTGGAGCTCGAAGCATCTCCCAAGGGTGGGCTCGGCGTGCGGATGCGGCTTCCGGCCGTCTAGCGACGTGCGCCGGACCGGCACCAAAGCGACACCAGAGCACCAGTTGGTGTCAAATGTCCCACTCTCGCCCGAATCGCAGTGGATGGGTGTGTTGCGTGAGGATAAGTCTGCGTTTACCTAAGCGCATGGTCGCGCGCTGCCGGTGGGTCCGATCGGCCGGACCGTTAGCCGCCGTGATGTCGGAGCTCCGAACAGCAAAGGCGTGACGCGACGATTTCTTTTTGACGACGACCGACGAGGTTTCAAATATGCGCAGCGCGCGTGCAGTGATGGTTTTTCCGGTGATCGCGGCGCTCGCGGCGTGTGGTGCTGAGGGCCCGAACAAGGCTGATACTGGACTTATTTTGGGCGGCGTCGCGGGCGGCGTTGTTGGCAACCAGATCGGCAAGGGGCGGGGCAATGTTCTGGCCACCGTCGCTGGCGCAGTCGTCGGCGGCATTATTGGATCGGAGATTGGTCGTGGCCTCGACCAGCGCGATCGGCAGTTGGCGCAAGAAGCAGAATTTGACGCGCTGGAACGCGGCCAGTCGGGTGCGGCCCGGCAGTGGCGCAACCCAGATAATGGCCGGTACGGTGAGATTGTGCCGAGCAAGCCCTATAAGCGCGGCAACAACGATTGCCGGGATTACACCCACACCGTCTATATCGACGGCCGACCGCAGCAAATGCGCGGCGCGGCTTGCCGAAATCCCGATGGCACATGGGAAAACGTCGCTTAAGCCAAGGCGTGCGGCAACTGTTGGTCACCGGACCCGTTAACGGTTGGTGGATCAGCGAAAAATACCATTCATCACGAGATTAAAACCGCGACACATATCGCTTTTTCGAACGCGCCGCCTTGCGTCGCGTTAGATGCGATCCTATTGCCTTGGCATGACGCGTGGCGATCTCAATTCACGCCCCGCTTGAGTTAGGGTGGTTGGATGATTTTCTGGGTTGCGGTGGCGGTATTGGCAGCGGCGGTGACGTATGCCGTCACGCGCCCTTTGCTGCAGGCTGTCAGCCACGCCACTGATCCGGCAGCAGCCGATCTGGAAGTCTACCGGGATCAGCTCGATGAAGTCGATGCCGACCGCGACCGTGGTGTCATCTCACCCAACGAAGCCGACGCGGCGCGGGCCGAAATCGCGCGTCGGCTCATCCGACGCACCGAACGAGCGCGGGTCGATGGGGCAGCAAAAACCAGCGGCGCTGTCGGTTTAATGGCGACGAAGATCGTCGTCGCAAGTTCGCTGGCATTGCCGCTCGCGAGCCTTGGGCTGTATTTGCAGTTCGGTGCTCCGGGATTGCCAGCACAGCCTCTGAATGAGCGGCTCGCAGCTTCAACAACGGATGCGAAGACCAACGATCTGGTTGCCAAAGTCGAAGGCGCGTTGCGGAAAAATCCGCAAGACGGTCGTGGGTGGGATGTGATCGCGCCGGTTTACATGGCGCTCAACCGGTATGACGATGCGGCGTCGGCGTATGCTTCGGCAATCCGTTTGCTTGGCGAAAGCGCGCTGCGCCTACAAGGGTTTGCCGACGCACGCATTCGTGCGGAGAATGGTTTGGTGCCGGATGACGCACGGGCCGCGCTCACCAAATTGCTTGCCAGTGATGCAAACTTACGGGAGCCGCGGCTTTGGCTGGCGCTGGCCAAAGAGCAAGATGGTGATCGCGCTGGCGCGATAATCGATTATCGCAACCTGATTAAAGATGCGCCAGCCGATGCACCATGGCGGATCGCCATTGCTGAGCGGCTGAAGCGACTCGAAGACGGAGCACAGCCCCAGCCAAACGCTGAAGGCACCAGCGCTGGCCAACCCGCCGCGATCAGTGCCGACGGTTCGGCGATGTCGCCGGATCAACGTAATGCCATGATCAACGCCATGGTGGACGGACTGGCGACGCGGTTGAAAACCGAAAAGTCTGATTTGGTTGGTTGGCAGAAATTGATCCGCGCCTATCAGGTGCTCGGGCGCGCCGACGATGTGAAAAAGTCGATAAGTGAGGCAGAGGCCGGGTTGGCTGGCGATGACAAGCGCCTCACGGAATTTCGCGACTGGGTGAAGCAGCTCGGGCTAGCGGGCTAATCGTCAAATTCGCGCCTTAGCGCGTCGCGCCCGATGGCAACAGTGATCTGAATTGTGAAAGTGCTGGTTCCATTCATATGACACGAAAGCAAAAGCGCGGATTGATGATTGGCGGCGGTGTCGCAACGCTGGCGGTCGCGGCCATCATGGTTTTGTTCGCCCTAAAAGATAGCGTCGTTTTTTTTCACACGCCTAGCGACATCGTTGAAAAGGGCGTATCGGCGAACGATCGCATTCGGCTCGGCGGGTTGGTCGCTGATGGATCGGTTGTGCGCGGTGAGGGCACAACGGTGTCGTTCAAAGTGACGGATACGCTGAAGGAAATTCCGGTCAAATTTACCGGCGTGCTCCCCGACCTGTTTCGCGAAGGACAGGGCGTGGTGGCGGAGGGTAAGCTGAACGCCGACGGCAGCTTTACAGCCGACAGTGTACTGGCCAAGCATGATGAGAATTATATGCCGCCCGAAGTCGCCAAGTCGCTCGAAGCCCGCGGCGTAAAGCTCGGCGGCTCGGCGCATCCCGATGGTGCACCGAAGTAAGTGGCAACACGTAACGTGTTAGGCAATCGCAAAAAAGGCGTGCTGACGTGATTATCGAATTTGGACATTTCGCGTTGATCCTGGCGCTGCTGGTGGCAGCATTTCAGACCGTGGTGCCTGCGATCGGCGCGCGCACAAACGATGCACGACTAATGCAGGTCGCGGAGCCCGCCGCAGTTTCGCAATTGTTTTTGTTGCTGATCGCATTTGTTGCGCTGATGCATGCCTACATCACGAGTGATTTCTCGGTCGCCAATGTTGCGACCAACTCGCATTCGACCAAGCCGCTGATTTATAAAATTTCAGGCGTATGGGGCAATCACGAAGGCTCGATGCTGCTGTGGGTCATGATTCTGGCGCTGTTCGGTGCGGCCGTCGCTTTGTTTGGCAATAATCTGCCGCCGACACTAAAAGCCAATGTGTTGGCCGTGCAGGCGTCAATTGCGCTCGCGTTTTTACTGTTCATCGTCCTGACGTCGGACCCGTTTGCACGGCTGGAGATACCACCCGCAGATGGCCAGGGCCTCAATCCTATTTTGCAAGATCCTGCGTTGGCGTTCCATCCGCCGTTTCTCTACACCGGCTATGTTGGCTTCTCGATCGCCTTTTCGTTCGCGATCGCAGCTTTGATCGAAGGGCGGATCGATGCGGCGTGGGCCCGCTGGGTGCGGCCGTGGACACTGGCTGCATGGATGTTCTTGACCATCGGCATCGCGATGGGATCGTGGTGGGCCTACTACGAACTCGGCTGGGGCGGATGGTGGTTCTGGGACCCGGTTGAAAACGCGTCGTTCATGCCGTGGCTTGCCGGAACCGCTTTGCTGCATTCTGCGCTGGTCATGGAAAAGCGGGAAGCGTTGAAGGTTTGGACGATCCTCCTCGCAATTCTCACGTTCTCGCTGTCGCTCATGGGCGCATTTATCGTCCGCTCGGGTGTGTTGACGTCGGTGCATTCGTTTGCGGTCGATCCTGAGCGGGGCGTTTTTATCCTCGGCATTTTGGTGTTTTTCACCGGCGGTGGGTTGGCGTTGTTTGCGCTGCGCGCCAAGGACATGCGGATCGGCGGATTGTTCGCGCCGATGAGCCGCGAGGGCAGCTTGGTGTTGAACAATCTGCTGCTGGTCACGAGCACGGCGACGGTCCTCATCGGCACGCTGTATCCGCTGGTTCTTGAAGCAGCGACCGGTGATAAAATTTCCGTTGGTCCGCCGTTCTTCAATATGACGTTTGGTCCGCTGATGCTGCCGCTGCTGCTCGCAATGCCATTTGGCCCGCTGATGGCGTGGAAAAGAGGCGACGCCTACGCCGCAGCACAAAGGTTGATGTTCGCTGTCATCGCGGCGCTCGTTGTTGTGGTGGCCGTTTATGCCACCTTCGCAAGGGGACCGTGGCTTGCACCGTTTGGAATTGCGCTCGGCGTCTTCGTGATGATGGGCGCGCTGACGGAATGGGCAACGCGGATCAAACTTGGCGCGGCACCGACAGCGGAAGTTGTCCGCCGAGCGCGCAATTTGCCAAGATCCAACTACGGTACGCTGCTGGCGCATTTTGGCGTCGGTCTGATGGTGGTCGGTATCGTCGCGACGTCCGCGTACCAGGAAGAACGAATCCTGGTCATGAAGCCGGGCGATGGCGTTGAGGTCGGCGGCTACACGGTGGCCTTCAAAGGGGCGTCACCTGGCAGGGGTCCGAATTATCGTGAGGAGATCGCGAAATTCGACGTGACCCGTGGCGATGCGGCAATAGCGCTGCTGGAGCCATCGAAGCGCGTTTATGATGCTCCGCCGCAACCGACGACTGAATCTGGGATCCATGCGTCGTGGCGTGGCGATCTGTATGTGGTGATCGGCGATGACCAGGGTGGCGGCGCCTATGCGGTGCGCGCGTATTTCAATCCGCTCGTGCGCTTCATTTGGCTCGGAGCTTTGATCATGTTTATCGGTGGCGGTGTCTCGCTGTCCGATCGGCGGCTGCGGGTAGGAGCTCCGGTGAAAGCCCCCAGGTCAGCACCGATTGCAGCAGAGTAGGTGGCTGGATGAAGACCTTGCGGCGCCAATTGCTGTGTTTGAGTGCGATGACCGTGTTGATGGCAAGCTTGGCGCAATTCGCAGCAATTTCAAGCCCAGCTTACGCTGTGCAGCCCGACGAGGTGATGGCAGATACCACCAAAGAAGCCCGCGCACGTGCCCTTTCGCTCCAGCTCAGATGCCTTGTCTGTCAGAACCAATCGATTGACGACAGTGATGCGCCGCTGGCGCGCGATCTGCGTGTGCTTGTGCGCGAACGCATCACCGCTGGCGACAGCGATAGCGACGTGATGGATTATGTGGTCGCGCGGTACGGTGATTTCGTCCTGCTGAAACCGCCGTTCAAACTTTCGACGCTGGTGCTGTGGTTGTCGCCGATCCTGCTGCTGGCGGCCGGCATCGCAATGATGCGATCGTCGACGCGCACGCGTCCGCTTCGCGACACGGACGGTTCTGGGCTGACTGCTGTTGAACAAAAGAAGCTTGACGAAATTCTCAAGCGCGAAACGTAGTCCGAGACCGGGCAGCGGGATCACCGCGCGGATAGCGCCGTGCCTTGATCGCTGAGTGAATGCAGAAGCTGCGTCGTCAACAATCCAGTCGCTTCAGCACCAGTGCTGGTCTCAAAGGCGCGGACTGCCGTTTCAAGTCGCGGCGACCACAGTCCATTGATTGGTCCAGCGTAGAGTTTGACTGCGTGCAGTGCGCTTTGAATAGCCTGCACGTCCGCAACGCTCTCCACGATGAAACGCGAACGGATAGCTTCAAACCCGGGCGCGATGCGCGTGATGTCGATTGCCGTGTTGGCGACAGCTTGCATGCGGCTTTCGGACGACGACGAGGCGAGTGGGATGGCCCGCGATAACACATAAGTGCCGACGTTGATGCCAACCACTTCGGGTCCGTGCGCGCCATCGATGAGCAACGGCGATCCCGATGATCCGCCACCGGTATCGCACATGTGGAACAAGATGCTGGGCCAGTCAGAAAAATCATGGCGCGCGTCGACAGCCGCGCCATTGGGGTTCGGTGCTGTCAATTTGCAGTCGGTCGCAAGACGGGGTGCGACATCGGGCAAATCACGGTGGCTTGCGACCTGATAAAGCTGGCCCTGATCAGTGGCAGTTGTGACGGTGTTGCGATCTTTTGTTGTGAGCGCAAACCCGCCAGCTTGGCACGCTGGCGCTTCGAGCTTGATGACGGCCCAATCGTCGGCGGCGTTGATCGGGGGCTCAAGACGAAGCTGGCGCGAACCTGTGATGATATTTTGAGATTGTGTGCCATTGGCACCGCCTTTGATCGCCGTGCTGGGACGGCGACGATCCGTGGATGGCGTGAACCGCAGGCGGCTTAAGTCAGGCCGGGTGGTTGGAGATGTGCCGTTGACGCAATGACCGGCTGTGGCGATGACGTCCGGGCTCAAGCAAAAAGCCGAACACAATGCTCCGGTTTGAGACGACACCAAAACGCCGACATTCGCCGAGATCGCAACGGCTGCATCGGGCAAGCGGACGCGTTGATCATCGCCGAAAACAGCAGCACTTGCGGGATACGCTGTCGCGATGAGTGTGATCGCCAATATGATCGCAACGGCCCGTTGAAAAGCCAAAGAGGTGGCTGCAACGACGGCCTTTATCTGCGTTTCGATGACAGTCTTGGGCGACATCACAGTGTCCGACATTACCAAGTGTTAAGACGGTTGAAATGCTGCGGTAACCCCGCCTCCGTTACGCCAACGATACAGGGCTCAAGGAGCCCGTTTCAAATTGGAGAACCGGGATGCGATTTTCCCACCGAGCTTCAGACCGAGCTTCAGAATGGTCCAAAGCTCTTGCCTTCAACCCTGTCACAGCAAAATCTACGCCAATGCTAGCGGCCATGATGGTTGCGGCGACACTGAGCTTGGGCGTTGTTGGCGTCGCAGCGCCCGTTCGAGCCGAAGCGCCGGCAGCAGCGACAATCGCGACGCCGTTCGGTCAGGCGCCGCTGTCGTTTGCGGACCTGGTTGACAAGGTCAAACCGTCAGTCGTTTCGGTCTCGATCGTTAATGATGGCAGCGCGGCCAAAATGGCCAGCAAGGACGGCGACAACAACAGTCGCGGTGCAACGCCGATGCCGGACCTGCCGCCGGACCATCCACTGCATGACTTCTTCAAGAACTTGCCAAAGGATTTTGGCCAGCAGCAGGAAGGCGGTCGTCCGAAAGTTGTTCAAGGTCAGGGCTCAGGCTTCGTGATTTCGAGTGACGGTTACGTTGTCACGAACAATCACGTTATCGAGGGCGCGACCAAAATTGAAGTCACGTTCGACGATAGCAGCAAGCACACAGCAAAGCTGATTGGAACAGATCCACGTACCGACATCGCTCTGCTCAAGATCGAAACCGCGAAAACATTTCCAGCCGTCAAGTTTGCTGAGAAGGAAGCCCGCGTTGGCGATTGGGCGTTGGCCGTTGGCAATCCGTTCGGACTTGGTGGCACGGTGACAGCTGGCATCGTGTCAGCGCTTGCTCGCGATATTGGGTCGGGTCCGTACGACTATTTGCAGATCGACGCTGCCGTTAACCGCGGAAACTCAGGCGGGCCAACGTTCAACCTCAACGGCGACGTACTCGGCGTTAACACCGCAATCTATTCGCCGTCGGGCGGCAATGTCGGCATTGCATTTGCGGTGCCTGCAAAGACCGTGATGGAAGTCGTCAATCAGTTGAAGGCTGGTGGCACGGTCAACCGAGGTTGGCTTGGCGTCAAGATCCAGAACGTCGACGAAGACACCGCAGCAAGCCTCGGCCTCGCCGAGCCTAAAGGCGCGTTGATCAGCGATGTGACGGCCAATGGCCCTGCCGCAGCGGCTGGCTTGAAGACGCAGGACACCGTCCTGCAAATCAACGCCGACAAAATCGCCGACAGCCGCGATCTTGCACGTAAGGTTGCTGAACTCGCACCCGATACGACCGTTGACGTAAAAATCTGGCGCAGCAACGCCGAGCAGACGGTGAAGGTGAAGCTTGGATTGTTCCCAGTCAATCCTGAAGCTGCTGTCCGTGGCGACGATAAAAAGCCAGCGCAAGCTGCGCCAACGACCCTCGAACTCAGCCAGCTTGGCATCACACTGATGCCAGCTCGCAGTGGTGGTGTGAAAGACGGTGTTGTCATCGCCGAGATCGACCCTTCGTCTGATGCAGCCTCCAAAGGCATCAAGCAAGGCGATATCATTTTGGCGGTGTCGGGCGAAGAAGTAGCAGCGCCCGATGATGTGGTGTCAGGCGTCAAGAAGGCGCAAGACCTGAAGCGGTCGGCGGTCCTGCTGCACATTCAGTCTGCCGATCAGAAGCGGTTTGTCGCCGTTCAATTGCGGGACAAGAAGGGCTGATGGGCTGATAAACGTTAAGGCCGCTTCGTCACTGATATCGATAAGTTAACGCGAGACGGTCTCTTTCCAAAATGGAAGGGGCCGTCTCGACGTTTAGGCGCCCAGTGCGTACAACAAGCGGCCCGAGCGTCGCCAGTCAAACCGGACTTGCCCGACACGGTCGCGTGCGATTCGTCATCCGGCTTTCGTCAGCACTCGATTTACGAAAACGTCTTTACGAGAAATGGATCCTTGAACATGCGTGTACTGGTGATCGAAGATGACCGCGAGACAGCGCAGTTCCTGCAAAAATCGTTGAAAGAAAACGGCCATACGGCTGATCTTGCAGCCGATGGAGAGGCGGGCTTGGCGCTTGCGAGCGATGGCACCTACGATGTCTTGGTGGTCGATCGGATGCTGCCAAAGCTTGATGGATTGTCTGTCATCAAATCATTGCGCTCGGCCGGTCATCGCACGCCGGTCTTGATCTTGTCGGCGTTAGGAGAGGTCGACGATCGCGTCAAAGGTTTGCGCGCTGGCGGCGATGATTATCTCACGAAGCCATACGCATATTCGGAGTTGTTGGCGCGCGTCGAAGCGCTGGGCCGCCGAACCGTACCCGAAGAGCAGCAAACGCGGTACACTGTTGGCGATCTGGTGCTGGACCGGCTGTCACATCGGGTCATGCGTGGTGGCGACAACATTCCGCTTCAACCTCGAGAGTACCGGCTGCTTGAATATCTTATGCTGCATGCCGGCCAAGTTGTGACGCGGACGATGTTGCTCGAACACGTTTGGGATTATCACTTTGATCCGCAAACCAACGTCATTGACGTTCACATCTCCCGGCTGCGCGCCAAGATCGACAAGAGTTTTGACAAGCCGCTTCTGCATACAGTCAGAGGCGCAGGATATACGATCCGTGACGGCCCTGATTGACCGATTGATGCGAGCTGCCGCGACGTCGGCGTTTCGCATGAGCGCGGCGGCAGTGCTGGCGTTTTTCATAGCTGCCATTGTGATTTCGGGTTTGCTGTTCTGGCAAACCAACTCGATGATGACGGATCAGGTTTTGGCAACGCTGCGTGCCGAAGCTGAGCTACTGAGCAAACAGGCCACTGACGGCGGGCCAGCGGCTCTGATCGGGACGATCGATCTTTTGGCGCGGCCAGAAAGTCGATCGCTGTATCTGCTCAATGGAGCTGACGGCGCAAAGCTCGCCGGAAATCTCAATCGCGTTCCGCCAGAACTTGCGACCAACGCCAAAGGCGGCGTGTTTCGATATCGGCCATCGGTTCCAGGCAGTGGCGAAAGCGACCGGCTTGCTGTGGCAATTCCAGTCAATGTTGGCGGCGGCAATGTGCTGTTGCTTGGCCGCGATATTGAGGATCAGCGAGTGTTCGCTGACACCATCAAGCAGACTTTTTTGATCGGATTTGGCTTGTTGTCGCTGCTGGGACTGGCGGCGGGATTGGCCGTCAGCCGACTCATCTTGACGCGAATGGAAACCATCACGGCAACAAGCCGATCGATCATGGCAGGCGATCTATCGCGGCGCATTCCGTTCAGTGGCAGCGGCGGCGAGCTTGACGATTTAGCGCAGAATTTGAACACGATGCTCGAGCGGATCGAGGGTCTGATGAACGGCCTCCGGGAAGTTTCAGACAACATCGCACACGATCTCAAAACGCCGCTCAA
>JANMII010000109.1:0-10116 GCA_031375665.1 Hyphomicrobium sp.
GCAATTCGTTATCGTAGGCAACCTTGCGACCGCGGAAGTCTGTCGCAATTGTATTGCCAGCGACAGCGTCGCTGTCGGGTCCGACGACGGTTGTGCCCGGAGTGGCTGGATCGCCATCGCTGTCAAACACGGTACGCGGCACCGCAATGTGGGCGATGTCATCAAGGAAAGCATGGCCGCTCTTCAGTGCCGTTGATGCATCAACCGGCGATCCCGGCGTTCCGGAGGCTAGGATTGGCGTGCCGTTCGGGTTTGTGCCGATTACGACCTGGGCAAATCCAGTAGTCGGATGAGGAATAAACTTTCCGTACTCGTCGGTCAGGATCAGCGGGACCGCAAGGATGTCGCGATCATCCAGTTCGATTCCGAGCATCGCGCGCGCTTGTGCCTTGACTTCGGCCCACGTTGGAAGGCCACCGTTGGCGCCGTCCAGCAGTTCGCCGGTCGCGACCGGTTTGCCATCTGGCCCGAGGACGTAGGCGCGCAAGAACACTTGGTGCGAGGGATGCGACGTGTACGTTTGGTTCTGGTCGACGAACGAGGTCGTGGTGTTCTGCGCTTCGCGGGTATCGTCAGCGTTGCCGAGAATGCCATCGGCGCCGGGGCTCGTGAACTGTGTTGCCCGCGTCAGCACCATGAAGTTGGTCTGTCCACCAACCACATATAGCGGGTCATCGAGCTGCAGCGGGACAACGACCGTGCCGTTGCCACCCTTGGTCAGCAGATCCAGACCGTGATCGAAGAACTGGCCGAACAGCGTGAACCAACCGTTGAACGGCGCCGAGAGGCCAACATCGGGCGCGACGTTGGCAACGAACAGCACTGGCACAAAGGCGGGATTTGGAATGAGTGTGCCGGGATTATTAACATCGTCGATCAGCCGTGGCTGAACGGTCTGCGGCGGCTGATCGGGGTTGGCATCGTTGTAGGCCTGGACCGCTGCCGGGTTGGCCGAACTTTGATCGACCACAAGGTTCGACGCGATGCGCGGTTGAGGATCGAGGACGGTGCCGCTCGACTGGGTGTAGCTCGTCGGCCCAAATGGAGCCGGGCCGGGACCATCTGGGTCGCCCGAGGCTGCCGTTTGCGGGTTGCCGGGCACCAAGCGCGGAAACAGATTGTCAGCGGCTCCGAACGCGCTCTGTCCCGGGAGAACGTTGTTATAGCTCCCATCGACCGTGCGGACGCCGTACGGAAGCGTCGGGTCGAGGCCGAGAATACCACCGTTAACCGAGGTGAGTGGCGTTCCACCCGCGTGCGTTTCCGAGAACTTGATCTGGTCCAGAATGAATTCGAGATCGCTACGAATGAGAGTTACCATGGCTGGTCTCCGTGCTGTGAAGCGCTAAAGGGCGAGATTGAATTGAGGAAATGGTCGCTGACCGATCGGCGACCGGTCGACGCGCGTGAAGGCGTTGAGAGCGAAATCGGGTGCAGCGCAGCGGCCAACCGCGCACGGACATGGAGCGATCTGGTCAGCGGCTGGGTGATCAGCAGCGGCGTGGTGACCAAGGGCTGGCACTAGGCCCGCGAACGGTCGCAGCCTTAACGCTGTAGCGCGCGAGTCCTTGGCAGGTTGTGAAACAGCCTTGCTACAACTGGCCAAAACGCGCGATGCTGTCGCGACGGGGCCGATCGATACGCCCAAATGCTTCAATGATTTTTTGTTGTTTGCTGAATTCCGTTGGATCCCAGCGCCCATGGGCCGTTCCGTGCCACACGCTAGAACCAACCCTCGATCCGCTGCAAAGTCCCGCGCGGTGTCGCTGGAACATGGCACCCGCCAACCGCTCAACGCCGATCGAACTCTAATCCGCGTCTCAACCGATGGCCGTCTGCCGCTTCTCACCATGACGCCGCTCCACTTCAGCGGGTCTCAAATGGTTTTCACCTTGTCAGTTCAGCGTCGGCTGCCAGCTTTTGCAAATCGCCTGCATGAAGACGTGACCGACGCAGCCATGATTAGAAAACATGAGACACCGCGTAACGTAGTGTTGACCAGATGAGCGAGATCCGAACAGGGCACCCCGTCCAACGACTGTTCCGGCCTGTGGTCCAATTGCTGACTAGACCAAAGGCTGACGTTCATCCGACCAAGGTATTGCGCCGTCTATCGGATGAATGGGCGAAGCGAACGCTCTCTACGCGATTTGTCATCGTCGCCACCGCCGTGATTTTTGCGACCATGCTCCATCTTGGCGCGTGGATGGATGGGCGCGTTCGAAAAGGCGTGATCCACGCTGCCGCTACCGCTTCGGCCCGGTTGATGGAACATGCGCTGCGCGACCACGTTCAAGTGCTGTCGGAGCGGCAAACGATTTCCGCAGATGGTGTGGCAGCTCTCGAACGTCTCACGGGCGATACGGAACTTGGCCGAACGATCTTTAAAATCAGGATTTGGTTGCCCGATGGTACGCTCGCCTACGCCAGCAATGGCAAAGATATGGGCGAGAAAGCTCTGCTATCCGCTGAGTTACTTGGCGCTTTGTCCGGCAAGCTTGAAGCGCATTTCGCCGATGACCACGACATGATCCATCTGCCAAAGTCACTCGCTGGTACGCCAATTTTTGAAGTTTACGCGCCAGTCCGCGCGAGAGGCACAGGGCAAGTCATCGGCGTTTCCGAATTCTACGAAGACGCGACCGGCCTGATGCAGCAATTCACTATCGAGCGCCAACAAAACTGGATCGTCATCGGCTCGCTAACGCTCGGCATGTTGTCGTTGCTGTTTGGCGTTGTGCATCGCGGCAGCTTGCTCATCCTCGACCAAAAGCGCTCCCTCGAAGCCCGCCTCGTCGAGACATCACGCTTGCTTCAGCAAAACGAAAAACTGCGCGACCGCATCGTGAAGGCTCAACACCAAACCCATGAACACGCCGACCGCTTGCTGCGCCGGATCGGCGCTGACCTCCACGATGGACCGGCCCAGCTGCTGAGCCTGGCACTGCTGCGGCTGCACGAACTCAAACCGGCCGTAGCCGCAGTCGGACCCGCATACGCCAATGACGACGACGATGCAGCGCTGACCATCAAAGCCGCCACCCAGGACGCGTTAAATGAAATTCGTAGCATCTCGTCAGGTCTGTCCCTCCCGGAACTGCAACATCTGTCGACTGCTGACACCATCCGCTTAGCCGTCAACGGTCACGAGCGGCGAAGCAAAACCAAGGTGGAACTCCACATCGAAAACGTCTCCGGCCGCGCGCCGCTAATGATCCGCACCTGCGCCTTTCGCTGCGTTCAAGAGGCTTTGAGCAACGCGTTTCGGCATGCGGACGGCGCCGACGAAAGTGTGGTCGCTTCATCAGACGGTCAAGTCTTGCAGCTATGCATCCGTGACGCTGGTCCCGGGTTCGAGGTCGAGCCGTGTCGGATGCGTGATGACGCGCTTGGCATTGCAGGTTTGCGCCACCGCGTCGAAAGTCTCGGTGGAACTTTCGCAATCAATTCAATAATCGGCCGCGGCACGACAGTGTCGATTTCCTTGCCGCTGGAGACGCCCATTGACGGATAAGTTCAAGGTCGCCGTCGTTGACGACCACCCATTGATGCGCGCGGGCATTGAGAGCACGTTGCGCCGTGATCACGCCCTGGAGGTTGTCGCGAGCGGCGCCTCCGCCGATGATGCGATCAAAATCGCCGCTGAATTTCAACCCGATATCATGCTCTTGGACGTCAACATGCCTGGCTGCGGGATGACCGCTGCTCGCCACATCACGCAGACCTATCCGAACGTCCGCGTCTTGTTCTTGACCGTGTCTGAACGGCAGGAAGACGTCATCGCAGCCCTCGAAGCTGGCGCTCGCGGCTATATCCTGAAGGGGATTAGTGGACCTGATCTCATTCGCACCATTCACTCGGTGACGCTCGGCGAAACCTACATCACGCCCGAGTTCGCTGCCCGATTGCTGTCGTCTCCGGTCGTCAAAGCGCGCCATACCGACCGAAGCCAAGACCCAAGCCAGCACCTGAGTGTCCGCGAGGAACAGATCTTGAAGGAAGTCTCGCTCGGATTGACGAACAAGGAAATCGCCAAAAAACTTGAGCTCAGTGAAAAAACCATCAAGCACTACATGAGTGGCGTGCTGCAGAAACTGAGCGCACGCAACCGTGTCGAAGCCATTGTCGCCTCAAAGCGACTGCGCGACGAGGGCAAATTGTAAGTCGGCTGTCGTCACCGACCGGCGCCGCGCATAAATATTTTTCACGCGTTCGAAAAACCCGCTGCAAGCTGCGGCGGGCCTTTGTTCGTGGCCGTAAAAATTAAGTCTGCTGGCCGATCGTCGGTCAGGTTCTCCGTTCCGCTGCGTGTCGACCGTTGAGCATGGGGCATCCATGTGTTAACATTCCCATCCTTAGAAACACTGCTCAGTTCGACACGACCCTCATTCGCAAACATTTTTACAGCCCCGGAATAAGCGTGAGCCACGTGTCACTCGCTGCACATTATGAGCGCGCGTTGCTGCTGATTATTGGACCGAGAGCCGATCGTTTTCTGAATTGAAAGTTGTGCCATGTTCGTTGCCGAGCGTATTCGTTTAGCGATCATTGATCCGCAGCCGCTTTTTCGCGCCGGGCTCTTGGCTTGCTTGAAAACCGACAAATCCTTTGAGATCGTTTTCGAGGGGCACAGTCCGGCTGACGCATTGCGCGCCGCATACGATGTTCGACCCGACGTCATGTTGTTTGATCCCCAAACCCACACGGACGCCATCATCCCACACGCGATCCGTACGGTTGCCCTGGCTTGCTCGACGATGCGCCTGATCGTGCTCACCACCTCGGAGGATGAAGATTTGGCGACCGCGCTGCTGCGCGATGGCATTCACGGTTACGTGCTGAAGGACGTGACGTTTAGCGAACTATGCCGAGCCATCGAGGCTGTTCGCCACGATCAAGTCTACGTGACGCCGTCACTTGGCGCGCGCTTGGTATCACGCGCGCTGCGCCCTGACGCTCCCGTGCCAGTCCAACCGATCCAGTTGTCGTCTCGCGAGGAGCAAATTCTGTCGCGTGCCGCAACCGGGCTCACGAACAAAGAAATCGCATTGTCGTTCAAGCTGAGCGAAAAGACCGTCAAGTATTACATGACCAACATCATGAAGAAGATGCACGTGCGCAACCGCGTTGAAGCGGTGATGATGTCGAGCAACGGCGGTCGACGCGAGTTGGCGTAACGCACGTCTTCGAGGCGCAAATTTTTGGCGCTGATCCCATTCATTCCACAGCTACCGACTGTCTTGCCTTTGACCAATGGCATATCCGGTGTGTCTGGTCGCGCGCCGGCGGCGCTGCCTGCATTTGTGACGAATAGCTCGATATTTCGGCAGTTTTTGTATTTGCCAGTGACCTTCGGACTAAGGTCCGAACAAATGCCAGACCATAGATCCAGGGCGTGCGACCGCTCTCAAATGGTTTGGTTACTGATACGCTAAAATCATGCGTTGTTTACCGGCCATGACAGCGGCGCGCGCGCAAGCGCGCTAGAGCGTTCCAAATTTTTGCACCGGCCGGTGAATTTTTTGGAGCACGAAAAATGTTCTTATCGAGGACGTCTTCGTCATCGCAACACCGTGAAGCTGAACGCGCCCGGTTAAACCGGCTTGAGATCGCGACGGCCTTGCGCAACGGGCAGGTCTCGCGCCGCGATCTCATGCGGTGGGGACTCATGACCGGAAGCGGCGCTTTGGTGATTAAGAATGGTCTGAGCCCGTGGGCCAAAAGCGCTCACGCTCAGGTGCCAACCGGTCTGCCGCCAAGCCCCAGGTTCGCGGCCATCAAATTTTCTCAGGCCCTGCCACGGCCATTTTCACCCCACGAGCAACTGATGTTTCCCCAGAGCGGTCCTGGTGTCGAGACATCGGCGGCATTCCCATCCGAAATGAAACAATTGTCGGCGCGCCGGCTCTCATATCACGATGCCTACTGCCAGGACCCATCGACGTTCATCAATCCGGCAACAGGCATCGGCCCGATCGAGGGTCGGCCACCGGGCGAATTCTTCGCCCATCAACGCTGGAGCGAGTTTTTCCCGAAGTATGGCTACGTCCTGTCGCTTGGTCAGGTGCAAGCTGGCTCGCGCTTTGCCGTCGGCATGCCGGAACTCGAAGCCAACACGGTTTGGACGTTCGGGCAGCGACCGAGCGGTCATGTCGCTCAATACAATGGTTCGCGGACCGGCAGCTTAACACCGACTCTCGTTAAGGCCCGCTATGGCGAACCGTTCATCTGCCGCATCTATAACGACCTGCCAGCGCGCCGCGAAGACAACAACGGGTTCGGCCGCAACGAAGCGTCGACCCACTTACATAACTCCCATAACGGCGCTGAAAGCGATGGCGCGTGCAATGCCTTCCACTTCCCCGGCACCTTCTATGACTATCACTGGGCGTGTGCTTTGGCCCGCCGCGATATGCCGGAGCATTGGCTAAAGCCAACAGAGGCTGGCTACCGCGCCAAAGCAGCCTCAGGTCCCGACGACGGCGATAAGCTTGTCGAAGTTGCCGGAGATTTCCGCGAGATCCAGGGCAGTCTGTGGTTCCACGATCACCGCTTCTTTTTCACCGCCGAGAACGTTTACAAAGGCCACGTTGCGCTGCTCAATCTGTACAGCGGACCTGATCGAGGCCGCGAAGGCTTCGCCGATGGCGTCAATCTCAACTTGCCGAGTGGCACGCGCCTTCCGTTCGGCAACACAGATTTCGACGTCAATCTCTTGATTGGCAATTATGCCCTGGACGGTGCTGGCCAACATCACTTTGATATTTTCGACACCGATGGTTTTCTCGGCGACATCATGACGGTGAATGGCGGCTACTATCCTTACATGGAGGTGTTACCGCGCCGCTATCGCTTCCGGATTTTGAATGCGTGTGTCGCCCGCTTCGTCAAACTGATTTTTGTTGCGATCCAGAGTTCTAAATTCTCCAAGGGCACGCCGCTTCCGTTTTACTTTATCGCCAATGACGGAAACTTTGTCGTCAAGCCGATCAAGCTCTCACAGCTTGATGAGCAGTCGCCCGCAGAACGCTATGATGTGGTCATCGACTTTTCGCAATTTAGCACCGGCGACATCATCCAACTCGTCAATGTCTTGCAGCAGCGCAGCGGGCGTAAGCCAGATGGCCGCGTATCAATCGGCGAAGCGCTGCGCGGCAACGACAACGACCCGTGTCTTGGCCCGATTTTAGAGTTTCGAATTGTCGATGCACTGGACAGCGTTGATGATCCAGCCAAGCGCTATAACATGAGTGACGAAGCGGATCGCGATCGTAGCGTTGATTTCGACGCCGATACCGATTGGGCATCAGGTGCCAAACGGCTGACCGAGCAGATCCCGATTGTGACCCCAGATCGAGAGCGGACACTCAATTTCGTGCGGCAAGAACCGGGCGACGCGCGCGCTACGGAAGACGGCGAATGTGTTCCCGATTGCGGCGAGTACACCGAGTTTCCATGGTCGATCAAGGTGAGCGGGCGAACCGCCCACGCTCTCAACGCCAATCGCATTTCGATGGTCGTCCCGAGGCCGGGCGAAGTCGAACACTGGACCCTGATTAACAGCAGCGGCGGCTGGGACCATCCCATTCATCTTCATTTCGAAGAAGGCGTTACAATGAGCCGAAGCAGCGGTGGCATCCCTGACACCGAACGGCTTGTCCGCAAGGACGTGTGGCGCCTGCGCCCCAACGGCAGCGTCAAGTTTCAAGTGCGATTTGGAGAATTCGGCGGATCTTACGTCACCCATTGCCACAACACGACACACGAAGATTTCGCGATGTTGTTACGGTTGCAGCTCAAAACTGCCAAGCCAACGGAACCCGGCTATCACGGCCAACCGCAGTTTGAATTGACCGATACCCCCGTTCCAACACCATCGGGCGTGCGGTGGTTGAAGCCAGAAATTCTAGCGGAAGGTGACCCGAATAATCCCGAATTCAAAAAGCGATCGAGGTAGCCCGTGCAGCGCGCCTTGTCATTTTCCTCGCTCGGCTGGCAATCGGCAGGGTTGGTCCTGCTGGCTGCGATCATCGGCGGCGTCGGCGCGTTCGCCTATGTCGGCACCACCGAACAACCGAGCACTGTTTTCCGCTGGGGCAAAGCCTATCTGCCGAATGTCACGGTCACGACGCACCGCGGCCAAACGGTGAAATTCTATGACGATCTGATCGCTGGAAAGATCGTTGTTATCAGCTTCGTCTACACCAGCTGCAAAAGTGTCTGCCCTGTGGTTCTCAGCCGTTTGCGCGACGTCAGGGATCAGATGGGTGAAAGCGCCGCCAGTCGCACGCATTTTGTGTCGATCAGCATTGATCCGCTGACTGACACAACCGAAAAGCTCGCCCAACAGGCCGCAGCATTTGATGTTGGCCCGAACTGGACCTTTATAACCGGTGATTTGGCGAGCATCGACTTGATCCGCTACAAGCTTGGTGAGCGAAGTGGGGCCGCCATCGCATTGCATAAGAACGAAGTCTTGATGTTCAATGACGTCACCAGCGCGTGGTCGCGCGATTCAGCGTTCTCCGATTTGGGCGTGCTGGCAATGAATATCCGAGCGATGGACCCAAGTGACAGAGCTCGGGCGCAACGATCGGATCACACGCCCTTGGACAGCGCAGTGGCTCTCGATCACCCAGGGCAGGCGTTGTTCGCGAAAACCTGTGCTGGATGCCACACAATCGGCGATGGCCCAAAAGTTGGGCCCGATTTGTATGGCGTTACCTCTCGCCGAGATCACGACTGGCTACAGCGCTTTATGATCTCGCCTGAAAAAATGCACGCAACCGGTGACCCTGTTGCGGTCGCCCTGGCCAAACAGTTTCCTTTGATCCGGATGCCCTCGCTTGGGCTCGCGGCGGAGGACGCTAGCGATTTGATCATCTATCTTGAACAGCGCAGCGTCGATCATGCTGCGCACGCGGCCGTACATTAGGTGTGTTGCGCGATAGCCTTTGACCACGGCCATCTCATGGGTGGCATGGTTATGCGTGGATGATTAAGCGTGGAATGATCAAGCGTCGCCGAATATCCGTGAACCGGCCATGCGATGCGACCCGACCTTGTTGCAAGTTGCGCCACCCACTAGCGCAAGGCGTGCACTAGCGCGCGATGACGGCTTTGCGCTCATCACCGTCATCTTTATCGTTTCGCTTTTGGCTTCAGCGGCATTTATCGCGACCACCGCTGCGCGCTCCCGACTGCGGGCAGTCGAGGCCGACCTTGCGGTGGCTCAGGCCCAAGCTGCCGCTGACACCGGCTTCGCCATCACATTGCGTGCCATGCTTCAACACGCATCAACTGACGCGCCATCTCAGTCGGCGCAATCCGTGACGCGATGTCGGATCAACGCGACGTCGCGCGTCAGCGTGATCGTAACCGATGAAGCCGCACGCATCGATTTGAATTTGGCGAGCCCAGACCTTTTGCGCGCTCTCATGATCGGACTGGGATGGAGCGCCGACCTCACCCAAAAGCGTCTCGACGCCCTCGCTGATTACGTCGACAGTGATGACGATACGCGCCCATTGGGTGCCGAGGCGCGCGACTACAGCCATCTCAAACGAGCTGGCCGACCCAGAAACGCCCCACTGAAGGCTGTCGAGGAACTCGGGCAGATTGTAAATTTTGATGTTGCTGCAGTGCTGCAAATTCTGCCGCACGTTACGGTTCATTCCGGCATGACTGGAATTGACTCGGCATCTGCGTCGCAACTGTTGCTTGCCATTCTCGACGCTGGCGAGCGCGGCCAGCCATTTGATGGCAATGCGGCAGCGACCAGCGCCTCCAATCGCCTGGCGCCAAATTTCCGCAGTCAGCCCTCTGGTTCAACCAAAACGGTTACAGCAACCGGACTGACCGAAACTGGCGCAATGTTTGTCCGTGATGCTCTGGTGACTGTGCCATCACGCCGACAGCCGCAATCGACGCAGGCCGACTTTCGAATTCTGCGCTGGCGGCAGGGTGAAGCGCCGCTCGATGACGTGGGCTCATTTGGAGAAGCGTCATGGCCACAGTGCTAAAGTCCATCGGCTCATCCCCAGATCATGGACTGTCTCTGACGACGCGGGCCGTGGCACAGCCGACGCGCACACCGTACGCCATCATCACCGGCGC
>JANMII010000115.1:0-6331 GCA_031375665.1 Hyphomicrobium sp.
TCGCTCGACGCAGCGCAACGCAAAAAGGTCGAAGCGGCGATGGCGAGCGGCGCGCTTCGTGCCGTTGTCGCAACATCGACCCTCGATCTTGGAATCGACTGGGGCGACGTCGATCTGGTTATCAATATCGGCGCGCCGAAAGGCTCCAGCCGACTGTTGCAACGCATTGGCCGATCGAACCACCGCTTGGATGAACCGTCGCGCGCGTTGCTGGTGCCGGGCAATCGATTTGAAGTTCTCGAATGTCGGGCAGCACTCGAAGCGGCTGAGGCTGGCGCGCAGGATGCAGCGTTCAATCGAACCGGCGCGCTTGATGTTCTGGCCCAGCACATTCTCGGCATGGCGTGCGCCCAGCCGTTCCGACCGGACGATTTATTCGCCGAAGTTCGCTCCGCCCTGCCCTACAGCACACTAACGCGAAGCCAATTCGATCGCGCCGTTGATTTCGTCGCGACCGGCGGATACGCGCTCAAAGCCTATGAACGCTTTGCCAAGCTCAGGCTGACCGACGACGGCCTGATGCGGGTCGCCAACGGCCGCGTCGTCCAGCAATACCGATTGAACGTTGGCACCATCGTCGACACACCGATGCTGAAGGTGCGGATGATTTCCGGCAAGCGGACCCGCGCGGCTTTGCAAGGCGGTCGGGTGCTCGGCGACATTGACGAATATTTTGTCGAGCAATTGACACCGCGAGCGACCTTTGTTTTCGCCGGTGAAGTGTTGCGCTTTGAAGGCCTGCGCGACACCGACGTTTTCGTCTCGCGCGCCACCGCGTCCGACCCGATGATCCCGAGTTACGGCGGCGGCCGCTTTCCGATGTCGACCCATCTCGCCCACCGTGTCCGCACCATGCTGGCGGACAATGCTTCGTGGTCGGCCTTGCCCGATCCGGTGTCAGAATGGCTACGGTTGCAGGCAGTGCGATCCGTTATTCCGAACGCCAATGAAGTGCTCGTCGAGACCTTCCCGCGCCAAAACCGATTTTTTCTGGTCGCCTATCCGTTTGAAGGCCGCTTGGCCCACCAGACACTGGGCATGTTGTTGACGCGCCGGCTCGATCGGGCGGGAGCGCGACCGCTCGGATTTGTCGCCAATGACTACGCGCTGTCGATCTGGGGCCACGGCGATATGTCGGACATGATCGACAATGGGCGCTTGTCGCTGGCTCAATTGTTTGAAGAGGACATGCTTGGCGACGATCTCGACGCGTGGTTGGCTGAGAGCAGTTTGATGAAACGCACGTTCCGGCTGGCGGCGGTGATTGCGGGATTGATCGAACGGCGCCATCCCGGCAAGGAAAAATCCGGCCGCCAAGTGACGATGTCGACGGATTTGGTCTACGACGTGCTGCGGCGCCACGATCCCAACCACATCTTGCTCGAAGCGGCCTGGGCGGACGCAGCCACGGGACTGCTCGATATTGCGCGGCTCGGTGAGTTTCTCGCCCGTATCAAGGGCAGAATCAGGCATCAACCGTTGACGCGCGTATCGCCGCTTGCGGTGCCCGTGTTGTTGGAAATCGGCCGCGAGCAAGTCTACGGCAAAGCTCACGATGCCCTGCTGCGCGACGCAGCCGATCTGCTGATCCGCGAAGCAACCGAGGATATTTGACATGTCAGGCCTCAAACCCGATCGCATTGGCCTCGATGATTTCGCCGATCAACCGATCGCAATCTGCGGCAAGGCGTTTCTCGCGCACAAATCCGGCGCGCTGTATTGGCCAGCCGAACGCGCACTGATCGTTGCGGATTTGCATTTCGAAAAAGGCTCAGCTTTTGCAGCGCGAGGCCAGATGCTACCGCCGTATGATACGCGCGAAACCTTGGCGAAACTGGCCCGCGCAATCGATACCTACGAGCCTGAAACCGTGATCGCACTCGGCGATAGCCTGCATGATATTGCAGCCTGTGATCGCATGGATGGCCGCGACCTCGGTGGCTTGCATATCCTGCAAGAAGATCGCGACTGGATTTGGATTACCGGCAATCACGATGCAACCATCGACGCACGTCTCGGCGGCGTCGCGCTGTCTGAATTGACCGTTGAGGGCATCACCTTCCGGCATGAACCAACACCGAGCGCTGTGACCCACGAAATTGCAGCCCATCTGCATCCAGCAGCCCGGCTCAAAATGCACGGTACGACATTGCGGCGACCCTGCTTTGTTGGCAACGGGTTGCGCCTCGTCATGCCGGCCTTCGGCGCCTTTACAGGTGGCTTGAATATTCTCGACGATGCCTTCGTGCCGTTGTTTGGCAGCGACGGCATGGCGGTCTGGATGCTTGGCCAGGAGGGCCTCTATCCGGTTGCACCACGACTGCTCCTCGCCGACTAACGCTTTAGCGCAAACGCCAAATCCCGTCTCCTGATCAGTCGCGACGGAACGCAAACGATGAAGCGAGGCCTGCGCCGACCGCAAACAAGACCACGCCGAGACCATACCAGACGCCGTTTCGATGGGCGAAATCGTGCAAGAATCGTTCGATGCCAACCCGCGCCAACGCCACTTCACTCGCGTATTCGCCCAGCAGCACGCCTTCGCGAAACAAATACACCTTCGCTTTCAGAGCCCCGATCGGAACGTTCGGTGGAACTTTGATCGTAGTGCGAAACAGGCTGCGGCCAACAAATGCAACGGCGTAGTCCGATTGCACGTAGAGCCCGTCGCGCTGTTTCAGCCGAACAACTGCTTTGCGGAATTCCTCAAGCTCAGCTGCGTCTGTCGGCTGCGTTCTGCCGCCGCCCGATTGGACCATGCGGACATAATCGAGCCCGATCTCGTGCTGCGTGAGAACTGGCCCATCCGTGATGTCGGCGATCGGCCGCGTCGAGGCGATGGCGTAATAACTCGGCAGCGACGCAAACCGCACCGACTTCGTATTGATCCAAATCCCACCAATGTTCGATTTGCGCCGCATGACGTGGGGCACCGACGTACCCTCGACAACAATGATGATGTCGTAAGTGCCAGCTTCGGCACTCGGTTGCCGACTGTTTTCAACTGTGCCGAATACAACAATTTCGGTTCCGGTGAAGTCAGCTTCGACCGATACGCTGCGTGCTGACACATCGGCCTCGATGGTCTCCGGCGGTAAGGCCTGTCCCCCACCACCGGCCATCGCAACTGGCAGGCTGATGGCGATAGCGAGCGCCAAACCAATACCCGACAGCGAAAGCTGTGCCGCGCGCATCATCGCCCCACCTGAAACGGCCCGAAGTTATATAATTCAGATGGTGCAGCGACGAGATCGTAACCCATCCGCATGGCGACCAGCAGGACGAGTATCGCTAACAGGCCACGCAACGCTTCACCATGTAATCGCCGAGCGGCCAGCGTGCCAAGTTGCGCACCAATGACGCCACCGATGATCAGCAGCAAAGCTAACACCACGTCGACACTTTTGTTTTGAATGGCCTGCAGCAGTGTCGCCAGAGCTGCAACAAACAGGATCTGGAACAGCGACGTGCCAACAACAACCGACGTTGGCATGCGCAGCAAATAGATCATGGCCGGAATGATAAAGAACCCACCGCCGACACCCATGATCGCTGCCATAAAGCCAACGAACATGCCGATGATGATCGGCGGGATGGCGCTTATATAAAGTTTCGAGCGCTTGAAGCGCATCTTGAAGGGCAAACCATCGACGAAACTGTGCTGGCCGGAACCCCTCGTCTTTGCCGATCCGGTTGCACGCGCATGGCGCCACGTATTGAGGCTCTCGATCATCATCAACGTGCCGACGACGCCGAGGAAAACCATGTAGGTCAGCGAGACGGTGACATCGAACACGCCAGCCTTGCGCAACAGGCGAACAGCCTCGACGCCGATCACAGTGCCAACCACGCCGCCGGATAGCATGACAGCGCCCATCTTCAGGTCAACGTTGTTGCGGCGGTATTGCGTCATCGCGCCCGATACTGACGTGGCCACGATATGGGCAGCACTGGTGCCGACGGCAACAGCTGGCGGGATGCCGAGGAAAATCATCAGCGGCGTCAGCAGAAATCCGCCACCAACGCCAAACAGGCCGGATAAAAATCCGATCATGCCGCCGAGCGCAAGGAACAGCGGCACGTGCACCGGCATCTCAGCAATCGGGAGATAGACGTACATCGCGGCAGTCCGCTGGCTTGCTCGGTGTGCTACGCCAATGAGAACGCGCCGAGCCGGGTCAATGGTGTGATGGCACTGCTTTTGATCCGATATGATGTCAGGCGCTAACACAAGTCGGCAAAACGATGCAGTACGACCAAGATTGCACTACATCAGGCACGGTCCGCACTGGGCAAAATTTGCTTTGTTCGGGTTGCTCCATCACCACGGCTGCGCAAGCCGACAACAGCGTTAACCGCTGACCCCGTTTTGCGGGTTTTTCTTCCAAGCGTCGCTGGCGGTGCGGGCGTCGTTGATCAAGGCGTCCGTTGGCTTGGCTTTCCACGTGCGAATGAGAGCATCCGCTTTCGCGATGTCATCGGCAGTGAGTTTGCCCTTCAAGATATCGCGCCGACGGATCGCTTCGGCATCACCACCACGAGCAGCCAATGACAGCCACTTGAAGGATTGCGCCAGATCCGTTGCAACGCCGAGGCCGTTTTCATACAGAACCGCTAAATTAAATTGACTGTCAGATAGCCCGCGCTCAGACGCCTCCGTAAACCAGTGGGAAGCCGTCGGGTAATCGGGCGAGCCACCGACTTGGTTTGCACTCAGCACCGCAAGGTTATGCATCGCTTTGGTATTGCCAAGTTCAGCGGCCCGTTCGTACCACGCGCGGGCCTGCGACGGGTCAGCCTTCAGGCCAAGACCGCGTTCATACAAGGTGCCGAGGCGGTACTGCGCCTGAGCAAAGCCGCGATCGGCCGATCGCTGGTACCATTTCGCAGCTTCCTTGTAGTTTGGCGTCGTGCCTTTGCCTTCGGCAAGACGAGCACCAACATCGAATTCAGCCGACGGATCGCCATTGGCGGCGGCAAGGCGAAGCGACAGCGGACCGACAGAAGCTGGTGGCAAGTCTAACGGTGCGTTCTGCGAGACACCACCGGTCAACGCCGACTTGAGGGTGTTAGGAAAGGTTGCCGCCGATGGATCGGCCGAACGCTGATCGACCGATTGAGCCTCATCGTTTGCGGGCCCGTCATCGACCGATCGGCCATTGGCACCTTGAAGTGGCGCCAACAGCGCCCCTTCGTTATTGGCTGGCACCAACGATGCGGGTGTTGCGATGCCGTTGTTAAGTGTTGCGGCGGCTTGGCCCAATCGGCTCGACATCGCAGCCATCGAATGGCGACGATTGGCGCGCTCAACCTCGCCAGGCAGGGGTGGTGCTTCGCTATCAACCGCGATGCCATGCAGCGGAACCGACGTCTGGCCAACGGTGATATCGCCGGGGATAATTTCGCCGCGTGTGCCCTCAGGGATTTTCATTTCAACCGGTTCGCCTTGACCAGCGTCCAATGCCGGTGATGTCGTGCTGGCTTTCGCAGCGGGCGTTGCTTTCGCCGGAGCGCTGGTCGCAAGCGAAGGCGCTGTACGGGTGCGGCTCTTGCCCGCGTCAAGCGCATACCACAGACCGCCAACAACCGTCATGGCGCCGACGGCCATGACCATTAAGCGTGCAGCCGACGTCGGCTGAGAGGCTTTGCTCGGCGGAACTTTGCCACGGGCACCAGCTTTACCCGGAGGCACTGGCTTGCCCATCGCCGTTGGCGCATCGCTGGCGGCATCGGTCGCCGACATCGGTCGTGACACCACACCATCGCCGTCCACTAGCTGATCGGCCAAACGCTGTTTGGCCCGCCGCGCATCAGCGATGAAATCCTGACGCATTTTGTCTGGACTGCGCACGCTGCTGGCGGCGGTCGCTGGCGGCTCAACCGCCGTGTTGGCCGTCGCTTGCGACATGGATTTGGCCGACGCAACAGCTGCAACCGCCGCATCGAGTGCGGCATTTGGCAAGCTGTCATTGAAATCGTCGTGACGCTGAGGCTCGACATTAAAGCTGACTTGCTCGCGGGCATAGTCCTTCGGCGACGAATGAGCCTGCAGGGTTCGATGTTGCGTGATTTCCATCGCATCGACGCGATCGAGCAAGCGGATCATCGCTTGTTGCAAGGTGTCGAGTAGAGCGTTGGTGACTTCCTCACCCTGACGGCTTTCGGAAATAAATCCTTCGAGCAGGTTGCGCACGCCGTCATCGGCGATCGCCTGCGCCGCCGGCATGATGTCGGCAAAGCGACTTGTGGCCTGCTCGACCGCTGCTCGCGCGACAGCGTGAACATCAAAGGGAGCCTGGGTCGAGACGGCCGATTGTGGTTCGAGCGCCGC
>JANMII010000130.1:0-3313 GCA_031375665.1 Hyphomicrobium sp.
GCGTCGATTGCCGAAGATCGCCTACGAAGAAATGCTGGAGATGGCGTCGCTCGGATCGAAGGTTTTGCAAACCCGATCGGTTGAGCTTGGCATGGTGTACAAAGTCCGTACGCGGGTGCTCTCGAGCTTTGTTGAACCTGATGCCATGCGCCCCTTTAACGTTTCGGATATCGAAGACATCGGAACTATTGTTTGTGACGAGGATGAATTCGTGGAACAGCAGGTTGTTAGCGGCATTGCCTACGCCAAAGATGAGGCCAAGGTCACCCTGCTCAAGGTCGATGACAAACCGGGCGTGGCGGCGCGCATTTTCGGACCGTTGGCGGAGGCCAATATCAACGTCGATATGATCGTGCAAAACATCACGCCCGACGGTAAACAAACCGACATGACCTTCACAGTGCAGGCAGCCGAATTGCCCCGCGCACTCGCTGTGCTGGCTAAAGCCAAAACCGACATTGGCCATTTTGACATCAAAAGTTCAGCCGACGTTGTAAAGGTTTCGGTCATTGGTGTTGGCATGCGTAGCCACGCGGGCGTTGCTGCCAAAATGTTCGAGACATTGTCGGACAAGGGCATCAACATTCACGCGATCTCGACGTCTGAAATCAAAATCAGCGTGCTGATCGATGCCGTGTATGCTGAATTGGCGGTCCGGTCGCTGCATTCAGCCTACGGTCTCGACAACGACTAAAACAGCGGCGACGTTGGCCGCTTGGTGTGTGCGACCCGTTTCAACAGCCGCGCCCTGCGCAGTGCTGATGGCAGCGGCCCCCTAGCGGATGAGTTGACCGGCAATGGTGACGCGGCGCGGCGAAGATCCAAGACCACTCCCAAGCGAGACTGCGCTGCGCGTGATCATGCGTCGGCTGCGCGAAATCATGGCCGAGGACATCGAGGGGCAAGACAAGCTCGACCGCATTGTCCGCCAGATTGCAGGCGTCATGGTCGCCGAGGTTTGCTCGATCTATCTCAAGCGCCAGGACGGCTCGCTCGAATTGTTCGCGTCCGAGGGTCTTAATCCAGAATCGGTTCACTCAACGCGGTTGAAGCGCGGCGAAGGTTTGGTCGGCAAATGCGCCGAAATGGCTGTGACCGTTAACGAGCCGGAGGCGTCAAGCCATCCGGCGTTCTCGTATCGGCCAGAGACGGGCGAAGAGATTTATCACGCCTTGTTGGCGGTTCCGATCTCGCGATCGGCGCAGGTCATCGGCGTGCTGGTGGTTCAAAACCGAACAACCAAAGAATATTCAGATGAAGACGTCGAAGTGCTTCAGGCCACCGCCATGGTGGTGGCTGAGAACCTCGTTTCAGGTGCGGTTGCTGGAACCGGCGCTGCCATCGAAATCTCGCGTTCGCAGCCGATAGTGATCGAAGGCGAGTCAATGTCGGACGGCATTGCGCTTGGTCATGTGGTGCTGCATGAGCCGCGCATCGTCGTGACGCAGCTGCTGTCCGACAACCCGGCTGCTGAAATTCTTCGCCTCGATGAGGCCCTCCACAAGTTGCAAGCTGACATCGACGAGATGTTTGAGCACGGCGAAATGTCGACGGCGGGCGAGCATCGTGATGTGCTTGAAGCCTACAAAATGTTCGCCAATGATAAAGGCTGGCATCGCCGCTTGCGGGAAGCCGTTGAAGGCGGATTGACAGCTGACGCCGCCGTTGAGCGCGTGCAAAATTCCATGCGCACGCGCATGCATCGCCAACACGATACCTACTGGCGGGAGCGGCAGCGTGATCTCGACGATCTGTCCGATCGGTTGCTGCGGGTGCTAGCCGGGCGCGGGATGCGGGCTGACAATGCTGATCGGATGCCGCCTGATGCCATCGTCGTCGCCCGCACAATGGGCCCAGCCGAGCTGCTCGACTACGATCGAACCAAACTGCGCGGCCTGGTCGTCGAAGACGGCTCGAGCCAAAGCCACGTCGCCGTCGTCGCCAAGGCGTTGGGCATCGCCAGCATCGGACAAGCGACGGGTGTGGTCGAACGCGTCAATGCTGGTGACGCGGCCATTGTCGATGCCGTGACGGGTGAAGTTCATTTGCGGCCGAGCGCTGAAGTGATCGCTGCATATTCGGATAAAGTGCGATTTCGGGCGCGGCGCCAAAAGCGCTATCAAGCGTTGCGCGATCGTGCGGCTGTCACCAAAGACGGCGTCCGCATCTCACTGATGATGAACGCTGGCTTGTTGGTCGACATGCCGCATTTGGCGGAATCAGGCGCCGATGGCGTTGGGCTTTACCGCACAGAACTGCAATTCATGTTGTCGGATTCTTATCCGCGCCTGGATAAGCAAACGCAGCTTTATCGTGCGGTCTTGCACGAGGCCGGTGAGCGCCCCGTCGTCTTTCGCACGCTCGATATCGGTGGCGATAAAGTGCTGCCATACCTGCGTCAGCCAAAAGAAGAAAATCCCGCCATGGGGTGGCGCGCGATCCGCATGGCACTGGATCGGCCAGAACTGTTTCGGCTGCAAATCCGCGCCATGCTTAAGGCGGCGGCCGGTCGCGAATTGCGGATCATGATCCCGATGGTGGCGGCTGGATATGAAATGGTTGCCATTCGCGCTCTCGTTGACCGCGAGAAGGCTTTTTTGACAAAGCATGGTCACGCTTTGCCAACCGAGATTTTGGTTGGCGCGATGTTTGAAGTGCCATCGCTTTTGTTCGATCTGGATTCTTTTTTGCCGCGCGTTGACTTCGTTTCGGTTGGCTCAAATGATTTAGTGCAATTCTTGTTCGCTGCCGATCGCACTAATGCGCGCGTCGCAAGCCGCTTCGACGTGTTATCGCCGCCGCCGCTACGGGCGCTCAAGACGCTGGTGAAGGCGGCCAAAAAGTATCGCGTGCCGGTGACGGTTTGTGGTGAAATTGCCGGACGTCCGCTGGAAGCCATGACGTTGATCGGGCTTGGTCTGCGCTCACTCTCGATGGCGCCAGCATCGATCGGTCCGATCAAGGCCATGATCTTGTCAGCCAATGTTGAGAAGGTGACCGACTGCGTCGACAACGTGCTCAAAGACGGCAGTAGCGATGTTCGCCTCAAGTTACGGCAGTTCGCTGAAACAGAAGGCGTCGACGTCGATAGCTGAACTGAGTGGACGACGGCTCAGACCGCGCGACATAGTCATAAAAACTGAATAAAAGTCGGCACATCTGCGCCGCTGATCACGTGCGGCGGCGCTTCGCAGAATGACCGTCTGCGTTGGCGACAAATGCTCCGAAACGACCTTTGACAGTCGAGCTTTTTTGGCCAACAGTGGTGTGGGGATTTTTGGGGGCAGCGCGTTCGTGCTGCAGTGTGTATGCG
>JANMII010000151.1:0-2376 GCA_031375665.1 Hyphomicrobium sp.
GCGCAGCTGGAGGCGCGCAGCGTCATCATAGCGGCCGACTGGAATGCGGGGCAGAGCAAAGACGTTGCTGTCGTCACGAGTGTCGCGAACCGCCGCCATGACGCAACTCCATTGGGCTAGTGCACCATCGATCGCCCCATCATTTGTATTCAATTAGACCGCCGCTAGTGCCGCGTATCCGACCCCAGCGATACTTCATGATGCCAACAGCTTCAGGAAAATTTCCGGCCACCGTAAAAAATGCCATGGGCCAGGCGAAATCCGTTCGTCCGCGGTTCCTGAGATAGAGCCTGACGACCTGCACTGGATAGGCGAGCGCCAGGATGCCGCCCGCCCAGGGCGTCAAAACACCGGCAATAACCAGGATGGATAATGGCAGCGCGGCACCCCAAAATAAAATCCGGCGGCATTCGCGCACAGAATGAAATTCGGGCGCGGCGCCATGTAACGCCGCTCCCTCTGCATAGGCATGGCCGCTCCGCTTCGCCCGCCGCCACCACTGATCGAAACTCGCTATGGCGGCATCGTGGATAGTCATCGGCAAGGGAAGCCGTTGGATCTGCCATCCTGCCCGCCGCAGCCGGACGCAGAGTTCTGGCTCTTCGCCAGCGATCATGCCGTCCCGGTAGCCGCCGACTTGTCGGAACGCCGTCACCCTCATCATGACGTCACCGCCGCATGATTTTGCGAGGCCGAGCGGC
Organism: Hyphomicrobium sp.; assembly: GCA_031375665.1. GTDB lineage: Bacteria > Pseudomonadota > Alphaproteobacteria > Rhizobiales > Hyphomicrobiaceae > Hyphomicrobium_B. Next base: position 702 of record JANMII010000151.1, read on the forward strand.
ACATCCCATTCGATATCGCAGAGGCGATTGTAGATCGTCTGGTTTGGAAAGCGCTCGCGCCGCCGTCCGAAAACCACTGCCACAAAGGGATTTTGATCGAAGAAAGAGCGAGCCTGCTCAATCCAGCCCGCTTCCACTTCGCAGTCACCGTCCACGAACTGGATGAAACGCGCATCCGGCGCGAGTTCCAGTGCTTTCTCGAAGCCCGCGTTTCGCGCGCGCGCCGCTGTAAATGGCAGGGTCATATCGAGATCTACGACATGGGCACCTGCGGCTCGAACCTTACCCGCAGATCCGTCTGTCGAACCGGAATCGACATAAACGACACGCTTGGTGGCGCTGAAAACCGATGCGATGCAGCGCTGGAGGCGCTCACCCTCATTACGCCCAATGGCAACAACGAATACGTCGTCGGTTCCAATTTTCGTCTCGATAACTGGGCGCCGCATAGTCATGATGCTCGCCGCTCAGAGCTTCGAATTGGAAAGGAGCGTACTGTTGCGAATGAGATCTAATAAGAAATGTTCTGGAACTCCCGACTCTCGCCCACGCAGCTTTTCGACAATTTGCCTAACGCCAATCGCGGTGATTAGTGCCACGTCTGCAGCAATGGCGTACGGGCGCCCGTGGTTCTTTAAGAAGTATCTCCGACGCGACGAAAACCAGTATTTTGGGCGGCGATTTGGCCGTCCGGGACGCACTCCGGTAACGCCGGTACTTGCACCGATCAGATGCACCACACGACTCTTTGGTACAAACCAACACTGCCAGCCCAAATTCTTGGCGCGGCGACAGAAATCAGTTTCTTCGTAGTAGAGAAAAAACGCTTCATCCATGAGACCGACCTCGTCCATAGCCTGACGGCGCACCAACATGCTCGCGCCTGAAACCCAGTCGCACTCATGTTCCTCAAGAGATATGGGCTCAGCAACAATCCACGACGACAGAAGTTTCTCACCGAAGCGGCCCACCGGAGCTGAGGCCGCAAACTCTCCGACTATATTAGGAAATCGGAAGGTGGAGACCTGCTGCCGACCGTCGTGGAATTCGAGCCGACTACCTGCGATTCCCACAGCGGGGCGTGTCTCAACGAACGCTAAAAGTTGCTCAAGCGCGTCTGCGCGCACCACCGTATCCGAGTTTATAAGCCAGCAATAGTCGGGCGGCAGATCAGACCACGACCGAATGATAGCATTGTTTCCGTAAGCGAAACCTCCATTCTTTTCGAGCAGCAAAATTCGAGCCCAACTGCTCCAGCCATTTTTTTCGATCGTCTTTTCGATCAAGCGCCCCGAGCCATCCGGAGAAGCATTATCCGCAACGACGACGCGCGTACCGGGCCTGTCACGCACAACGGGCTCCAAAGACTTAAGACAATCGTGGACCAGATTCGGGGTGCAATAATTCACGATTGCCACCAGCACCCTTGGGATGCTCACCGCAGTAGGCACCGACTTCGGTGAACCGTCATCAACTTCAACCTGTGGCATCGAAGGGATCATTCACCTAGTCGGAGAAACTTGTCTGAGCGCGAATGAACACACCGGTGTCAGAAAAAACAACCTCACATCGCCCTGGCTCCGTTAAATTCAGCTGACACAGTTATCACGTTTGACATGGTTATCACGCTCGTCGTTTCGAGGCATAAATTGACTGAAAATTCGGCGCTCTAAAT
>JANMII010000170.1:0-24905 GCA_031375665.1 Hyphomicrobium sp.
GCTTGAGGCCGGCCAAAAGCGGTTCCAGGTCCAGGTCCTGCCATTCAGAATGTCCGACACAACGCTCGACGCTTACGCAGACCATCGCGACGTCGGCTTTTGGCGCGCGCTCAAGGCTGGCAGTGATGTGTTCGACGCAACCCTGCTGCCGCCCATTGTCCGCGTTTGCCGCACCGCCTATCAGGTCCAGCGGGCGCAACCCGGCCGCGATGGTAATGGTTTAATCGAGGACACATGTTGAAATGAATGTGTCATCGCGTTGCATAATGGTTCCCGAGTTAGTCGGCGCAGATACGCAAATTGATACTTTTAATCGCAGGCTGAGGCGGTATGGTCGGGCGATCGTGCAAGTCAGCACCGATCAACGACGGCCGACGACGGCCCATAAAGGGAGTGGACCTGGCATCGTGCGACTGATTTTTGGCATCGCGAGATCGTTCATTGGCACAGTCGCGGCGTTGGCTGCGCTGTCATCGACAGCCGCAGCGCTTTCGATTGAACTCAAGGATGTCGCAGCCGATCGCATTGAACGCCAGCGGGCGGCAGCGGCTGGTGCATTGCCGCTTCCTGGCACGCCCAATGTGGCGGTTCTTGACGATCGCATGCGCAAGACCGGGGTCACGCTCGGCGCACCGCTGCTGATCCGGATTTTCAAATCAGAGTCTGAGTTGGAAATCTGGAAAGAACGCGATGGTGCCTACGTTTTGTTTGCAACTTACCCGATCTGCCATTGGTCGGGTTCAATCGGGCCGAAGCTGCGCCAAGGTGACAAACAAGCGCCCGAAGGCTTTTACACGCTGACACGGTCACAAATCCGCAACGTCGGACGCTGGCCCAAATCGCTCGACCTCGGATTTCCGAACGTCTTCGATCAGGCGTTGGCGCGTACAGGATCGTTTATTCTCATTCACGGCGGATGTTCCTCGGTTGGTTGTTTTGCAATGACCAACCCTGTGATGGACGAGATCCATCTGTTGGCTTCAGCGGCGATCGATGCGGGTCAAGAGCACGTGCCGATCCACGTTTTTCCCTTTCGGATGACGACGATGAAAATGGCAGAGCAAGCGCTCTCGCCGTGGGCTTCGTATTGGGCCAATTTGAAAGAGGGCTATGACGCGTTTGAAGCGTCGAAGCGGCCGCCAGCCGTGAGTGTTTGCGATGGTCGCTACAATTTTGCCTCGCGAGATCGCAGTGATCTTCGGGTCACGACTGGTCCGCTCGACGCATGTGCAACGACCTTGGCTGCGATCCGCGAACAGGAGCAATGGTTGCGCAGTGTGCCATCGCCGGGAGCGTCACCGTTGCGCACCGATGATGGCGCTGGCCGTTCTTCGAGCCTGACCAGTCGGCGAACAACCGCGATGGTTCGCAACGGTCGCGCCCTCCGCTGCGGCTTGGCACGACCGAGCTGCCGAAAATTCGTCGCGTTAAAAGTTGCAATGGTGTCGCGGCGCAAGACGTTGGCATCTTCGACGTCATCATCAGGTGGCGAACGCAATCTCAATCGCCGTAATCTGCCGCGGAGCTAATGTCACCTCGGTGTCGCGCGGCTGGGCTAGCGCCAATCATTACGGCTTGCCCTGGCCTTCAGCGATACGATAAAGGCCAACCCAGGTAGCGTTTGCTCTCCGTAAATTTGCTGCCCTTCCAGTTTGTCCCTCAACTCTGAAAGTTAATCGATGGCGACCGAGCCAACCACAACGTCGACCTCAGTGAATGCCGCTGTTCGCGTTGAGAACGCCTTGGAGCGAACGTTGTTTGCTTCGCGCTGGCTGCTTGCGCCGTTCTATCTCGGACTGGCGTTGTCGATCGTGCTGCTGTTGATCAAGTTTATGGTCGAGCTCGGCCATATGACACTGCACGCGTTTACGTCGTCGGAATCCGATGTCATTTTGGGAATTTTGACACTCGTCGATCTCGCGTTGACCGGCTCGTTGCTGGTGATCGTCATCTTTTCGGGCTACGAGAATTTCGTTTCCAAAATCGACCACTCCAATCATCGCGATTGGCCTGAATGGATGGGTACCATCGATTTCAGCGGCCTCAAGCTAAAGCTGATGTCGTCCATCGTTGCCATTTCGGGGGTGCAACTTCTGAAACAGTTCATGAGTTTGAAAACCATCTCACCAGAAAACGAGCGCGTGCTGTTCTGGATGGTCGTCATTCACGTGGTGTTCGTGTTGTCGAGCGTGTTGCTTGCGCTGTCAGATCGCATCGCCGTTCACGGTGGTGGCCATGACACCAACACGCCCGCGGCGGTTCCGAGCGAAGTCAAAGCGGCGCAACACTGAGTTTTTTTCACCAATTATCGAGGCGACCAACGGGCACTCTTTAAGGCGCGCGTTTGATGTAGCGCGTGCCAAGCACAATGCCGTCGAGCTTGGTTCGCTTGAAGCATCGGATCGCATCGGCTGGCGAGGCGACGATCGGCTCTTGGCTGTTGAAACTTGTATTTAACAAAATGGGAACGCCCGTTTCAGCTTCGAACGCCGTCAACAGCGCGTGGAATTTTGGGTTCGCCGCCTGGTCCACGGTTTGGATGCGACCTGTGCCATCGATGTGGACGGCGGCTGGGATAAAATGGGCTTTGTCGGGGCGAATGGCGGGTGCCAAGGTCATGAATGGATCGCCTTGCACGATATCGAAATACGCACTTGCGCGTTCGCGCAACACGGCTGGGGCAAAAGGCCTAAACGTTTCGCGCTGCTTTATCTTCGCGTTGATCAGGTCGCGCATCTCAACGCGACGCGGGTCAGCGAGGATTGATCGAAAGCCGAGCGCGCGTGGGCCCATCTCAAATCGACCCTGGAACCAGCCAATGACCATGCCTTTGGCCAGATCGCGCGCCACATGCGTTGCGAGGTCTTCGTCCGGGATGACGTCGGCCGACAGCCCGGCGGCGGCAATCGCCGCGTCGATTTCAGCGTTGCTATAGGCAAGGCCCCAATCGGCTTTAATCAACTCACCCCGCCGCCGATGGCCAAGCGTTTGATGGTAATGCCACAGGCATGCGCCGAGCGGCGCGCCGGAATCGGAAGCTGACGGCGGCACCCAAATTTCGCTGATGTCGGTGGACTTCAGCAACTGCGCATTGGCGACGCAATTCAAAGCAACTCCGCCCGAAAACACCAATTTGGTCGTCTTTTGCGCGCGGATCATGTCGCGCACAATGTGCGTGATCACCGCTTCCGTCACGCGTTGCAGCGCGTAAGCGATGGCTTTATGGCGATCGTTTAATTCGGCACCTCGCTGGCGGGGTGGACCGAACGTGTCAAGAAACAGCCGCGTGAATGGTCGCCACTCGCCATAAGCATCGAACGAAAAATAGGCCATGTTGACCGCGTAGCGGCCGTCAGGCAGCAGGCCGACGCAGTCTTGAAATCGCGCGACGTAGCGATCGTCGCCATACGCGGCGAGCGCCATCACTTTGCCCTCGTCGGCTGCGGGCTCGAACCCGAGATAACGCGTAACAAAGGTGTAAATCATACCCAGCGAATTGAAGAACGACGAGTGCCAGTGGCGCTGCAATCGGTTGCCTTCGCCCGAAAACACACTGGTCGCTGCGTCATCGCCATAGCCGTCCATCACTAAAACGGCGGCTTTTTCGAAGGGTGACACGAAAAACGCCGCCGCATGCGATTCGTGGTGGCCGACGTTGATTAGCGGCGGCAGCGTAACATTTGGAAAGTGTCGCTTCAGTCGCCGCAGCAGGTAAAAATTCAGAATCGCGATTTCGTTTCGCTGCGGCGTGTGGGTGCTTTCAGCCAAAAGACTAAGGCTGCCGGGCAAGCGCCCAAAAACAGCGCGGGCAAAACTACGCTGCAAGCGACGCTGATCCCAAGGCGTCACCATGGCATCGATGTCGGCGAACCCAGCCCCATCCTTGCCGAGTGCGGCGCACAAACCATAATAGGGAAAACGATTGGTGTGTTTTTCTCGGCGCAGTCGCTCCTCTTCGATCACGACGTCAATTTCGCCGTCGTCGAGAACTGCAATGCCGCTATCGTGCGTGGCGCCAACAAGTCCGAGAATGCGCACTGATGAACTCAACTTATTGGCTCAACGGGCTGGTCCACGTGCCGCCATAAATTATGCTCAATCACGCTTCCCCTTGCAATGCCTGTCTTTTATCACCCAGCCGTCGCTGATCGGCATGGCGTGCCGCCGTTTAGCGGCCGCGATTCTGTCTGAACCGTCGTCCCTGACAACTTACCCGATGCCGCCACCGTCAGGCAGTAGCGCAACGTCGAGAGCCGACTAATCCAGGCGGCCGTGGCACTGCTTGAACTTTTTGCCCGAACCGCAAGGACACGTCGCGTTGCGTGACACACGGCCCCACGTTGCTGGGTCTTTCGGATCAACTTGCGGTTCTGCACGACGGACCTGGAGCGGTGCTCTCTTGTCGGGCTCCGGCATCGTCATGCGACGCTGGCGAGCACCCGCTAAGGCCGCGTCTGCCATGGCTAGTTCTTCGTCGAATTCGTCGAGCCCTGTTGTTGCGTTAACGTGATGGGCTTCCATCGGTGGCAATTCATCGGGTACGAGCAGGTCGCCAGCTTCATCGGGTGACGAAAGCTCAACGTGCATCAGTTGGCCGGTGACATTTTCTCGAAGCTTGCCAAGCATGTTTTCGAACAAGACGAATGCCTCGCTCTTATATTCGTTGAGCGGATCACGCTGGCCGTAAGCTCGAAAACCGATGACCTGGCGCAAATGTTCAAGCGTCACCAAATGCTCGCGCCACAAATGGTCGAGTGTTTGCAGTAGCACCATCTTTTCGATTTGGCCAAACAGTTCGGGCCCGAGTTCAGATCGTTTCAGCGCTGCCTTGGCGTCTGACGCATTGATCGCCCGCTCTTTGATTTCCGCGTCCGCGATGCCTTCTTCAGCAGCCCACTCGTCGACCGGCAAATCAATTCCAAGAACTGTCGCGAGCTCCGTCCGCAAGCCTTTGGCGTCCCACTGCTCGGCGTAAGCTGTTGGCGGGATGTGTCGGGTCACGAGGCCCGAAATCAAGTTATGCCGGAAATCCGTGATGGTCTCGGTAACTTCATCTTCAGCCATGATCTCGATACGATGCTCAAAGATCACCTTGCGCTGATCATTCATCACGTCGTCGTACTTGAGAATCTGCTTTCGTATATCAAAGTTGCGCTGCTCGACTTTCTTTTGCGCTGTTTCAAGCGACTTGTTCATCCAGGGATGGGTAATCGCTTCGCCTTCCTTAAGCCCCAAGGTTTGGAGCACTTTATCCATTCGATCCGAGCCGAAAATTCGCATCAGGTCGTCGTCGAGAGCGAGATAGAATTTTGATCGACCAGGGTCACCTTGACGTCCCGAGCGGCCACGAAGCTGATTATCGATCCGGCGGCTTTCGTGGCGTTCGGTTGCCAAAACGTAGAGCCCGCCAGCGTCCAATGCTTGCTGTTTCTTAATCGCGATATCGGCCAACACCTCGTCGCGCTTGGCCTGGATCGCTGTCTCATCGGGCGCCGTGCCCTTGGCCGTCTCTTCCATAATCCAATCGCGGACACGATAGTCGGCGTTGCCGCCAAGCTGAATGTCAGTACCGCGGCCAGCCATGTTGGTTGCGATCGTGACGGCGCCCGGCACACCGGCTTGTGCAACAATGCTCGCTTCTTGCTCGTGGAAGCGCGCATTCAACACCTGATGCGCGATTGGGTCGCTGCCCGGTTTGGCTGCATCCAGAAACGACTGCAGTGTCGTGGCCATATCGGTGAAATGCTTGCGTAGGTCTTCGTCTTTGCCGGGCTTGAGAGCGGCAGCCTGATCCAACAGCGACTTGGCCAAAGTCGTCAGATACTCGGCGTTCTTCAACAGGCCCGACAACTCTTCAGACTTTTCAATCGACGTGGTGCCGACCAGGATCGGTTGATTGCGCTGTTTGGCGTCGGCAATAGATTGGACGATTGCCGCCAGCTTTTCCTTCTGTGTCCGGTAGATCTCGTCATCTTCGTCGAAGCGCTGAACCACGACGTTGGTTGGAATTTCGATGACGTCGAGGCCATAGATGTCCATGAACTCAGACGCTTCGGTCATGGCCGTGCCGGTCATACCCGCAAGCTTTTCGTACAGCCGGAAGTAATTCTGAAACGTGATCGAGGCGAGCGTCTGATTTTCGGGTTGAACTTCGACTTTTTCTTTGGCTTCAAGCGCTTGATGCAAGCCTTCAGAATATCGCCGTCCCGGCATCATGCGACCGGTGAACTCGTCGATGATGACAACCTGGCCGCCTTTGACGATGTAATCTTTGTCGCGCTGAAATAGTTTATGCGCTTTCAAGGCTTGATTGATGTGATGGACGATCGTCACATTGTCGATGTCGTAGAGCGAGCCCTTCAGCGCACCAGCGTCGGTCAACAGCTTTTCGATTTTCTCGTTGCCGATGTCGGTCAACGCGACCTGACGCTGTTTTTCGTCGAGCTCGAAATCTTCAGCGACCAGCGCTGGCATGTAGGCATCAACGGTCTGATAGAGTTCAGCGCGATCATCGAGGGGACCCGAGATGATTAGCGGGGTTCGTGCCTCATCGATCAAAATAGAATCGACTTCATCGACGATCGCGAACGCATGGTCGCGCTGAACCATGTCAGACTTGCGCATCTTCATGTTGTCGCGAAGATAATCAAAGCCGAGTTCATTGTTGGTCGCGTAGGTGACATCGCAGGCGTAGGCAGCACTACGCTGCTCGTCGCTCATGTCGTGCACGATGCAATCAACGGTCAGGCCCAGAAAGCGATAAACCTGACCCATCCATTCGGCATCGCGTTTTGCCAGATAGTCGTTGACGGTGACGACATGGACGCCTTTGCCGCTCAACGCATTGAGGTACACCGGCAAAGTCGCGACCAGCGTTTTGCCCTCGCCGGTTTTCATTTCTGCGATGTCGCCGCCATGGAGCACCATGCCGCCGATCAGCTGAACGTCGAAATGCCGTTGCCCGAGTGCCCGCTTGGCGGCTTCGCGAACCGTTGCGAAGGCTGGTACGAGCAGATCGTCGAGCGTGGCGCCATCTTTGTATTGCTGGCGAAAAACATCGGTGCGGGCGCGCAATGCGTCGTCGCTGAGTGCCGCGACCTCGCTTTCGAGCGCGTTGATCTCAGCCACACGCGGGCGGAAAATCTTGATGCGGCGCTCGTTTGATGAGCCGAAAAATTTCGTTGCAAGGCCGCCGAGCGAGAGCATCTACATTCGTCCTAAAAAGCGTGATTGGGAGGAAGTCCTAAGTCCGAGAGATCGGCGCGTAAAGTACATCGTTTTAGGGCAGCCACAGCGCGACTGGGACACTGCTGCGGCGTGATCAGATCGCTATATAGGGTTTGGCTGCAATGCTTTCAAAAGGTCTTACGGGTTCTGCATCGTGTTGGCGTCGGGCATTGTGGCGTACAAAGTTCAGGCCGCGCATGGTGAGCTGATCTGGTCACGGTGTGGTGACACAACAATTGCCATAACGGATGCCAAACCTCTTTGACCGCCGGATTGATCCCGTTGATCGGCCCACCGGCGTTAGCTGCAGCATGAACGGCCTTAAAAGCGCACTGCTCGTTAGGCCAGCCCCCCCGCTAATTGGCGAGACATAAGAACGCCATACGGCTTATGTCAATCACGCCAAACAGGCGGAATAGCCCCATTGGGCCATCGGCCGCTGCGCTCCACTCAACGGCTCTCACCGCTGGCACTGTCGAAATATTAACTTGGATTTTGAGGCCCTTGGGGCTATCGAACGCCGCTGCTGTTCGAGGGCGGACCTGTGCCCGACGGAGCTCTGGTCGATCGGCTTGACGCCGACGGCAACCAACACAACGAGGAGCCGATCTTGACCCTCCGTCTTTCGAATTCCGAAGTCGTCATGGCGACCCTGACACGCAGTGCGTTGACGCGGGCTGCATTGACGCTGGCGCTTACTTTCACGGCCGTCAATCTCGCCCCGACCGTTGGTCACGCGGAAGACAAAGTCATTGCGACGATCAACGGCAAAGCGATCACTGATGCAGACTTAGCAGTCGCCGACAGTGAGATCGGCGCCGATATGGGTAGCTTGCCGGAAGCGCAGAAACGCATGTCATTGCTCGAATTTCTGATCGACAACCAACTTTTTGCGGAAGCCGCCGAAGGCGAGAAGCTCAACAGCGGTCCCGAGTTCGAGAACCGACTGACGTATTTAAAGCGCCGCGCCTTGCGCGAACTTTATTTTGAACGGGTTATCAAGTCGTCGGTGAGCGAGGCCGACGCCCGCAAAATCTACGACGAGCAGGTCATGCAGCTGAAGGCCGAAGAAGAAGTTCAGGCCCGGCATATCTTGGTCGAGAGCGAAGAGAAGGCGAAAGAACTAAAAGGCAAAATCACAGCGGGCGGAGATTTTGCCGTTATCGCGAAGGAAAATTCAAAGGATCCCGGCTCGAAGGACGATGGCGGCAACCTGGGCTATTTTGGCAAAGGCCAGATGGTGCCGCAGTTTGAAGAGGTCGTGTTCACGCTGAAAAAAGGCGATGTTTCGGACCCGGTGAAGACCCAATTTGGCTGGCATCTGATCAAAATTGAAGACCGACGTATGAAGCCGCCGCCCGCCTTCGACATCGTCAAGGATCGGATAACGCAGTCGCTTCTGTTGCAGAAAGCCCAGCAAGCAGCCACGACGCTGCGGGCAAAATCGAAAATTGAATTTGTCGATGCCGATCTGAAGAAGTCGATCGAGGACCGCAACAAGCAGATTGAGGCCATCAGCGCCGATCCGTCGAAAGCTGATCCAGCAAAAACTGATCCGGCCGCTCCCGCTGCCAAACCAACGGATGTGCCAGCAGACGACAAGAAATAAGTTCTATTGTCACAATTCGAAATCGCTGATCGGGCCGCTTGCTTTGGGCGGCCCGATCTGTTTTTGGAGTGACTACAACGCTGGCAGTTGTTTCAGCGCTGCCCGAATGACGAGCGATGTCATGGCCAAAGTCACCCCCCAGTCTCCGTTTGCACCTGAGATGTTCGCCACGTTGCCGCCGATTGACGGCGTCGCCTTCGCGACGGCTGAGGCTGGCATTCGCTATGCAGGACGGACGGATTTACTGGTCGCGGTGATGGACCCGGGCACCACAGTGGCGGGCGTACTGACACAGTCAAAAACCGCATCTGCACCCGTGCTGGCGTGCCGCAAACATCTCAAAAAAGGCGCCGCGCGGATCTTGGTCGTCAACTCCGGCAACGCCAATGCCTTTACGGGCAAACGCGGCCGCGAAGCCGTCGACATCACAGTGCAACATGCAGCGGCTGCGGTCGGAGCCGACCGAAGCGAGGTGTTTGTCGCTTCAACCGGCGTCATCGGCGAACCTTTGGACGCCGCCAAATTTGCCCATTTGCTCGCAAGTCTTGCAACTCAAGCCACGCCCGACCGGTTCGAGGCGGCAGCCCGGGCCATCATGACGACAGACACGTACCCGAAACTTGCCACCCGATCGGCAGTGATTGGCGACACACCGGTGACGATCAATGGCATCTGCAAGGGTGCTGGTATGATCGCGCCCGATATGGCGACGATGCTGTGCTTTGTGTTCACCGACGCCGCGATCGCGCCGTCCGTGTTGCACGAACTCCTATCAAGCCACGTTCAGACGACTTTCAACTGCATGACCATCGACGGCGACACGTCGACCAGTGACACGTGTCTGTTGTTTGCAACTGGCACTGCGGCAGCCCGTGGCCAAAAGCTGGTTGCCAAACGCAACGGCAAAAAGCTCAAGGCATTTTCAGCTGCGTTGCACGATGTGTTGCGCGATCTGGCTATTCAGGTGGCGAAAGACGGCGAGGGGCTGTCTAAGTTCGTCACCTTTGAAATCGCCGGCGCGAAAACGTGGTCTGCTGCGCGAGCCATCGCGCTGTCGTGCGCAAACTCGCCGATTTTGAAAACTGCAATCGCGGGCGAAGATCCCAATTGGGGTCGCGTCGTGATGGCGGTCGGCAAGTCGGGCCAAGCCGCCAATCGTGATAAGCTCGCCATATGGTTTGGCCCCCATTGTGTAGCCCGCGATGGCGAGCGTGCGCCCGATTACGACGAAAAAACTGTTGCTGCCTATATGAAAAATCCAAACATCGTGATTCGCGCCGATGTCGGTGTCGGCAAGGCTTCCGCCACAGTGTGGACCTGCGATCTGACTCACGATTACGTCTCGATCAACGCCGACTATCGCAGTTGAGGCCGCCAGATCATGGAGCCTAAGTTTTGGCACGAGCGCTGGCGCGACAATGAGATCGGCTTCCATCAGACCGACACGCATGCGTTTCTGCTGAACTATTGGCCGACGCTAAATCTGGCACCGTCGGCCCATGTGCTGGTGCCGCTCGCTGGCAAAAGCCTGGATATGATGTGGCTGCGCCAGCAGGGTCATTCTGTTACCGGTGTGGAATTGTCACCCATTGCGATCGCGCAATTTTTCAATGAAGCCGGGCTTGAGCCAAAACGTTCTCCACACGGTCCGTTCACGGCATCAACTGCTGATCAAATCACGGTGCTTGCCGGAAATTTTTTCGATCTGACCGCTGCTGATGTAGCGGCGGTGACAGCAGTTTATGACCGGGCGGCGTTGATTGCGTTGCCGCCGGAAATGCGCGCGCAATACGCTCGCCACCTTGCCGACATTCTCAATCCCGGCACACAGATTTTGCTGATCGCGATCGATTATACGCCGAGTGAGAGTGACGGTCCGCCGTTTTCGGTTTCGCCCACCGAGGTTCAAAGCTTGTTCAACGGATCCTTCAGCATCGAGCCACTACAATCGCGCGATCGACTATCTGCCAGTGACACACTGCGCCGACGCGGCGTCACACGCCTTGCAGAAACCGCTTACAAACTGACGCGCACCCCATGACATCAGCGATCAAACCGCTGATCGTCGTCGTCGCGGTTGCGTTGATCGACGAGGCCAACCGCGTTCTCATTGCCCAGCGCCCCGTCGGCAAATCGATGGCCGGGTTGTGGGAATTTCCCGGTGGCAAAGTTGAGCCGGGCGAAACCCCAGAACAAGCTTTGGTGCGCGAGGTCCGCGAAGAACTCGACATCGACGTTTGTTTGACGTGCCTTGCGCCATTTAATTTCGCCAGCCACGCCTACGACGATTTTCACTTGCTGATGCCGCTTTATATTTGCCGGACATGGGACGGTGTTGTGACGCCGCGCGAGGGACAACACATTCGCTTTGTCCGCGCGCTTGATCTGGCCAAATATCCGATGCCACCTGCAGATCTTCCACTTATTCCATGGTTGCGCGATTTGCTCGCATGATGCGCGGCGGGATTGCTTCCGATAACCGGCAACCGATAAAGCTGATAAGTTGCCGCCACGCACCTTTGAGAGTTATGCTGATTTGAGAAATATGGGTCGGCGTCGGGGGACACGGCATGAGAGTTGTCGCGCGCTTTAGTTGGCTCGGTGTGGCGCGCTTGATAGCGGTGCTTACTGTTGTCACGTTCGCCACCACCGCAGCTCACGCGAACGACCTCAAGCTTGAGCGCGGCCTCGCCATCACTGATCCCGACAGTCTGGAACGGCTTGAAAAGCGCAGCTTGAGCCTGTCAGCGTTGCTGTCCAACACCTGGCGCATGTCGGCGGTGGTGCGACCTGAAAATAATGACGTCCTATCTAAATTGCCAGCTTTTACCCCGGTCTTCACTGCTGTGAAGCGCGAAATTCTGCAGACCCGGCAAGCGAACCCAGGCTCGGGCGTTGGCATGTTGTTCGATCACAAGCGGCTATTCGATCAAAGCTACCTTAGCGCGCCCGACGCCCGTTTCGCGCTTGTCGGCATCGTGCAGCGGCTCGACCGCGCCTACAAGCAGGCAGCCACATGCGGGGAAGTTCGATTGCTGTACCGCTTGGAATACGCGCGCGAGACCGCCGACGGGCTCGCCCGGTCGCGATTGCCGATGACGTTCAATCTCGTGTTCAAAGCGAAGTCTGAGACGTCCGAGATGTCGTGCCGCGAGATTGCGCGTCGCTGGGTCAATGCGGGCGACACAGACCTAACCGGCGATCGCTTGGTGGCCTATCTGCTATCGGACAGCGGGCCACTTTCGTTGATCACACCGCAAAACATCGATCGGATCGAGACAAACCTCCAAATCCTGCGGCGACCGTCCGCCAGCATCTCCGAGTTTGGCGGTCACGCTGAATACGCCCTGAAGGTTTTCGATTGGTCAAAAACCACTCGTCGTTTCCAGGTGACAGCGATGGAGAACATGATCGATCGGGAGCGTTTGTTGGCTGACCCTCAATTGTTGGCCCGCTTCAAGACATGGCTGTTCACGCCCGATAACGTTCGCGCCCTAGATGATGGAACTCTGCTTATTCCGCGCGACTATCTCGCCATCGCTGGGACTTCGATTGCGCCAGGTGGCGCAGCGCGATCGGGCAATCGGCCATTCTACGGTCTGATCAACGATGCCGATCTGACAGCCGTCATTGCACAGGCCCGCACCGCTGACCGTCCGTTGAAGAACATTCTGTCGCCGGCTGGATTTCAAACTCGCTTGAACGACATCACGTGTGTCGGCTGCCACCAATCACGCGCCATCGGTGGCTTCCATTTTATGGGCGCTGACAGTGCATCTAGCCGCCGCCATCTGGCCGAAAACGCGATTTTTGTTCCAGCTTCGGCGCACTTTTACGGTGAGGCACCTCGCCGTCGCCGCGTGCTTGATGCGCTCGCGCGAGGCAGGACTCCCAACTATGCGCGGGGGTTTTCGGTCCGTCCAAGTTTGGCGCTAGCCCAAGACCGCAACAGCAACGCGACCATGAATATTATCGGCACAGGTTATCTCAACGGCTGGGGTGCTGCGTGTTACGCCAATGCCAACAAAGATGAAAGTTTCCGGCGCTGGACGTGCGCTGCCGGACTGACGTGTGTAAAACCGCACGATAATCCGAGCGAGCCAGGGCACGGCGTCTGCATGTCAAAGGACGGGCTCAAAACGGGCGACGCAGCCGAATACGGAAAAATTGCCTCGACCGCATTTCGCGAAGATCATTACACGCGAACCTCGCCTGCGCCCGGCTTAGATCTCAAGCCACCAGCGGTTCGCATCGACACGTCGAAACAAAAAGCAGCGCCCCAATCGGGCGGGTTTTTTGGCGGCATGGTGTACCAGAAGCGCTGCATCCCGCCGATCCCTGCATCAACCGTGTGTGCGCGCCACGCCGGGTCGGATTTCAATTTGTGCTTGGCGACAGCCAAAAATTTCAAAGCATGTTTTGGTGATCGTCACACCAATCTGGTCGGGTTGCGTGAATGCGACAAGAGCATGCCGTGTCGGGATGACTACATCTGCATCGCCACCGCCGACGCCAAAAGCGGGGCGTGCTTGCCGCCCTACTTTATGATGCAGTTTCGGGTTGATGGTCATCCGCACTAATCTTCAGATGGCGCGCGTTTGATTTTTGCCGGTTCGTCGCCAGACTGTTCGCCCAGCCCATGTTCCGTCACGCCGAGCGCTTGCGACAGCCGCATCTTGGCTGAGCCCGGCGCCAACGGTTTCTGTTGGCTGTCGTGTGGAACCCAAGCGGTCAGCGTCATGATTTCGAAGGTCGCCGGAATACGACCGTCGGGCTCGCCGTAGTGATCGACATAGAATTCGCAGGCCCGCATCAAAAGCCGCCGTGTCACTGGCACACGACGGCGCTCGATCAGCATATTGCTGGCAGCCATCATTCGCAGGTCCTGCATCAACGCGAGCGGCGAGGCGTAACGCACCACGACCACATCGGTGTCGGCGACGGGAAGCGCAAATCCGGCCCGTTGCAGCAGTCCTCCCAAATCGCGAAGATCAGCGAAGGGTGCAACACGCGGTGACGCGCCGCCCATCACCTCGGCTTCGGCCAGCAGCCATGCATGGCGCAATTCTTTGAGAGTTTCGCCACCCAACAGTGATACCAGCACGAGCCCGTCGGGCCGCAACGCCTGTCGAATTTGCGCCATGACACCGGGCAAGTCGTTGATAAGGTGGAGCTGCAAAGCCGAGACGACGAGATCAAGCGTATTTGGCCCAAACGGCAACGCTTCACAGCTGCTCGCCAAGCGAGGGCCGTCAGCTTGCGCTAACAGACTTTGCGCGCCCTCCACATCGATCATGTGGGCAACATTCGGCAGTTGGCGCAACGCCCGCGCGACCACGCCATGATAAGCTCCAAGGCAGGCTCCCGACTGGAAGTCGCGCCGGACGACCGACAATCGCTCGGCGAAGTCTTCAGCGACGCGCGCCAATAAGAAGTCGTGTTGGCGAGCCGTCCCTGCGTAGCGCTCGCGACGACGCTGGAGCAAGTCGTAATCGAAAATGCGGGGGACGCCGGTCATTAAGGTCCTGGATGTAGAAATCTATCGACACAGATACTCGCGGCTGTGACGGCAATCGGCTAGGCTCAATCCATGTCAGCGACCCGGCCTTTTCCTAGCAGCGATTGCCAAGACGGCCCAGCTCCGCAATCTGGCGGATTGACACGACGCTACGTGATGCGAACGCTGACAGGCGTCCGCAACGTGGCACGCGGCTGCCTCAACATCGTTTTGCCACCGCTTTGTCTAGCGTGCGAAACGCGTATTCTCAGCCACGATGCGCTGTGCGCTGGCTGCTGGAGGCAAATCAATTTTATCAGATCTCCGCTGTGTGACCGCCTCGGCTTGCCATTGCCCTATGGGCCAAACTTTGACGGGTCAAACTTCAACGGGCCGCAAATCTCAGCGTTGGCTGCTGCCGACCCTCCAATTTACGACCGGGCCCGCGCGGTTGCCCATTTCGACGGTTTGATGCGCGATCTGGTTCACCGTCTCAAGTATGAGGACAATCCCAACTGTCGCCGGTTGTTTGGCCGCTGGCTGACGGAGGCGGGCGGCTGCGTGCTGGCGGACGCCGATTTGGTCGTGCCGGTGCCGCTCGGCAGATTGCGACTGTTATCGCGCCGCTTCAATCAAGCCCATATTCTCGCTGCAGCCGTCGCGCGCCAAAGCGGCGTGCCTGTCGATCCCTTGGCGTTAAAACGCTGTCGGTCAACCACGCGCCAAGTTGGCCTGTCACGCGACCAGCGTCAGCGGAATGTGGCGGGTGCCTTCTTCGTGCCGCAACGGTCAATTGGGGCGATTGCCGGACGTCGTGTTGTGCTGATCGATGACGTCATCACCACCGGCGCAACGGTGTCCGCTGCCGCCAAGGCTCTTAAAAAAGCCGGTGCAGCCGGCGTTGACGTGCTGGCGCTCGCTCTGGTCTGCAACACTGTTGCCTAACACCGTAGCCTGATAATTTGGCTCGGGCGTGCACCGTTGAAAGCGCGGCACAGCATCGCAAAAGCTGCCATCATGTTGCATCTGCGGATGGAACGGCTAGTTTACGTCAGGCTTTTCAAATCGATTCCGGAAGGGCTTCGCACCGGCTATGCCAACAGTCACCGTCTACACTGCTGGAAACTGCTGCTACTGCCACATGGCCAAAGACCTGCTGCGGCGCAAAGGTGCGTCGTTCGCAGAGGTGGACGTGACGGGCCGCAACGATTTGCGCGCCGATATGTCAAGCAAATCTGGCGGACGCAGCACAGTCCCGCAGATTTTCATTGGCGACGTTTACGTCGGCGGCTGTGACGATCTCCACGCGCTCGATCGATCCGGCAAACTCGATACGCTGCTCGCCCGCTAACCCTTGCCGAACAGCGCAGCTCACCGATGACGGCTCATCCCACTGCCTGCACGTTTCGCGCTGCTTTAGTTCAAATGTGCTCGAGCCGCGACGTGGCGACGAATGTCCGCGATTGCGTTGACCTGATTGCGAATGCCGCCGAGCGCGGCGCGCACTACGTCCAAACCCCTGAAGTTACGACGTTGATGGAGACCGATCGCGATCGCTTGTTCGCAGCCGCCGAACCGGAAGAGAGCAACACCGCGCTCGCGCAATTTGTCGATGCTGCCCGGACACACCGCATTTGGCTCCACATCGGCTCGATGGGCATCAAGCTGGCTGAGGGCCGTCTTGCGAACCGCTCGTATGTGATTGCACCGGATGGTGGAATCGCGGCGCGTTACGACAAGATCCACATGTTCGATGTCGATCTTGGCAATGGTGATATTTATCGCGAAAGCGAAAGCTATCGACCCGGTGAGACGGCTGTGATCACGCCATTGCCGTGGGGATCGCTGGGATTGACGATCTGCTACGATTTGCGATTCCCAGCTTTGCATCGCGCATTGGCTCAGGCCGGGGCGCATTTTATCGCGGCGCCCGCTGCCTTCACCCGCGTCACGGGCGAAGCGCACTGGCACACACTTTTGAAGGCGCGCGCGATCGAAGCCCAGAGTTTTGTGTTTGCAGCCGCGCAAGGAGGTCAGCATGAAAATGGCCGCGAAACCTTTGGCCATAGCCTGATCGTCTCACCATGGGGTGACGTGCTGGCGGAGGGTGGACGCGATCCTGGCGTCGTGACTGCCGATATCGATTGCACCGTTCTCGCTCAGGTTCGCCAGCGCATTCCATCACTCACACACGATCGTCCGTTTGATGTGGTGGTAAGCCTGACGCCGACAGACCGCTGAACACACAACTGAGAGCGCTTTAGAAATCGGCCGTCATGGTGGTGTCGTAAACCGACCGTTAGACACTGCGAAAGGTGCTGCCAACTGAGGCACCGCCGCTAGCCAGAACGGGTCTCATATCGCCATGCCGAATGAAGTCACTTCGTCATCCCGCGCGCAGGAAGATCTCGATGATGTTGGCACCAGCCCGACGTCGAACCCGAGCATTGGCGATCTGGTTGCAACCCGACTGTCGCGCCGGGATCTCGGACGCGGCATTCTTGCGGTGCTGGCGCTGGAAGCAATCGTTCCGCCTTTGATGCCATCACCCGCGCAGGCTGTGACCGCCCCTGTGGCGAGCAGGTTCGCCTTCGATGAGATCGCAGCTGGCGCCGACGAAACGCACCATGTCGCGGCTGGATACGATGCCGACGTGTTGATCCGCTGGGGCGATAAAGTCACCGCTGGCGCGCCCGAGTTTACGCCCGAGCAACAGTCGAGCGCGGCCCAGGCGCAGCAATTTGGCTTCAACAACGATTTTGTCGGATTTTTCTCAATCGACGGCAGAAGCGACCATGGCTTGCTCGTGGTAAATCATGAGTACACCAGCGCCGAGATGATGTTTGCTGGGCTTGCTGGCATGGATCGACCGGCGCGATTGGCAGCGGCGACACTCGATCGCGTCAACACCGAGATGATGGCGCACGGCGGATCGGTGATCGAAATCAAGCGCCTCAACGGCACATGGAGCGTTGTGTCCGATAGCCGTTACGGGCGGCGCATCACAGCCGAAACCGAAATGCGGATCGCCGGTCCAGCAGCAGCCCATGTCAAACTCAAAACTAAGGCCGACCCCACCGGGACGCTGGTCCGAGGAATGGTCAACAACTGCGCTGGTGCGACGACGCCGTGGGGCACATGGCTGACGTGCGAAGAAAACATCAACTTTTACTTCAGCAATAAAGCCGCGCTAGAAGGCCACCCCGATGCCGCTGCCTTAAAGCGCTACGGCATCCCCAGCGAAGCCTACGCGTGGGGCAAATTTCACGATCGCTTCGACATCGCTAAAGAACCCAACGAACCCCATCGCTTTGGTTGGGTCGTCGAAATCAATCCGTTCGATCCGACGTCAACGCCCGTCAAGCGCACGGCACTCGGCCGCTTCAAACACGAAGGCGCTGGCAATATCGTCAATAAAGACGGGCGCTTTGTCGTCTATCAGGGCGATGATGAGCGCTTCGACTATGTTTATAAATTTATCACGACCGCCGCCGTCGACCTGACCAACAAAGCCGCTAATCGCGACATCCTCGATGACGGCACGTTGTTCGTTGCCCGCTTCAATGCAGATGGTAGCGGCGTCTGGTTGCCACTCGTCCACGGTGTTGGCCCGTTGATGCCGGCCAATGGCTTCAAAGATCAAGGCGACGTCGTTGTGTTCGCGCGCCAAGCCGGTGATCTTCTGGGCGCGACCCGGATGGATCGCCCCGAAGACATCGAAGTGAACCCCGCAGCCAACGCCATCTTTGTCATGTTGACCAACAACTCAAAACGCAACGACGCCCAAGCCGATGCAGCCAATCCGCGCGCCGACAACCAGTTCGGCCACATCATTGAAATCACTCCCGCTGGCGGCGACCACGCCAGCACGGCCTTCACGTGGAACATTCTCGTCAAATGCGGCGACCCACGGATCGCGGCCGTTGGCGCAACGTTCAATCCGCTGACCAGCGAAAACGGTTGGTTCGGAATGCCCGACAACTGCGCCGTCGACGGCCTTGGTCGACTGTGGGTCGCAACCGACGGCAACTCAGCCGCCAAAACCGGTCGCAGCGATGGCATCTGGGCTCTTGAAACCGACGCCGACTTACGCGGCACGTCGAAACTGTTTTTCAGGGTGCCGCTCGGCGCTGAAATGTGCGGACCGTGCTTTACGCCGGACATGGAAACGTTTTTTGTCGCCGTCCAGCATCCAGGCGAAGCCGACGACGATGACCCGGCGGCGACGCCTGCATCGTTTGAGCAACCGACGACCCGGTGGCCCGATTTCAAGCCGGACATGCCGCCGCGATCAGCCGTTGTCGCCATTACCCGCAAAGGTGGTGGAAAAATCGCCGTCTAGATCCGTCATCAGTCGGGGCATTAATCGTATTTGGTGGCGCGGCCGCGTCGCCACATGCCGAGGCAAATTGACGGTTGCCCGGCGTTGCTAAAGCGGTGCAAACATCGTCTCCGTCGGCGCGGGATTGCGCCGTGAGCCGGAGACAGCTTTGCCCATGGCCCCGACGACCGTAAGCCCGACCGCCAGCATGACCATAAACGAGCCCTTCACGAAACCTCACGCGACGGTTTCCGGCGGAACTGTGGGCTCGCTGGGTCGGGTTCGCCACGACTGGTCACGGGCCGAAGCGCTGGCGCTTTACGAGCTGCCATTTATGGAGTTGCTGTTTCGCGCTCAGGTTGTTCATCGCCAAAGCTTCGACCCCAACAAGGTTCAAATGAGCCGGCTGCTATCGATCAAGACCGGCGGCTGCGCGGAAGATTGCGGCTATTGCAGCCAGTCCGCGCACCACGACTCTGGTCTCAAAGCGTCCAAGCTGATGGAAGTACAGCGGGTCATCGACGAAGCCCGAAAAGCCAAGGCTGCAGGCGCGACACGGTATTGCATGGGTGCAGCTTGGCGCAGCCCCAAGGCGCGCGACATGGATGCGGTGGTTGCCATGGTGGCTGGCGTCAAAGCGCTTGGCATGGAGACATGCATGACGCTTGGAATGTTGTCAGATGACGACATCGCAAAGTTGAGCGACGCTGGTCTAGATTACTACAACCACAACGTCGATACGTCGGAAGCCTATTACTCGAAAGTCATCACGACACGGACTTACGCCGATCGCCTGGACACCCTGGCGCGCGTGAGAGAGGCTGGCATGAAGGTGTGTTCGGGCGGCATTGTCGGCATGGGCGAAGAGACCCAAGATCGCGTTGATATGCTTGTCACGCTCGCCAACCTTGCCGAGCATCCCGAAAGCGTGCCGATCAACATGCTGATTGCGATTGCTGGCACGCCACTTGAGAACGTCGAAAAAATCGACGCCATAGATTTTGTGCGGACCATCGCCGTGGCACGCATCATGATGCCGAAATCGCACGTCCGATTGTCGGCAGGTCGCACCGAAATGAGCGATGAAACACAAGCGTTGTGCTTCTTCGCTGGCGCCAATTCGATTTTCGTCGGGGACACACTGTTGACCGCTGACAATCCTGGCGAAGACAAAGACAGCCTGCTGTTTGCCAAGCTCGGCCTGCAACCGCTTGAACTCGCTACAGCGCATCAGCTGTCAACCCCTGTTGAGCGTGAGCCCGTGACCACGGCGGGTCATCGCGATGTCCAAGGGCCATGATCGCGCGCTCGATGCGCTGCTCCGTCGTGGTCGCCTGAGAACACTCGAGCCGCGCGTTGGTATTGATTTTTCATCGAACGACTATCTGGGATTGGCTGATAGCCCGCAATTGCGCCAAGCGGTGCTAGACGCGATCGCCCGCGGCGTCCCGGTTGGCGCTGGCGGATCGCGCTTGTTGCGCGGCAATCACGCCGAACATGATTTGCTTGAGAGCGAGGCTGCGGCGTTTTTTGGGGCCGAAAGCGCGTTGTTTTTCGGTGGTGGGTTTATTGCCAATGCCGCGATCTTTGCAACGCTACCCGCGCGCGGCGATCTGATCGTCTATGACGAACTCATTCACGCCAGCACACACGAAGGCATGCGCTTGTCGAAAGCCGAATGCCGACCTGCACGCCACAACGATGCGAACCATGTTGAAGCTGTGATCGCAAACTGGCGGCAGGCTGGCGGCGTTGGGCAACCGTGGATCGCGATTGAAAGCCTGTACAGTATGGACGGCGATTTCGCACCACTCGATGCACTTGCCGAAGTCGCACGGCGGCACGATGCGATATTGGTCGTTGATGAGGCTCATGCGACAGGCGTATTCGGAGATCGCGGTCGGGGACTTGCCGCGCACCTCGAAGGCCGCTCCGAAGTCATTTCTGTCCACACCTGCGGTAAGGCGCTTGGCGTCATGGGTGCCTTGGTTCTGGGGCCCAAATCAATTCGTGATTTTCTGATCAATCGCGCTCGGTCTTTCATTTACGCGACCGCGCCATCGCCATTGATCGCCGCCACAGTGCGCGCCGCGATCGCCCTCGTTGCAACAGATAGTAATCGGCGCGAACGGCTGCAGCATCTAATCGAAAGCGGCGGCCGCGATCTGATGGCGCGAACTGGCATCAAAGCAACCGCGTCACCCATTCAGCCGATCATCGTCGGCTCTGACACCCGCGCTGTTGCGCTCGCTGCCGCACTGAAGGCGCAAGGGTACGACATTCGAGCGATACGCCCACCGACGGTGCCGGAAGGAACGGCGCGACTGCGGCTGACCATTACACTCAACACCGATGCTGCAACATTATCTCACGTGATCTGTGCAATCGCCGACGCGAAAGACGCGTTAGCCGCATGAGCAACACGATCGTGATCGCTGGCACAGACACCGACATCGGCAAAACCGTTTTCGCAACAGCTCTGGTCGGCGCGCTTGACGGTGTTTATTGGAAGCCCATTCAAGCCGGTCTCGAAGGCGAAACGGATAGCGCTGTCGTGCAACGCCTGAGCCGACTGCCAACCGCGCAGATTTTGCCCGAGGCGTACCGATTGAAGTTGCCAGCATCACCGCACCTAGCAGCGGAACGTGAAGGCGTTACGATCGATATTGCGAAGTTGCGGCCGCCGGTCAGCACGCGAGCGCTGGTGGTTGAGCTTGCGGGCGGACTGCTGGTGCCTATCACTCGCGAACATCTGCAAATCGACATTGTAAGGCTGTGGTCCGAACCAGTGATTTTGTGCGCGTCGACGCGACTTGGAACGATCAACCACTCGCTGCTCTCGATTGAAGCGCTGCGCTCGCGGGCCGTGACAATTCTTGGTATCGCGTTTGTTGGTGATGAAAACGCCGATACGCAACAGACGATTTGCAGCATAGGCGGTGTTGCACAACTCGGTCGATTACCACGCCTTGACCCGCTGACGCCCGACGCATTGGCGCGTGCCTTCAGCACCAATTTCGATACGACTGCGTTGGGTTTTGGGGGCCGTGCATCGCCATGACGCGCGCCAATGGCTCACCGCTATGGCATCCGTTCACGCAGCACGGCGTGGAGCCAACTATGGTTGCGATCCGATCTGCGGATGGGGCGTGGCTAGAAACTGAAAGTGGCGATCGCATTCTAGATGCGATCTCATCGTGGTGGGTGATCACCCACGGCCATCGTCACCCGCGCATCATGCAGGCGATCAAGCAGCAAGCCGACGCGCTCGACCAAGTGATCTTCGCAGGGTTCACACATGAGCCCGCCGAGCAGCTCGCAGAGGGACTGATTGCAATTACACCGCCAGGACTGGCGCACGTTTTCTTGTCCGATAGCGGATCGACGGCGGTCGAAGTCGCACTTAAAATGGCGCTCGGCTTTTGGCGTCATCACGCGCAGCCGCGTTCGCGTATCTTGGCGCTCCAAGATGCGTATCATGGCGATACCGTTGGCGCGATGTCGGCTGGCGCGCGCAGCATCTTTAACGCGGCCTATGACCCTTTGCTGTTTGATGTTGGCCGCATACCGTTCCCGGCTGCAGGGCACGAGCAAGCGACGCTTGATGCCTTAGATGCCGAGTGCCGAACTGGCGCTGTTGCTGCGTTCATCTGCGAACCACTGATCCTCGGCGCGGGCGGCATGTTGATGTATAGCGCTCACGTACTGGCTGCGATGAATCGCATCTGTCAGCATCACGGCGTGCTGTTCATTGCGGACGAAGTCATGACCGGCTTTGGCCGCACTGGCACATTGTTCGCCTGCGAGCAGGCGGGTGTGACGCCCGATATTTTATGCCTCGCAAAGGGCCTCACTGGCGGATCGATCCCGCTTGCTGCCACGTTGTGTCGGCGTGAAATCTTTGATGCCCACGCCTCGACAGATCGCTCACGAATGTTTTTTCACTCCAGCAGTTACACAGCTAATCCGCTGGCTTGCGCCGCCGCTGCAGCAAACCTCACGATTTGGCAGGATGAACCGGTGCGCGAGCGGATCGCTGCACTAGAGTTGGCGCAGTCCGCTAGCGTCGCAAAACTGACGACTGACGATCGCTTGACCAACGTTCGCCAGCTCGGAACCATCGTCGCGTTCGATATTGCCCGGGGTGATACAGGCTATCTCGCCAACATCGCCGTGCCGTTGCGGCAGCGTTGCATCGAACGTGGTGTTCTCGTGCGGCCGCTCGGCAATACCGTTTACACAATGCCGCCCTATTGCGTGACGGCGGCTGAACTCACGCAGGCCTACACCACGGTACTCGACGCTATCGATGAGGTTCGCGCATGACAGGCGTCGCAATCGCCGGTCTTGGCCACTACGCGCCAAAGCATCGCGTGCCGAACGCCGACATCGAAAGGCGGCTCGGGCTGGACGCTGGCTGGATCGTTCGTCGCACCGGCATTGAAGCTCGGCGCTACGTCGCCGACGACGAGGCACTGACCGACATCGCGGTCAGCGCTGGCGAAATGGCTCTTGTCAATGCCGAGCTCAATCGGCGTGACATCGCCCTGGTCTTGCTCGCAACTTCAACGCCGGATCATCTGCTACCGCCGTCCGCGCCGTTCGTGGCGCATCGCTTGGGACTACATCAGGCCGGCGGCATTGACATGGCGGGTGCATGCGGCGGGTTCATCTATGCTTTGGCACTCGCCGATAGCCATGTCCGCGCCCGCGGCGAAGCCGTACTCGTCATTGCCGCCAATGTTTTATCGCGGCGCATCAACTCAGCCGACCGAGCCAGCAGCGTCCTGTTTGGCGATGCGGCAGGCGCTGTCGTGCTCGTGCCGACGGCGACGACGGATACCGGCGTCGTGGCTACAAAACTCGCGTCGTCCGGCGCGCACTACGGGCTCATCCAAATTCCCGGCGGCGGTAGTCGCAAGCCGTTTGCTGCCCTCGCCGACGTGTCTGAAACGCTTATGGTGATTTCGAATGGCCAAGCGGTTTACGCCCAAGCCGTTCAGATGATGACGGACTGCGCGAGGGCAGTATTGTTCCGCGCAAACTTGGCAGCGTCAGACGTGACGCACTTCATTCCTCATCAGGCCAACGCCCGCATGATCGCGACGGTCGCTCGGCAGTTGGGCATCGCGCCCGATAATCATCTGACGACGATTGCCGAGTTTGCCAACAGTTCGGCCGCAACCATCCCGTTCACTTTGTCGATGGCGAACGCTGTCCGGCCGATCAGCTCAGGAAGCACGCTGCTGATGACGGCCGCCGGAGCTGGGATGACCGGCGGCGCGATCATTTTCAGAACGTAGTTATTGTTCACCTTGTTTGGGTGGAAATAAAGCTGATGAGATGGCTGCAAAACGTTGTTTTTGAACAATTTTCTAGCGCTTCTGCCGGACCAAGAAAATTGGTGCATCTCGTGGAACTTTGATCGCGACTAGGCGTTTGGACGATGTGGGGTGGGATGTGCGTCGTGCAAATACGTGCGTTAAACTCGCTGGCAAACATTCGCGATGGGATTTCGGCGCTGGCGATCAGCAGCCGACGATTAGGCAGTAGGAGAATGGCACTATGAACGCAGGCGATGACCGGTCGAGTTCCTCCGACGGCTCCAAGGTGATCCTTGCGCTTCCGCCTGAACTGCAAGGGCAGATCGGCAAAAAACTCCGCGAAGCCTACACCGAATTGGTCACCGAGCCGGTGCCAGACCGGTTTGTCCAGCTGCTCCAGCAATTGAAGAATAAAGAAGCGCAAGGCGGCGGAGGTACACCATGAGTGCTGACCCGAAAGCGGGTGCGCAGATGGCTGCTGAACAGAATGCCGGCAAACCAAAGTCGGACCTTGAAAGCCTTCTGATAAAATCAGTGCCGAACTTGCGTGCATTTGCGAATTCGCTTTGCGGCGATCCAGCAAAGGCTGACGACCTTGTGCAAGACACGCTCGTGAAAGCCTGGACAAATCTGCCGAAATTTGAGGAAGGCACCAACCTAAGAGCATGGCTGTTCACGATTCTTCGCAACACCTATTTCTCTAATCTTCGCAAACGCCGTCGCGAAGTTGAGGATGCCGACGGCGCCATGGCTGAGCGTCTTTCCGTGCTGCCAGCGCAACACGGCCACATGGACATGCTGGACTTTAAGAAAGCCTTCAATCAACTGACCGATGACCAAAAAGAAGTGCTGGTTTTGGTCGGCGCCGAAGGGTTTTCTTACGAAGAGGCGGCTGAAATCACCGGCTGCGCGATCGGCACGGTTAAA
>JANMII010000181.1:0-2143 GCA_031375665.1 Hyphomicrobium sp.
GAGATGACGCCGCGCACCGGCTTTTTCTCCAACGTGATTTTCGATCCTGGAATGTAAGTGCCAAGCGGCGCGAAGACAGCCAGCATGCCAGCGCGCGCGTTCGGCGCGCCGCACACCACTTCCATCAATGGCTGGCCCTTGGCGACTTCAACTTGCACGACTTGGAGCTTGTCGGCGTTGGGATGCTTTTTAGCCTCGACGATGCGTGCGATCGTAAATGCGCCGAGTTTCGCGCCGGCATCCTCGACGCCTTCGACCTCAAGGCCGATCGAGGACAGCGTGGTCGTCAGCGTCTCGGTCGACGCCGTCGTGTCCAAATGATCTTTCAACCAGGAGAGCGTGAATTTCATGGTGTGCCGTTGTTCTTTTGCTTAGCGATCAAGCGAATTAACTCGACAATCCGCCGCCGAGTGTTGGCACGTCGAGGACGCTGAAGCCGTAGTTT
Source organism: Hyphomicrobium sp. (assembly GCA_031375665.1). Classification (GTDB taxonomy): domain Bacteria; phylum Pseudomonadota; class Alphaproteobacteria; order Rhizobiales; family Hyphomicrobiaceae; genus Hyphomicrobium_B. Next base: position 446 of record JANMII010000181.1, read on the forward strand.
CTCAGCCATTTTAGATCGCCCGAAAAGAACGCGCGCAAATCGGGAATGCCGTACTTCAGCATGGTCAACCGATCGAGACCCATGCCGAACGCGAAGCCCTGATATTTTTCAGGATCGATCCCGGAGTTGATGAGCACGTTGGGATGGACCATGCCGCAGCCGAGAATTTCGAGCCATTGCCCCGGCTTGCCGATGGCTTCCGCGCCAATGTCGATTTCCATGGATGGCTCGGTAAACGGAAAGTGCGAGGCGCGAAACCGCATCTTGACGTCATCGACTTCAAAGAAGGCTTTGCAGAATTCTTCCAGCACCCACTTGAGATGACCCATGTGCGTGGTCTCATCGATGACGAGGCCTTCGATCTGGTGGAACATCGGCGTGTGCGTTTGGTCGCTATCGCATCGATAGACACGTCCCGGCGCGATGATGCGGATCGGTGGCTTCTGGCTCGACATCGTGCGGATTTGTACCGGGCTGGTATGGGTCCGCAGTAACAGTCGCGATCCGTCGGCACCGGGCGAAAAATAGAACGTGTCGTGATCCTGCCGGGCGGGATGCTCGGCTGGAATGTTGAGCTTGTCGAAGTTCATCGCATCGGTTTCGATGTCGGGACCTTCGGCCACCGCAAAACCCATGTCGGCAAAAATCTCGATGACCTCATCGAGCACCTGGCTGACGGGGTGAATGCGGCCCTCACTGATCGGACCGAGCCGGACCGGCAGGGTGACGTCGGCACGTTCGGTCGCAAGCCGCTTATCGAGCGCAGCTGCTTCGAGCACGTCTTTGCGGGCGTCGAGGGCGGTCGCAATCGTGGCCTTCAAAGTATTGACGGCCGCGCCGAAGGATTTTTTCTCGTCGGCAGGAAGTGCGCCGAGACGGCTCATCAGCTCGGAGACTTTGCCTTTTTTGCCGAGCGCCGCAACGCGAACGCCATCCAACGCTGCGAGCTCCGATGCCGCTGCGATGTCCGCCAACAGGGCTGCTTCGATGCTAGACAATTCGGTGGCTAATGGGGCTGTCATCGCAGTCTCTTAAGCTTGCAGTTGCCGCCGCGGCGAATGTCAAAGAAGCCGTTGCCACGATCGTCGAGGGTGTCATGGATGGCGTCTTAGTCGAAAGCAAGCCGACGACTAAAGTTCCCCACCCCCACTGGGGAGGGGACGTTGTTTGACGCGCCATTGTGCGGCCGTGAGCACGGGTGATCGCTAGAACGTTCGACGACTTCACGTGGCTTTAAGCGGCTTTTTTCGCCTGATCCACTTTTGCGACCGGTGAGCTTGCAGCTTTAGCGGCTTGATCGACGAGGGCCTTGAAGCCAACAGGATCGTTGATCGCCTCTGATGTATTTAATGTATTGGCTTCTAACATCACCTGCTCAATACAATTAACTACAACAGTTCCGATCAATGTGGACATCAATCCCAATAATTCATTAGTGGTTGGAGCTACAATTACTCCTCTTTGCTCGGGAGGAACTAGCGCAGTTACTGTTTCTCTTTCAGAAAATGGGGTTAGCTATCAATTAAGAAGTGGTGCGGTGAATGTGGGTGCTGCTATAATAGGAAATGGTGGCACAATCAACCTTACAACCGGATCACTTCTGGCTACTACTACCTTCAATGTGCTCGCTACCAGCGGAACTTGTCCACCAATCCAACTCGCAGCCACTCAAACAATAACTGTTTCAGGAGCTGTTAA
>JANMII010000303.1:0-1928 GCA_031375665.1 Hyphomicrobium sp.
GTGACCCATCTACGCGTCATATCTCTGACAGTTGGATCACGCCTTAGATGGTAAAAGACGCTGCTGTGGCGCATGCGGCCAAGCACGAGGCCGGTACAAATCGTGACTGTACGCTACACGTTCTCTTATCGTTCTGCAAGCGCTGAGTGCAAGGCCGCGGTTCATGCTCTCATTGCCACATCGATCTAGCGTCCGATCAACTCGGATATCGCGCTTTGCATGGCAGCGAAAACGCCTGGCTCGGTCATCGCATGCCCGGCGCGATCGATGATCGAAAGTTGGCAGGCTGGCCACGCGTTCGCGACCGCGACGGCGCTGGTCGGCGGGCACAACAGGTCATAGCGGCCTTGGATGATGCGTCCGGGGATATCTGCCAAACGGCCAGCGTTGGCGAGCAATTGTCCGTCGTTGAGAAAAAAGTCGTTGGCGATGTAGTGGGCTTCGATCAGCGGTGTTGGCGGGATGCGGGCATCAGGGGGCTGCGCCACAAACGGCAGGACGGCCGCGGGTAACAATTCCGACAGGCATCGCTCGTAGGCGTTCCAGACATGTGCCGCCGGTCCGTGCACGGCCGAGTCGGGATCGGTCAGACGCCGAACGTAGCCAGCCAGCGGGTCGTCGCGTTCAGCACTTGGGAGCCACGCAACGAAAGCCTCGTACAGATCCGGCCGGAAGATCTGCGGGCCATTGATGAAGGCCCACTGGACCTCGTCGCGGGTACCCAGAAAAATCGCGCGCAGCACCAGCCCCGTCACCCGCTCGGGATGCGCTTGCGCATACGCCAGCGCTAGCGTCGATCCCCATGATCCTCCAACCACGAGCCAGCGGGCGATGTTGTAATGCTGGCGAATGATTTCGATGTCGGCAATTAGGTCGGCGGTCGTGTTGGCATGGCGGCTGAGATACGGGTGACTGCGGCCAGTGCCACGTTGATCGAACAGAAATGCGTGATCGCGGTCGGAAGCGAACAGCGCCCGATGGCCGTGTTGCGCGCCGCTGCCGGGGCCGCCATGCAAAAAGATCGCCGGATGACCGGTCGGCGTGCCGATCTCTTCGACATAAACCCAGTGTCCGCAGCCGACGTCAAGCATGCGGGCGTCGAACGGGCGGATGGGGGCGGGCGACGTGTCAGACTTCAAAACGGGCCTTGAAAAGCAAGCATGTCAGCCGACATAGCAGTGCACGCCGTGTTGCGCGATAGCTTATCATGCAGAGCGCGAAATGCTGGCTTGGGCGGATATTGCTTAACCGTTAGTCCAAGATCGTGCGCGTTGAGGGTGCCTGATCCGGACTGGCGTATTCTCTTGCCTAAACTGAGGTCTCGAACCAGCCATGCTTGACTTCTAGACGACCGCGGGGGAGATCGCTCGCACGCGATAGTGCACGGTTAGGCTCAGCGCGGCTGGTGCATCCGATTGATGATGGCGAGGAATAACGTGACGACAATCCCGACCGTTGTTCCGGCAGCCCAAGTTCCGGCAGCCCATGTTCCCGCTGAATGGGCGCCGCAAAAGGCGATCTGGACGGCATGGCCGGCCAACGCGCCAGAGTGGAACGGCGATCTGGCGTTGCCGCGCGCCGACGTCGCAGCCCTGGTTCGCGCGTTGAGCCCAACCAACACCGTTCGTGTATTAGTTCACGATGCTGAAGCGCTCGCGACAGCCACCGCCGCGATCGGCGATTGCGCCGATCTGGTGCCAGCCAAGTACGGTGATATCTGGCTGCGCGACACGGGGCCGATCTTCGCCAAGACGCCAGCCGGGCCGATCGCGCTGCGATTTGCGACCAACAGTTGGGGCGGCAAATACGATCTGCCCGACGACGCGACCGTTGGCGATGATGTGGCGCGCCTAGCCAAGACGCCGATCCAGCGCTTTCCATTCGTGCTCGAAGGCGGCGCCATCGATCAGGACGGTGAAGGAACCATT
>JANMII010000325.1:0-4823 GCA_031375665.1 Hyphomicrobium sp.
ATTGCTCGGCGGCGTGGGTCAGCGGTGAGACCGCGACGGTGGCGGCCAGACACAACGCCAGCCCTGATGCGACGCGTTGATGTGAGCGTGCTGACGTTTGGCGCATCTGAAGCCTCCGGCTGGTCGAGCTGATGTATCCCCGATGCAACGTTGCGGATGTGGTAATCGTTCCGCTCCGTGACGACCGTGTGATCTCGATTGCGCGTTCCGAGAGCTGCGGCGCTGCGCTCAACATCAACGTCGGGCTGTCATTCCGGGCTGTCATGGTGACACGCGCGCGCTGCCGATCTGGCCGATGGCGCTGATCCCGCAGCGTTACAACGCGGTGACACTCGGCTGCGCTGTCGGAATTCGTCGGCGCAAGACCAGCACCCACACCAACACCAACATCAGCGCCAACGGCAACGCGCCAAGCTTGGAAGCTTGGCGCGCTAGCGTCGACGGCTGTGCGTTAGATCAGTTGACTTAGGGTGTGGCGGCTTGAGGCGCTGCGGGTGCTGTTGGCGCGGGCGCAGTTGGAGCCGTGCTACTTGGAGACGTCGGCTGGGCGGCTTGTTTCGCAGAGTCGATGACTTCTTGCGCGCGCTTCTTGGCTGCCTCGTAAGCGGGGCCGGATTTTTCTTTCGCGGCATCGAGCGCGTCTTGCGCTGTCACCGCCGACTTATCGCGCAATTCCATGCCTTTTTCGACGGCGCGTTCATACAGGCCCTTTTTGGGTGCAACGCGTTTGTAAGCTGGCGCACTGGTGAGTGCGTCCTTAGTGGCAGCTGGCATGACGACGTGCATTTTGCCGTCGGTAACTTCAAGGCTCAGCGCCGAAGTGGTGACACCGACTTTTTTCTCGCCAAGTCCCAAAACACCGCCAACGCCCATGATTACGCCGACGACGCGGTCGTCGTTGCCAACAATCAAGTCTTCGATGTCGCCGATGATCTTGCCGTCGTTGTCGTGAACCTTGGCGCCGATCAAACGATCCTTGGCGAGGTATTCGGTTGGCTTTTGTTCGGCGATGAAGGTTGCGGTCTCTTCGGCGTGCGCTGCAACGCCAGCCACAAGTGCGATCAGGGCCGCGCTGGTGAGAAGAATTGCGTGCCTGTTTGTGCGTTTGAATTGGATCATAACGAACGTCCCTTTTCGAAGTTCTACAAGCCACCGGTTCGGGTACGGCGATGCGCCGCGTCGCCGGTTGGCCGCGCCCCGCCCCGCGCTGTGGTGGCGCGCAATTTGAGTCGCAGACAGATGTAGGTTGAGAGTGTGACCGCAGCAAGTCGAGCCAAGGCTGGTGCCGGGCCGAGCCAACTCAGTCTAATGAATTGAAATAACTTATAAATCGGGTGGGGATAACGGTCCGTGTCACGTCGCCACGCAGGTGGCATTGCGGCCGTCGATTTGCTAGAAAACAGAGGCTGATTTGAACGCGCGCAGCGGATGCCTTCCGCCGTCGCGATTTTCGAGAAAGACCCCCGCCCTTGGTAGACCGCAGCGACGACGACAAACCCTCAGGTCGCGAGCCAAGCGACGTTCGGCCGATCACGATCGCTGAGGAAATGAAGCGATCATATCTCGATTACGCGATGAGCGTGATCGTATCGCGCGCGCTGCCCGACGTCCGCGACGGCCTAAAGCCTGTGCATCGCCGCATCCTGTTTGCCATGAGCGAACTCGGCCTCGACTGGAACAAGAAATACGTCAAATCGGCGCGCATCGTCGGCGAGGTGATGGGCAAGTATCATCCGCACGGCAACCTCGCAATTTACGATGCGCTGGTGCGCATGGCGCAAGAATTTTCATTGCGTGTGCCATTGGTCGACGGCCAAGGCAACTTTGGATCGATTGACGGCGATCCGCCGGCTGCTGAACGCTACACCGAAAGCCGATTGGCAAAGGTCGCGTCGTTCCTGCTTGACGACCTCGACAATGACACGGTCGATTTCAAAGACAACTACGACGGCCAACTGAAAGAACCGGCGGTGTTGCCGGCCAAGTTTCCCAACCTGTTGGTCAACGGCGCGGGCGGGATCGCGGTCGGCATGGCGACCAACATCCCGCCGCATAACCTCGGCGAAATCATCGACGCCTGCATGGCCGATCTCGATAACCCGGAAGTCACTATCGACGAGCTGTGCCAAATCGTGCAGGGGCCGGATTTCCCGACCGGCGGCATCATTCTGGGTCGCGGCGGCATTCTGTCGGCGTATCACAAATCGCGCGGCTCGATCATCATGCGGGCGCGGGTCAAAATCGAGAATATCCGCAAGGATCGCGAAGCGCTGATCATCACTGAAATTCCCTATCAGGTGAACAAGCGCGTGCTGATTGAAAAGATCGCCGACCTGGTGCGCGACAAGAAAATCGAGGGCATCGCGGATCTTTGGGACGAGAGCAATCGCGAAGGTATTCGCGTTGTCATCGAACTCAAGCGCGATGCGGTTGCCGAAGTGGTACTGAACAACCTCTACAAGTTCTCCGATCTGCAAACCTCGTTTGGCGCCAACATGCTGGCGATCAACGGCGGCCGGCCCGAGAGTTTGAACCTCAAGGATATGGTGTCGGCGTTCACGCACTTTAGACAAGAGGTGGTGACGCGGCGTATCAAGCATTTGCTGACCAAATCGCGCGATCGAGCGCATGTGCTCGTCGGCTTGGCGATTGCGGTCGCCAACATCGACGACGTGATCAAGTTGATCCGCTTTTCGGCCTCGCCTGCGGACGCCAAAGAGCAATTGATGGCGCGCGATTGGCCAGCCAAAGACATGGCGTCGCTGATCGAACTGATCGCCGATCCGCGCCATAAGTTGACGGCGACCGGGTCGTATCGGTTGTCGGAGGAGCAGGCCAAAGCAATCCTCGAATTGCGCCTTGCCCGCTTGACGGCGCTGGGCCGCGATGAAATCGGCGACGAGTTGAAAAAGCTCGCCGAGGAAATCAAAAACTATCTGGAAATCCTGTCGTCGCGGGTGCGGATCATCGACATCATCAAGAGCGAGTTGTCGGGCATCCGTTCGGAGTTTGCCGTCGACCGGCGCACCGAGATCATGGAAATGGATGGCGACCTCGACGACGAGGACCTCATTCAACGCGAAGAGTGCGTCGTTACCGTTTCGCACAAGGGCTACATCAAGCGCGTGCCGCTTTCGACCTACCGGGCGCAGCGGCGTGGCGGCAAGGGCCGGTCGGGTGTCACGATGCGGGACGAAGATTTCGTCACGCAGATCTTCTCAGCCTCCACGCACACGCCGGTGCTGTTCTTCTCGTCACGCGGCATGTGTTACCGGATGAAGGTCTGGCGGTTGCCGGCCGGGGGGCCGCAGAGCCAGGGTAAGGCGCTCATCAATTTGCTGCCGTTGCAGCCGGGCGAGCGGATCACGTCGATCCTTGGATTGCCGGAAGATGCGTCGACTTATGGCGCGTTGGAGCTGATGTTTGCGACGAAGTCGGGCAATGTCCGGCGGAACGCGCTGGCGGATTTCGAGAGCATCAATCGCAATGGCAAGATCGCGATGAAGCTTGACGAGGGCGATGCTATTGTTGCCGTCGCGGTGGCGACGAACGAGGACGACGTTGCGTTCACGACCGCGCTGGGCAAGTGCGTGCGCTTCCTCATCAAGGACGAAGTACGGTTGTTCAAGGGGCGCGATAGCGACGGCGTGCGCGCGATCCGGTTGGACGAAGGCGACAGCGTCATTTCGATGGCGATTTTGAAACATGTCGAGGCGACGGCACCTGAGCGTTCGGCGTATCTCAAGCAAGCTATAGCCTTGCGCCGGGCGCAGAATGCGGAAGCGCAAGCGGGTGACGAGGCGTCTGAGCCGGTGGCCGTGGCAGCGGACACCGACGAGGAAAGCGATGCTGCCGTCGAGTTAACGGGGGAGCGGATTGCCGAACTGGCCGCCAACGAGGAGTTCGTGCTGACGGTGTCGGAGCGCGGCTTTGGCAAGCGGTCGTCGTCGTATGAATACCGGACCAGTGGGCGCGGCGGTAAAGGCATCGTTGCCATGGTCGTGAATGATCGCAACGGGCCGCTGATTGCGTCATTCCCGATCCTGCCAACGGATCAGATCATGCTGGTTACCGATGGCGGGCAGCTGATCCGGTGTCCCGTGCACGACGTGCGGATCGCCGGGCGCAACACCCAGGGCGTGCGCATCTTCAAAACCGACAGCACGGAAAAGGTCGTCTCGGTCGAACGCATCTCCGAAGTCGGCGGAGATGAGAGCGAGGGCGAGGCAGGCGATGGTGCGGGTGAAGGCGAGCCTAGCGGCGAGTGACGTTAAGGAAGTGAAGGCCAGGGGGGTGTCTGTTAGTTGTCGGGCTTAGTTGCCCTCCGGCCAATGGACGCCGGGTTTTAAGGTGTAGCCTATAAGATGATGGACGGTCCCACTTCGTAAAGGGTTACCAAAGGGCCGAGCCCTTTGGCCTTCACTGTGGCTCACTGTGGCTTCACTGTGGAACGCGAGAGGTGTCTGATGTCGGATCTCCATTTGACTGACCGGGCGAACCGGTATCCGTGGCCGCCGATACTTTACGTGGTGGCGGTGGTGCTAGCCTATGGCTTGGAACGGGTGTGGCCGTTGCCACTGGCTTATGACGGGCTGAAGTGGCCGGGGGTGCTGGCGGCGATTGGTGGGCTAGGTATTGCGATTGCGGGGGCGGGGTACTTCCGCACGATTGGGACGCCGATTGACCCCACGGGTTCGGCCAAGCATCTGGCGACCGGCGGGATTTACAAGTTTACGCGCAACCCGATGTATCTGGGCGGGGTGATCTTGTTCACCGGTCTGGCGCTCGCGTTCCGGTCAGGCTGGCTTCTTGCTCTGTTGCCG
>JANMII010000332.1:0-19468 GCA_031375665.1 Hyphomicrobium sp.
CAGTCGTATGACAAGCGTGCTAGCGCGTTGGCTCAGCCAACTTTTGCTTGTAGCCGTTTTATTGCGTGCGCTGATCCCGGTCGGGTACATGCCGGATCTTCCGGCGGCGGCCAACGGCATCTTTAAAGTCGTGATCTGCACAACCGACGGCGCGAAAACGTTAGCTGTCGATGCCAATGGTGATCTTGCACCAACCGAGCATCCAGCGGACGAAGGTGATCATCGAGATCACCCGTGCGCATTTTCTGGCGTCGTTTCTATCGCAGACCGCACCGAAATTTCGCAGGTGTCTCTGCCCGCAATCTATCGCGTTGCACCCTTCTCCCTGCGGGAGAGCGGCATTCTGCCACCGGTTCGCGCTGGTCCAGCGGTCGGCTCACGCGCCCCACCCATCGTCTCCTGAGTCCCACGTCGCGTCACATGACGCCGCCGGGAGTGGCTCTGCCACACCGGGCGCTTGGCTTATAGGAGACATCCCATGTCACGATTTTCGCGCACCCGTGCACGCCGCAATGCTGCAGGTTTCGTTGCACTCCCACGTGTTCTGACGCCTTTGAACGCGGCACTGCGTTTTGCAGCACTTGGCCTGCTTTCAAGCTTGATGATCACATCAGCCATTGCGCAGACCGCCCACTCGTTGCCCGAAGTCAACGTGATCCAGCAGCAAGAGCAACCGACCCTGCCACCAAAAGCTAAAGCGTCGCCAGCGCCAACAAAAATTCCAATTGCGGCCAAGCCACGCCAGCCGCCCGCAGTGTCCCAACCTGTCGCCGCAGCCAAACCGCGAGCGCCAAACAATAATGAAGAGTCCGGCACCGATCCAACAACTCCGACCAGCGATGGTGGCACGACGTCTGGAGTTGTAACCACGAGCAACCCAGCCGATCGCGCCGGCAGTTTAACCGTGCCATCAACGGCTGAAGCGCGCGCTGAAATTGCGCGAACCCCCGGCGCTGTCACGATCGTACCCGATGGCGTCTACAAAACGAGCACACCGGCAACGACGATCAAGGACGCGCTCGAATACGTCCCGGGAATTTTTGTCCAACCCAAATGGGGTGAAGATACACGCCTCTCGATCCGAGGCTCGGGCTTATCGCGCAACTTTCACGGCCGTGGCGTCACGCTGCTGATGGACGGCGTCATTCCGATCAGCCAGGCATCCGGCAACAGCGATTTCCAAGAAATTGATCCGACGGCCTATCGATATATCGAAGTCTATAAAGGTGCCAATGCGCTGCGCTTTGGGGCCAGTTCGCTCGGCGGCGCTATCAATTTTGTGATGCCAACGGGTTATGATGCCGATCAATTCGGGGCACGGGTTGATGTTGGCTCGTTTGGCTTTCGCAAAGCGGCCGTCAATTCGGGCGGCGTCTACGGTGCCGCCGATTACTTCATCTCACTGACCGCGCAAGAACAGGACGGCTATCGCGATCACAGCGAAGGCGAAAGCGTTCGCGCGGCGATGAACGTTGGCTATCGCCTAACGCCTGACATCGAAACGCGGTTTTATTTGAACGCTAACGATATCAATCAGCGCATTCCAGGAGCCGTCACGCGATCGGAAGCCCTCACCAATCCGCAGGGCGCTTTCGTGCGCCCCGGCTCGCCGGTCACGTTCTCTGGTCAAGGCAATGACAACGTAGATCGCGACTATCGTCGCAACATCGATAGTACGCGCGTTGCCAATCGGACCACGATGCGGGTTAGCCCAGGAACGGTCGTTGAGCTTGGCGGCTTTTACTTTAATCGCCATCTCGATCATCCGATCTTTGCCGTTGTTGATCAACGCTCCGACGAATATGGCGGGTTCGGGCGCATCGTTGATGAAGGCATGATCGGTGATTTCAAGAACCGTTTCGTTGCTGGCGTCTCGCAACATAATGGCGACGAACACGCGAAGTTACTTCGCAATAATCTCGGGCTTCGTGGTGCAGTGTTTTCGAACACCAACCAGAGTTCGGACACCACGACGCTTTATGCAGAAAACTCGTTTTTCGTTCGACCGGACCTCGCGCTCGTTGCCAGTCTGCAATACGCAGCCGTGCAACGTCGCCTCGACGATCGCTTTCTCGCCGATGGCGATCAATCCGGCACGGCCGACTTCGACCTGGTCAGTCCCAAATTGGGGTTTGTCTGGGATGCGACGCCGTATGCTCAGATGTTTGGCAACATCTCACGCAGCGCCGAAGCGCCAACTTTTGGCGAGATCACAGTCACGTCGATCACCACAACGTCGCTTAAGCCGCAAGAAGCGACAACCTACGAGGTCGGTACACGCGGAGCGACGTCCAGCGTGACGTGGGACATCGCGGTTTATCACGCAGCCATCGAAAACGAATTCCAGTGCCTATCGACGGGCGCGCTCGGCACATGCACACAAGTCAACATCGATGCTTCGATCCATCAAGGTGCTGAACTCGGACTTGGCGTTAAACTCATGTCGGGCATTCTAAAGCCAGCCAACCATGGCGCCAGCGACGCACTGTGGCTCAATGCAGCCTACACATTCAGTGATTTTCGTTTTGATGACGACCGCGGTTTTGGCAACAACGATTTACCAGGCGCGCCGCGCCACTTCCTGCGCGCCGAGTTACTTTACAAACATTCCAGCGGCCTTTACGGCGGTCCAAATGTCGAATGGGTGCCAGACGGCTATTTCGTCGACAGCGCCAACACGTTCGCCACAGAGGCTTATGCCCTGCTCGGCGCCAAGCTTGGCTTCGATGATGGCGGGGCGGTCACCAGCTACATCGAAGGCCGAAATCTTACCGATGAGGCCTACATCTCGAGTGCGAGCATCGCGACCCGAGCTAACGCTCAGAGCCTGCTATTTGAGCCGGGCAATGGGCGCGCGATCTATGGCGGCCTGCAATACAGATGGTAGGCGCTGCCTAGCCGCTTGTCGGCGCGGTGGTTGTGCTCATCGCGCGGGTTGGTGAAACCAATTGCGTGGCTTAGCGTATAACGACCATGGTCATCGCTTCTGAGTTACGCTCGACGCCCGTCGCACTGCTTGGTCTTGGCACAGCCACGCCGCCGGGAACCATTTCGCAGGATGAGGTCGCCGCCACCGCGCATGCCATCTTCGCTGACCGCTATCCCGAGTTCCAGCGGCTGTCAGCCGTTTATCAAACGTCCGGTATCCGCAAGCGACACTTCGTCATGCCGATCGATTGGTATCGGTCACCGCGCGGATGGCCGGAGCGGACCGCAGCCTATCTCGACGGCGCCGGGCTGTTGTTTGAAGATGCAACGCGCAAAGCGCTGATTGACGCTGATCTGACGGCTGACGATGTTGATGCCATCGTCACCGTCTCATCGACGGGCATCGCAACACCGAGCCTCGACGTCCGTAGCTTTCCAATTCTCGGCTTTCGCCCGTCGACACGGCGCGTGCCGGTGTTTGGGCTTGGCTGCGCAGGCGGTGTCTCGGGTCTGGGGATTGCAGCCAACATTGCGCGCGGCATGCCAGGCCAAAATGTGCTGTTCGTCGCGGTTGAAGTTTGCTCATTGGCTTTTCGCCTCGATGATTTGACCAAAGCCAACATCGTCGCTTCTGCTCTGTTTGGTGACGGCGCCGCAGCCTGCTTGCTTCGCGCGGGCGATGCGAGGCCATCCCATCCTCTCATCACCGCCGCGGGCGAACACACCTGGCCGCAGACGATCGATCTGATGGGTTGGAATGTTGACCCCGAAGGGTTCGGCGTGATCTTCGCCCGCGCGATCCCACCCTTTGCGCGCGCCAACATGGGTGCGGCTGTCACGACCATGCTCGCCGCAGCGGATCACACACCCGCAGACGTCGATCGATTTATTTGCCATCCCGGCGGTGCCAAGGTTGTCGACGCCCTCGAACACGCTCTCGGTCTCGAAGCCGACAGCCTCAATCACGAACGCGCAATTTTGGCGGACTATGGCAACATGTCAGCGCCCACTGTCTTGTTTGTGTTGGAGCGCATGCTAGCTGAAGGCTTACCGAACCGGTCGGCACTTGTCGCAATGGGCCCAGGCTTCTCCGCTAGCACAGCCATCATAGAGTGCACGTCATGACACTCGCTTTTGTCGTGCTGATGTTGGTGACGCTGCAGCGGTTGGCCGAACTCGTTATCGCCAAACGTAACACGGCACGGCTGATGGCGCGCGGCGCTCAAGAAATTGCGCCTGAACATTACGGGCTGATTGTCGCCGTTCACAGCGCGTGGCTGGTCGGACTTTGGCTCCTCGCCCCCGACTTGCCTATTACAATCGCGTGGCTCGGTGTGTTCATTGTCTTGCAAGTCTGCCGGGTTTGGGTGTTGCTGACATTAGGTGAGCGCTGGACCACACGGATTATTGTGCTTCCCGGTGCTCCGTTGGTGACAACGGGGCCCTACCGATTTATGTCTCACCCGAATTATGCCATCGTTGTTGGTGAAATTGCAGCTTTGCCACTGGCGTTCGGATTGGTCGGCTTTGCTGCCATTTTCACCGTCCTGAACGCAGCAGTGTTGTTCATCCGGATTCGCGCCGAACATGCAGCCCTCGCATCGTCGCCATCACGGTTGAGCAATGTCGTCCAACCCTAGCCACGATATCACCGAAATAGAACGCGCCAATTCATCTCCGCTGCAGAGGTGGTTTGGCTTCTCGATCCTGTGTCTTGGCATGTTCATGGCCATACTCGACATCCAGGTCGTCGCAACCTCGCTGCCAGATATCCAAGCCGCACTTGCAATTGACAAATCTGCGATGAGCTGGGTGCAAACCGCCTATCTGATTGCCGAAGTTATTGCCATTCCATTGACCGGACTGTTGACCCGCGCCTTGTCGATGCGCTGGCTGTTCGCCGCCTCGATTGCAATCTTTACGTTTGCTTCCGCAGGCGCTGCCTACGCCACGTCGTTCGACCAGTTGATTGCTTGGCGCATTGTCCAAGGCTTCGCTGGCGGCACACTGATCCCAACAGTTTTCACCGCCGTCTTCATCATGTTCCCGCAGCGGTCACAGGCGCTAGCAACCACCATTGCCGGTGTGCTCGCCGTGCTGGCGCCAACCGTCGGGCCGATTGTCGGGGGATGGATCACATCGAATTATTCGTGGCCGTGGTTGTTTCTGATCAACATCCCAGCTGGCATGTTCGCGCTGCTGTTCGCGCCCGTCGTTCTACCGCGCGCACCAATGGCGCTGACATTGATCCGCAAACTCGACGTCATTGCGCTGGCTGCAATCGCGATTGCACTTGGCTCGATTGAACTCGCCCTGAAAGAAGCCCCAGAACGCGGGTGGCTGTCATTGCCTGTTGTGTCGTTTGCCGCCGCAACGCTGGTTTTTGGTCTCGTCTTCGTGCGCCGCTCCATGACCCGACCCGTCCCGATTGTAGACCTCAAGCTTTTTGGCGACCGTCGCTTTGCAATCGGTTGCTGCTTGAGCTTCATCCTCGGCATCGGACTATACGGATCGGTGTATCTGATGCCTGTTTTTCTGTCGTTCGTGCGCGGTCACGATGCGTTTGAAACCGGTCAGATCATGCTGGTCACTGGGCTGGCACAACTTGCAACGGCCCCGATTGCCGTTGCCCTAGAGCGACGCGTCGATCCCCGCCTGCTAACTGGCTTTGGTTTCGCGCTATTTGCCATCGGCCTCGCGATGAGTTGCAATCAAACCGTGAAGACCGACTTCGACGACATGCTGGTCCCGCAGATCGTGCGCGGAGTTGCGATTATGTTCTGCCTTTTGCCACCGACGCGGTTAGCGCTTGGCGGCCTTGAGGCCAACCGCGTGGCCGACGCAAGCGGGCTTTTCAACCTGATGCGAAATCTCGGCGGCGCAATTGGTCTCGCGTTGATCGATACCGTTTTGTTCGGTCGGGCTAGCGGGCATGGCGAAGCGCTGACAGCGCGACTGAAGGCTGGCGATACTAACGCTGCCATCCAAGCTGGAATTCCACTCGATGACTATGCACGCGGGCTCGCAGACGGCTTGACGCCGCAAATGGAAGCCGTCGTGCGCGGCTACATCGAGCGTGCCGCGCTGTCGCAATCCATCAATGAAGCGTGGCTGCTGGTTGCGGTGCTGACCGCACTGGCCCTTGCGATGGTTCCATTTTGTCGACGGCGCAGTTTGCACGACTAAGGCCCGTTGCTGCGGACACGGCGCCTGACCTAATTGTCGCCGAACAAATCGCGGGTAAAGACCTTGTCGGCGACATCCCCTAATTCGGGCGCCATTCGGTTAGAAATGATCACGTCTGCTTCAGCCTTAAAGGCTGCGAGATCCGTGACCACGCGCGAGCGGAAAAACTCAGATCCCTCAAGCATCGGCTCATAAATAATGACTTCGATGCCTTTGGCTTTGACGCGCTTCATCACGCCCTGAATGCTGGAGGCGCGCAGATTGTCTGAACCCGCCTTCATGATCATGCGATAAATGCCAACCACCTTGGGGTTGCGGCTGACGATGGCACCCGCGATAAAATCTTTGCGCGTGCTGTTCGACGCGACAATGGCCTGAATGAGATTTTGCGGCACCTCGCGATAGTTGGCGAGCAACTGTTTGGTGTCTTTGGGCAAACAGTAACCGCCATATCCAAACGAGGGATTGTTGTAGTGATTGCCGATGCGGGGATCGAGGCAGACGCCTTCGATGATCTGCCGCGTGTCAAGGCCGTGCGTCACAGCGTAGGTATCGAGCTCGTTGAAGTAAGAGACCCGCATGGCGAGGTACGTGTTGGCGAACAGCTTAATCGCTTCTGCTTCGGTCGGCTGCGTCAACAAAACCGGCGTGTCTTTGCGAATGGCGCCTGCGCTCAAAAGCCTGGCGAACGCTGCCGCGCGATCTGAGACTTCGCCGACAACAATTCGAGATGGATAGAGGTTGTCATACAGCGCGCGGCCTTCGCGCAAGAATTCTGGCGAGTAAATGATGTCGGTGCAGCCGGTTTGCTGCCGTAGGCGCAGCGTGTAGCCGACTGGGATGGTCGACTTGATGACCAACAAAGCATTTTGATTTCTCGCTCGCACATCCGCCACAACAGCCTCGATCGACCCGGTATTAAAATTGTCCGTCACGGGATCGTAATCGGTCGGCGTCGCGACAATGACAATGTCGGCGCTGCCGTAGGCTTCGTCTTTCGACAGTGTGGCGTGGAGTTTGAGCGGCTTCGTCAGCAAATAATCTTCGATTTCTGGATCGGCGACCGGTGACTGTCGACGCTCCAGCATGGCGACCTTTTCGGCCATCACATCGAGTGCGACCACTTCGTTGCCTTGCGCCAGAAGCACGGCGTTCGATAGTCCGACATAGCCTGTGCCGGCGACTGCGATTTTCATTAAGTCACTCAGGCTCCCTTGTTGGCTGCAACACTAGCTGGGGTGATGGCGCGTTTTCAATGGTGAGCGTCGGACGCGACGAGCTCATGATTGCAAATCGACTAAGTTCGAGCGTCCCAGCGCCGAAACTAGGCGGCACCAACAGCCGCCTGGCGTAACAGATGGCTCATGCGCTTGCCGTCATTGCAAACCGGTTAGCTGTCCGGAAGATGCTGATGCCGCAGACGGCAGTAACAACATCAAAGATACGCGTGGCCGCTGCCAGCTGACGCGCCAGCTTCGCGGACCTCAAAGCGAACCGTCACCACACCGGCGTCGCAGAATTGCAGCACGGCGCCGACACGTTGCCCAGCGCGCAATCAGTTATTATGCGAGGTAGCGAGGAACCGGCGACCTCGCATTGGGTCAGAAAAAATTGGTCGGAGCGACAGGATTTGAACCTGCGACCCCCAGTCCCCCAGACTGGTGCGCTACCAGGCTGCGCTACGCTCCGAAGCGCCCTTTGTGCCCTGATCGCGGCTGAGGGTCAACGGCTCGCCTTCTTTGATCTGTCGCGTGCTGGTCGCGGCATCTTGCAATTCTCGACTGATCTAAGCCGGTTCCGCACGCTGAACTCTCGCCGATCAATCCTCATCGTTTCAAAAAATCCGCGAGGTCGGCGCGCTTGGTTGGAAATGGCTTTGCGAGTATCGGATCGGATGGGAGTGCGGACCGCGCCATTGCGATCGCCGCCGCGTAGCCACCGCCGACCGCGAGATCACGAACAGCAATATCTTGCGTGATAGCCGTCTGGCCAGCGTCACCTACGCGTCCGCCGACAACGCCATGCGCGGTCAGTACGCGACCAATACCAAGGCCGCTGGCCTTCGCGACTGCTTCAAGCTGGACCCAGGCGCGCAAAACGCCAGCCTCGCTGCCGTCGATGGTGAGATCGGCAGCGTCGCCGTGGCGCGACAATCGCGCTGCTGCTGTGAGCAACAACGCACGCCGCTGAGGCGACATCGCAAGCTGGCGGGGCGCTTCAAGATCAACGCCAATCGGGCCGTCTGACGAAATCGCAATCAGAGCGGCGTCGCCGCTGTGTGACACGCTGAACGCAGGCGCGGTCGCCGCCGACTGCGGCGTTGGGGCTTTCGACTGCGGCAACGTCGGCCGCCCGCCGTCTTCAATGACGAACGGCAAGCTGCGGATGGCTGATCCACACCAGCGCTCAAGAATTATCCGTGTTGCAATTCTGGCTGCACGCCAGGCCCGGCCGTCAGCATCGCGCGTTGCCATGATGCGTGCGGCGCGGGCAACATCGCTGGCGGCAAGGCGCGGCGTCGCGCGCTCCTCGTCATCGATCCATGCTGCGATGACCGCGAGATCGACGAACACGATATCAATTTCAGATGTCACGAAATTTGCAGCCTCACACGTCGCAAAGGGTCATGCGTTTGATCGTGCTAGCGGCGGGATGCGCGAGCCCGCTTGGGCACGCGATCGCCTGCCGAGGATTCGGTCGTTGAGGCCGCAACCGAAGTTTCACTTGCAAATTGACCAACCGAAGTCGGCATCGCGAGCAGTTCACGCACGCGCTCCAATTCCCGGATGGCAGCCAACACTGTTGCCTTCGCCGTCGCAGTCAGCGGCGTTGTTTCCACAGTGCTCAATCCCGACCGCGTCGTGGCGTTGTCGGGACTGTCCTGAGTTGCTGGTAGCGGCTTTGAACCAGCAGTTGGCAACGTCTCGACCGCTGATTTTCGTCCACGTTTTTTGCGCGTTTCCTCGGCGGCCGCCGCCGCCGCTATCGCTGCGCGCGATGCCCGCTTCACTTGATCAATGCCGTGCTCGCGAAGAATTTTTTGTACGCCCTTGATGGTGTAGCCTTCGGCGTGAAGGAGATGGCGGATGCCGCGCAAAAGTTCGAGATCTTCAGGACGATAATAGCGCCGGCCACCGCCACGCTTCATCGGTTTGATCTGCGGAAACTTGCCTTCCCAAAAACGCAAAACGTGCTTTGGCACATCGAGGTCATCGGCCACTTCACCGATGGTGCGAAAGGCGTCGGCTGATTTGTTCATCGCTCGATGTCCCTCTCAAACACAACCTGTTTAAGTTTAGCGGCATCGAACCTTGAGACATCACTCAGCGCGGCGCAACAGCTATGGCCACACATTTTCTGAGCAGTTTTTTTGGCGCGCAGCGCCCGTGCGCCACGATCAGCGTTGTGCCGCCCAATCTAATCAGTCGGTCTGATCGAGCGTTAGGCCACGTTGTTTGCTGGCTGGTTTATCGACCAGTTTGTCATCAGGGCGTTTGCTGTGACCTTTGTTGATCCGGTCTTTCATGATGTTGGAGGGGCGAAACACCAGCACGCGTCGCGGCGTGATCGGAACCTCTTGGCCAGTTTTCGGATTGCGGCCGACCCGTTCACCCTTTTGGCGGATACCGAACGAACCAAACGACGACAATTTAACGGCATCGCCTTCCGCCAGGCTGCCCGAAATTTCGTCCAGGACCCGCTCAACCAATTCCTGACTTTCGTTGCGCGGCAGTCCGACTTTTTCCACGACCGCTTCGGCGAGATCCGCCCGCGTCAAAGTTTTACCGTTCATTGCCATCCTCCCAGCCTAGGGATGTTTTATACCGCCGACGTTAGCTGCGGTTTGTTGTCGGGTCAACGACGGAGCGCCACAAGCGCCTGAAATAACTACCGATTCATCTATTGCAGCGCACCATCGCCCGGTCAAAACCCGCCGTCGCGACAAGCTTAGCGCCGCGACCGGACCGCAAGCACACGCCGTTTGGCCGCCAGATCAGTCCCGCCGTGATACGGAAAACGCCGGGCTGCTCACCAGCGCACCAGCACCGCGCCCCAGGTGAATCCACCGCCCATGGCTTCCATCAAGACCAGATTGCCGTCTTTGATGCGGTGATCCTCGAAGGCTTGGTTGAGCGCGAGCGGAATCGAAGCCGCCGACGTGTTGCCGTGCTTGTCGAGCGTCATGACGATTTTTTCTGGCGCGACAGCCAGCTTTTTCGCTATGCCGTCGAGAATGCGTTTGTTGGCCTGATGGGGCACGTACAAATCGATCTCGTCGGCGGTGTAGCCGGTTTCGACCAGCGTTTCTTCAATAACGCCTGAAATTTTTTGCACCGCATGCCGGAAGACTTCGCGACCGTTCATGCGCAAATGCCCGACGGTTTTGGTCGAGCCCGGACCACCGTCGACGTACAGCAAATCCTCGTAGCGTCCGTCCGATCGGATCCGAGTTGCCAAAATTCCGCGATCGTCGCGCGTCCCGTGCTGCGGTTGGGCTTCGAGCACAACGGCACCTGCGCCGTCGCCAAATAATACGCATGTGCCGCGGTCAGTCCAATCGACGATGCGGGAAAATGTTTCGGCGCCAATCACCAACGCGCGCTTGAATTGCCCGGTTTTGAGAAACGTATCGGCAATCGTCAGGGCGTAGATAAAGCCCGAGCAGACTGCTTGGACGTCGAAGGCTGCGCCTTTCGTAACGCCGAGCATGGCCTGGATTTTAACAGCGGTTGCTGGAAACGTGCGGTCTGGCGTAGCGGTGGCGCAGATCACAAGATCGATTTCGACCGGATCGATGCCAGCGCGGATCAAGGCCTGTTTAGCGGCAGCAGCGCCAAGATCTGATGTCAGTTCACTGTCATCGGCAATGTGGCGCTGGATGATCCCCGAGCGCTCGCGGATCCACTCGTCGGAGGTGTCGACCATTTTCGAAATTTCGTCGTTGCTGACGATCCGCTTCGGCAGATGCGCGCCAACGCCGCGAATGACTGACCGGAGAACTGCCAAACGAAAACCCTTTTCGACTAAAGACTGCGAGCGCGCGTTGATGCTTGCGAGAGTTCGACCGCATCTGGTGGTGCAGCGACGGCGGCGGTGGCTGCATTGACCTCAACGACGGGGCTTGCGGATGCGGCCACGCCGTTTGAGGCCGCCAGTTTGTGATGAAAACTTCCAATGTCGGCGGTCAGCCGCTCGACCAAGCCAGAATCAGCCATCTCGAACGCCAGATCGACAGCACTTGCAAACCCGTAAGCGTCGGTGCCGCCGTGGCTTTTAACAGCGATGCCATTCAAGCCAAGAAACGTGCCGCCATTGACGCGGCGCGGGTCCATCTTTGCCTTCAAATCGCGAAAGCCTTCGCGCGCCAGCAGTGCGCCAAACTTGGTCACCAGTGAACTCGTCATCGCGGCCTTGAGGTAGCTGCTGATCTGGCGCGCGGTGCCCTCGGCCGTCTTCAGC
The DNA here is from genome assembly GCA_031375665.1 of Hyphomicrobium sp. Classification (GTDB taxonomy): domain Bacteria; phylum Pseudomonadota; class Alphaproteobacteria; order Rhizobiales; family Hyphomicrobiaceae; genus Hyphomicrobium_B. The sequence goes on from JANMII010000332.1 coordinate 11,575, forward strand.
GCGATATTGCCAGCGAAGCCTTCAACCACGACAACATCAACCGCGCCGTGGCCGATCCGATCGCCCTCGACGAAGCCTTTGTAATCCAGCGGCAGCTCGACCGACTTCAAAATGGCGTGCGCGGCTTTGACGTCCTCGTTGCCTTTGACGTCCTCAGTTCCGACGTTGAGCAGACCGACCGACGGCCGCTCGATGTGAAACACGGCGCGGGCCATGGCTGCACCCATCAGCGAAAAGTCGGTCAGTTGATTGGCGGTGGCACCGATATTGGCGCCAACGTCCAGCACGATGCATTCCGATTTCACCGTCGGCCACAACGCGGCGATGGCTGGCCGCTCGATGCCGCGGATCGGACGCAGGACCAGCTTGGCGATGGCCATCAACGCGCCAGTGTTGCCCGCTGAAACGGCCGCATGCGCATCGCCAGCTTTCACCGCCTCAAGAGGCAGCCACATACTGGAGCCCTTACCACGGCGCAGCGCCTGGCCCGGCTTTTCGTCCATCGCGATGACGAGATCGGTGTGAATGACCCGGGACTTGGCGGCGAGATCAGGGTGATTTGCCAGCACCGCATCGATCCGGGCTTTGTCGCCGTAAAACAAAAAACTGAGTGATGGATGGCGCTGCAAAGATATTGCTGCGCCGGGCACGATCACTTCGGGTCCAAAGTCGCCGCCCATGGCGTCGAGTGCAATAGTCTTGGGGCTCGCCATGGCTTTGCTGGCCCTTGAAAATGATCTGTCAGGGCTGCGTCAAAGCCCACGAATTTTGCTGGACCATAGCCGGTTGAGCCCCCGAAACAAGGCGAAAACGCCACTCATGCACGCTTGCCGCAGCGCGGTGTTATGGCGTGTCTTTGAGCTTTTGGAGCACGGCAAATGGGTTCGATTTGGCGGGGTCCTCAGCCGTCTGATCTTGCCAGTTAAACTCAGCGTCGGCTTTGCGCGGAAATGGATCAAGCGCCGCAGACACGGTTTCGAAAACCACGCGGCCAACCGCCATCGCACCGTCTTCCAATGGCTCCACGTCAGGTCCGGTCAGGACGCTGACCTCATTGCTGGGGCTTGGGTGCTCGTCATCACGGTCGAAATCTTTGTCGCGTTTGCCGCTGCCATGTCGGGTCGATGTCGCATCCGGCCAGAACTCGACATCGACCACTTCATCCATGTGCAACGCGATCGGGTCGAGCGTCACGACACAGGCTTGTTCGAGGGTCGCCTTGACGCGGCCAGCCAAGTGATAACCGCCGCCCGCAAGGCGCGTGATGCGATACGTGGCCGTGACGTTCGTAAGCGAGGCGAGCCCGAGATTGTTTTTGATGGCCGCGCATTCGCTGGCCGTTGCGGAGCGTTCGGTTGCCAAACCACCGCCGGGAATGTCGACGACGGCATGGCTCCATGGCAACGGCGTCGATGTAGCATCAATCATGCGCGCTCCGTTGTTCGCGTGGCGGCCGCCCGATCTTCGCTCGCGCCGGGGCGCGCTTCGAACATTGTTTCGGGCGACGCACCTTTTATCCGCTGAGCAGTTTCATCAACATACGCCGCAAGCGCTCGCGCGTAGCTTTGCGCTTCAGGCACTAAATAAATGAATCCGCTGAGCGCCACCGCAAGCTGCTCGCGATTGTTTGACGCTAAGGCCGCGCGATAGGCGCCGGTGCGCTCGTAAAATCCAGCAGCCGCGCGTTTGACTTTCTTTGGAACGGTCAAATCACCGACGGCCATTTCCCGCATGCAATCATCCATGTCGGTGACAAAAGCTTCGATCGTGCGCTGCATGAGCGTATCGCGAAAGCCCGCGTCTAGCGGCGAGACCTTGAGCGCTTCCAGCGCTAGAAAGAGGTGAAGCGCCACCATCTCGAAGCGGCCTTCAGTCGTGTCGGCGACCCCAAGCTCGGTGTAAAAACGCGGTGCGCGAGCGGCGTCCACGATGCGGGCGTACAGCGCCTCCGCTGCCCGCGTGACTTTCGGTTTGCCGAGCAACCAACCAAACATCCGTCTATCCTTAGCGTCTGGCCCACGATCAATCGGGGGCGATGGGTGATAACTTTATTGCGCTGCAACCGTCGCGATGTTGTGCCGACGCCGCCCAACGCCAAAATCGATAAGGCCCTAGCCCTTATAACGGGGCGTCGGTCTAACAACCATGGCGAGCGCCGTTCCGCGACGCCTTATGGCCTAAGATTTGGCGTCGATGCACTGAGATAAGAGCCCGAAAGCGCGTCGCAACACCGATCCGCCGCATTTGCAATCACAAAGCTACGGGTAAAGCCCTGATCAAAGATCTGGGGAAAGGGAGCCGACCCTTCAATTGCCGAAGATTGCTGCCATCCCGCAAGCCAGTTACAGCCGAATGATGTGCCGCGAAATGATTCTCGGGGAAAGTGACGATATCATGCGCCGAGACCTTCCTTTGCAATCTCCGACGGTCATCAGCGCGCATCGCCGTGTGCCGCGTCGTCGTATTCGCAATCGGGCGTGCAGTCTCGCCATCGTCGTCGCGGTCGCCTTAACGGGCGCTGGATGCAGTGAGACACTGACCAAACATGGCCACCAATTCCATGACACCGACCTGCAGGCCATCCAACCCGGCATGAGCCAAGAGCAGGTCAAAGCAACGCTTGGATCACCAGCGACCACCGCCGTCGTCGGATCGGGCAACGGCTACTATTACATCTCGAGTACAATGGCTCAGTCGTCGTTTTTTACGCCGACCGAAAAAGATCGCCAAGTCGTCGCGGTCTATTTCAATGAAGGCGGGACTGTCGATAACGTTGCCCAATACGGTCTGAAAGACGGCAAGGTCTTCGACTTCATTAGCCGCAGCACGCCAGCGCCCGGCGCAAAAGACGAAGGCATCGTAAAGTCGCTGTTCCGCAATTTGGGAACCAAACAGATCTTCGGCGACGGCAGTTAAGTGCAACGGGTTACACGCAGCTAAATACAAAAGGCCCCGGAGATGATCCGGGGCCTTTGTCTTATGCAGTCCCAAAAAACCGTCAGCCGTGGGCCAGAACGGCCAGCAACAACAACGCGACGATGTTGGTGATCTTGATCGCCGGATTGACGGCTGGGCCAGCAGTATCCTTGTAGGGATCGCCAACCGTATCGCCGGTCACGGAGGCCTTGTGGGCTTCCGATCCCTTCATGTGCTTGACGCCGTCTTTGTCGACGAAACCGTCTTCAAAGCTCTTTTTGGCGTTATCCCAAGCACCGCCGCCGGACGTCATCGAGATCGCAACGAAGATGCCCGTCACAATCACGCCGAGCAGCATCGCGCCGACGGCCGAGAATGCAGCGCCCTTGCCAGCAATGGCGTTGATGACGACGAACAACACGATCGGCGACAGCACTGGCAGCAGTGACGGGATGACCATTTCTTTGATCGCCGCTTGCGTCAGCAGGTCAACAGCACGCGCATAATCGGGCTTCGACGTGCCCTTCATGATGCCCGGATCAGCCTTAAACTGGCGGCGAACTTCTTCGACGATCGATCCAGCCGCACGACCAACGGCCGTCATGCCCATGCCAGCAAACAGATAGGGGATCAGCCCGCCGAGCAACAACCCGGCAACGACATAGGGATTGTCGAGACCGAAGTTAATCGTCACGCCTTTGAAGAATTGGTATTGCGTTGCGCCGTCCTTGTTAGCTTCGCCGATGAAGTACTGCAGGTCGTAGTTATAGGCTGCAAACAACACCAACGCTCCAAGACCGGCCGAGCCGATGGCGTAGCCTTTGGTGACAGCCTTGGTGGTGTTGCCGACCGCATCGAGTGCGTCGGTCGAGCGGCGAACTTCTTTCGGCAGGCCAGCCATTTCGGCAATGCCACCGGCATTATCCGTCACCGGACCGAACGCATCGAGCGCAACGATCATGCCAGCGAGGCCGAGCATGGTCGTGGTGGCGATCGCTGTGCCGAACAATCCGCCCAACTGATACGTGGACAGAATACCAGCGACGATTGCCAAAGTCGGCAGCGCGCAAGCTTCAAGCGACACCGCAAGCCCTTGAATGACGTTGGTGCCGTGACCGGTGACCGAGGCTTGGCTGATCGAGCGAACCGGACGATAGCCAATGCCGGTGTAGTATTCGGTGATCCACACGATTAGACCGGTCAGAGCGAGACCAACGAGACCGCAGTAAAACAAGTTCAATCCGGTGATGGTCTGTCCGGCCGCTATGCCGACATCACCAAAGCCACCGAGCACGTATTCTGTCGCGACATACAAGCCGCCGATTGAGAGCACGGCGGAAGCAATCACCCCGCGATACAACGCGCCCATGATCGAGCCGTTGGACCCGAGTTTGACAAAGAAAGTGCCGATGATCGACGTAACGATGCAGGCCGCGCAAATTGCCAGCGGATAAACCATCAGGTTGGCGAGGTTCGGCTGCCCTGCAAAAAAGATGGCGCCGAGCACCATCGTCGCGACGACGGTGACGGCGTAGGTCTCAAACAAGTCAGCTGCCATGCCGGCGCAATCGCCGACGTTGTCACCGACGTTATCGGCGATGGTTGCTGGGTTGCGCGGATCGTCTTCTGGTATTCCGGCTTCGACTTTACCGACGAGATCGCCGCCAACGTCCGCACCCTTGGTAAAAATGCCGCCGCCAAGACGCGCGAAAATCGAGATCAACGATGCTCCAAAGCCGAGCGCGACAAGCGCGTCGACAACGGAGCGGCTGGCTGGCTCGTGGCCGAGCGGGCCAGTCAATATCATGTAGTAAGCGGCGACGCCGAGCAGTGCCAGGCCAGCCACCAGCATGCCGGTGATTGCACCGGCCTTAAAGGCGATGTCGAGCCCCTTGGCAAGCGACACCGAGGCAGCTTGCGCGGTTCTAACGTTGGCCCGCACCGAAACGGTCATACCAATGTATCCAGCGATGCCGGACAAGATTGCGCCGATCAAAAATCCAACCGCGACAAGCGGTCCGAGCAACGCATAAGCGATGACACAAATGATGGCGCCGACCATGGCGATGGTGCGATACTGACGGTTGAGATACGCCTGCGCGCCCTCACGAATGGCGCCCGCGATTTCTTGCATACGCGCGTTGCCGGCATCGGCGCTCATCACCGATTGCGCGGTGATGAATGCGTAGAGAATGGACAGCGCCCCGCAGGCGATGATCCCCCATAGGATATTGCTCATAAGTTTCCCTTTGGCCCCTGCTTATTTCGTTCGCTGGGATGTTCTGATTACTTCGCGCAAGGGCCGCCACTAGGGCAGCAATTCCTTGAGTGTTGGTTGGCGTCGTTCCTTGGGCGCACCGACAATGCTGACGTCGGGTCACGAGTCGGGCGGACCATGCCAAAACTACCCGTGCGTTGCAACACGATCACTGTTGTCTATTCGTGCACAAAAAAACGGCCCGGGCGCTTTTGGCACCCGGACCGCTTAAAGAACAGCAATTTATGCGCGCCTTACGGCGTCGGTTTTAGAAGTAAAGGCTAATGCCGCGGTGGCGACGGCCATAGTAGCCGTAACCATAGTTATTGTAGCCGTAGTTCCGGTAATGCCGCGGATAGCCATAATAGCGTGGCCGACCGTAGTAGCCGTAATGACGACGATGACCGTAATGGCCAAATCGACGGTGATGACGACGTCGATAGCTAGCGGGCTCGGCGGCGACACTGGTTGTCACGGCTGGCTTGGCAGCAATCAATCCACTGGCCGGGTTTGCCGACACTGGAGCCGCGGATGCGAGGGCGATCCCGCCCAAGACGCAAAGAGTGGCAAATAACTTACGCATTGAAGTCTCCTCGTTCGCTTCGATTGGGGCGAGTGCACAACGATTGCGACCCAAGTTGGGCAGCGTTGTATGTGACCACCCTGTACAAGCCGCACCGGACGTCAGATGCGGCGGGCTACCGATCACCAATGAACGCGAGTGACGGCGATCTGGTTGCATACCAACAGACGGCGCATGAACGCCGCCTGAACGGCAAACTGGCCCTCGACCAACTGCACCCCAAGCATCATTCCCATCGAAACCGCGATATCTCGGGCTGGCGGCTGGTTCGCGATCTTGCAAGCACAATTGGGGTCGGTATAAGCCGAGTGCGTCATTCGACCTGTCGCGGAGATATTGATCGTGAACATACAAAGTGTCGTGAAAGGCGCTCAAGGCGGCGCGGCCATCACCAATTTGGCGACGGCGTTTGGTGTGTCGCCTGAAATGACTGAAGCGGCCGTCAACGCCATCATGTCCGAGCTGACATATCGCATCGAACGCAAGACGCTATCGCGCGGCGGCATCGCGGATGTGATTTCGCTGCTTGGCCGACCTGAACTCGGCCGTGCAATCGCCGATCCAGCCCATCTGGCTGAACCCGCGATCGCCAACAACGGCGATCAGATCCTCGACGTCCTGATCGGCAACAAGCACATCAGCCGGGGCATTGCTGACAGCGTGGCGCGCCAAACCGGCATTGATGCCGCAACCCTGAAACAAATGTTGCCGGTGGTTGCCAGCATGTTGATGGGTGGCTTGCAGGCGCAAACCCAAACGGCTTTTTCGCAAGAGTTTGGCGAAGTGCCAGGGCTGAGGGCCTTGCTACCGTTGCCGGGCGATCCGCCGTTACCGCGCACAGCCCAATCGAATGCGCCAAGGTCACAAGATTTTGAACCGTCAAAACGGTCGTCATCGTCATCGTCGCGATCCGACAGCGGCGATTTACGCAGTCCATTGCCACGCACGTCAGGCGGTTCAAATGGAGGGTTCGGCGGTGCAACTGGTGGCGGCGGAGTGCTGCTGCCGTTGCCGGGCGACACACCGCCAGGGCCACCACGCGGCGGCCGTTATGACGATCTGTCCGACGTGGTGCGCAAAGGCGGTACTCAAGCGCCAGGCGGCGGCTCGCTCGAAAATATGATCCGCTCCATCCTTGGCGGTCTGCTCGGCTTTAAGAACCGCGGCGTCATCAGTTCGTTGATCTACATGTTCGTCGTGCGATGGCTGATGAATTTTGGCCGACGGCTCTTGTCGCGCGTGCTTCTCGGCCGATGATCATCACGGGCGGCACCATTGACGAACGGCGCGTCGCTCAAACAAATCTTTAGCCAAAAGGAAACCGCCAGTTGGCTGATCAACTGGCGGTCAAGATGATTTCGATCCATTGCGGAACTGCGAACCGCTCGAAGCGCGCTTTCAATTCATACGCATCATCAGTCGATGACCGTCCTCAAACTGCGCTTCGGTGTCCGAACCACTCACAAACGGTTAGCGGCACGGCCTCGCGCTGAGGTCACACGACCAACCCGACGTCGACTGCGCGCACTTCATATCTTTGGATGATGCCCGGGAAAAATTGGCCCAGGTGCCACCGTACTCAAAATCAACGAATGACGCCCACGAACTGATGGCGGAGGCCTCCGCCGACTTGCGATTACCGATCCCGGCGCTGCTGCCGTAGTGATAGTGATCGGTGAAACACAACCGGCCTTTTTCCATCCGCAAATCATGCGCCGCGGCCAAGCCTGTGACGGGCGGCAAACGTGGCGCTGAAAAAGCTGCGGAGGCCACCGCACATGCGAACGTAACGGCGGCACTAACGCAGATGCCAATCTGTCTAAAAGTCATCCTTCAACCCCTGGATCTGGTGAGACAATCTCTCGAATCGCTCAGCCATAGTCGCAGGCTTCACCCGATCTGGCAGCGGTTTCCACGCACCGTGCTCGACATTCACCGCTGCCGCGACTTTCTGGGCACAGATAATGACCACCGGTTACTCAACGGGCATCGGCTTGCGGTAATAAGCGTGTAGTGCCTGTATTATTGGCTACTTCGCAGCGACAACCGAGATTTCGACGAGCATCCGAGGATCGATCAATTTGGCCTCGACACAGGCTCGGGCTGGCGCATCTTTGCCGCCGAGCCACGCGCCCCAC
>JANMII010000339.1:0-2987 GCA_031375665.1 Hyphomicrobium sp.
CGTTTGCCATCGCACACGGCAGCGCTGGTTCTCGCCAAGCCGTATCACGGGTTCGCCAAGGCGTTAGCGTTGTTCTATCCGACATCGCGTTTTCCGCTCGTTGCCGGTGACGCCACCGTCCCCGTCGACCCGACGGCGATGATTGAAACAGGCGCCATCATCGAGCCGGGCGCTGTGGTCGGACCCGGCGCGCAAATCGGTCGCGGAACGCGCGTCACCTCGGGCGCGATCATTGGTGCTCGCGTCACGATTGGCCGTGATTGCTATATCGGCGCATGCACCAGCGTCATTCACGCCCTCGTCGGCGATCGCGTGATTCTGCATTCTGGCGTTCGGATCGGCACCGACGGCTTTGGTTTCGCCATGAGCCGCGATGGCCATCTAAAGGTGCCGCAGATTGGCCGCGTCATTATCCAAGACGACGTCGAGATTGGCGCTAATACAACCATCGACCGTGGCGCTCTTAAGGATACAATCATTGGAGAGGGCAGCAAAATTGATAATCTCGTCCAGATCGGGCACAACGTCATCGTCGGTCGTCATTGCGTGATCGTTTCGCAAAGCGGAATTTCTGGCTCGACTGAAATCGGCGATTTCGTCGTGATCGGCGGGCAGGCTGGCCTCGTTGGCCACATCAAAGTTGGTGCGGGTGCCCAAATCGGCGGTGCGTCTCACCCAACCCACGATGTGCCGGCAGGCGCCAGATACTTTGGAACGCCAGCGAAACCTTTTCGCGAGTCAGCCCGTGAGATCGCGGCGCTGAAACGTTTGGGCGCGCGATCGGCGGCGACCAGTAGCGATAGCGGTGGTGGCAGTGACAGTGGTGGTGGCAGCGACTGACATCAGTGCGCGCCGCTTGCTTGCTGGCGGATTGAAGCGCATGGCGCGCCGAGGAGTGGACGAACGATGACGACCAAGACCGAACGGGCCGAAAAAAGTGCAGTGGGCAGCGTGGCGTCGCCAACCCAGTCGCTTGGCACAGCCGACATTATGCGGGTGATGAAGCTGCTGCCGCATCGCTATCCGTTTTTGATGGTCGACCGCATGTACGACATGAAGGGCGACGAGAGCTGTGTCGGCGTCAAAAACGTCACGATGAACGAACCGTTCTTTCAGGGCCACTTTCCGCAGTATCCCGTCATGCCGGGCGTTTTGATCATTGAAGGCTTGGCGCAGACGGCGGGCGCGCTGTGCGTGTCGAGCATTGGCGAAGATTACCAGGCCGAACTCGTGTATTTCATGGGGATCGACAACGCCAAATTCAGAAAGCCGGTGTTGCCGGGTGATCAGCTCCACTATCATGTCACCAAGGTTCGCAATCGCGGCCGCGTTTGGCGCTTTCGTGGCGACGCACGCGTAAACGGCAAAACCGTTGCCGAGGCTGAAATCAGCGCCATGTTGGCGGACACCGCAGACGCAAAGGCATTCGCGAGCAAGCATGGCTGATCCTTCAATACATCCAAACGCAATCGTCGAAGATGGAGCGACGGTGGGTGCGGATGTGAAGATCGGCCCCTTCTGCACCGTTGGCCGCGAAGTCACCCTTGCCGACGGCGTTGAACTTGTTAGCCACGTCGCGATCGCCGGCACCACGGTCATCGGCGCCAGAACACGAATTTTTCCGTTCGCCTCGATTGGCCATCAACCGCAAGATCTCAAGTACAAAGGCGAGCCGTGCTCACTAAGCATTGGCGCTGACTGCTTGATCCGCGAAGGCGTGACGATGAACCCCGGCACCGCTGGCGGCGGGTCGGCAACAACCGTCGGCGATAGCTGCGCGTTTCTTGCCAACAGTCACGTCGGCCACGACTGCCGGGTCGGCAATAACGTCATCTTTTCCAACAACGTCATGCTGGCTGGCCATTGCACGGTTGGCGATTTTGCCATCATCGGCGGTGGTGCGGCGATCATTCAATTCGCCCGCGTTGGACCGCATGCGTTTGTTGGCGGCATGTCGGGTTTAGAGAACGATCTCATTCCCTACGGCATGGCGATTGGCAATCGTGCGTATTTGTCGGGATTGAACATCGTCGGTTTGCAGCGGCGCGGATTTTCGCGCAGCGACATTCACGATTTGCGGCGCGCCTACCGCGCCATGTTTGCAGCCGAGGGCACACTTGCTGAACGGACCGACGACGTGGCCGCTGAATTTTCCGGCCACCCGATCGTGCAAGAAATCGTCGCCTTCATTCGCGAGGGCGGCAAACGGTCGTTGTGCACGCCGAAAAACGGCGCTGAGGCTTAGGGCTGGCCATGCTGGCCGATCCATCACCTGCACGAGCTCCAATCGGCGTCATCGCTTGCGGTGGAACCATGCCCGGCGAGGTCATCAATTGCATTACGCGGCACGGACTTCCGGTCCACGTCATCGCGATTGCCGAAGAGACCGATGCTGCCACGTTCGCCGCTTTGCCCGGTGCGCGGCTGTCATGGTCGAAGTACGGCGCAGCGCTGGCGTCGCTGAAGGCTGCTGGCGTGCGCGACGTGATTATGGTGGGTCGCATGACCCGGCCGCGATTACGCGATGCGCGCCCCGACTTTGGCTTTATCAAAGGGCTGGGATCAGCGCTTAAAGTCATCCGTGCGGGCGGCGATGATGCGCTGTTGCGGGCGGTGGTGCAATTGTTCGAACCGCACGGGTTTCGCGTCGTCGGCGTCAACGATGTTGCGCCAGAATTGTTGATCGCTGAAGGTGTATTGGCTGGGGCGTCACCCTCGTCGGCCGACAGCGCTGACATCGTACTCGGCATGCGTTTGATTGATGCGCTCGGCTCGTTCGACATTGGGCAAGCAGCGATTGTTGCAGGCGGGCGTGTTCTGGCCATCGAGGGTGCGGAAGGGACCGACAAGACGATTGGCCGCGTCGCAGCACGCCGAGGGCATTCAAACGCTACCATTCATCACCCCGCTATGGGCTCACGCGGTGGTGTGCTGGTCAAGCGGCCAAAACCGCAACAAGATCTCCGTGTGGATCTGCCCACCATTGG
>JANMII010000040.1:0-5670 GCA_031375665.1 Hyphomicrobium sp.
TGAAAATCAAAAAGGCCGGTGCGACGCCAAAATTGACGAAGTCCGCCAAACTATCAAGTTCAGCGCCAAACCGTGATGAGGCTTTCAGCAAGCGGGCAATGCGGCCGTCGATGCCGTCGAGAAATCCAGCAAACACGATGGCGGCCAAGGCGAGATCGTAACGCCCTTCGATGCCCATGCGGATCGAGGTCAGGCCCGCGCAAAGTCCGAGCAGCGTGAAAAAATTCGGCACCAACATGCGAACGGGAATGCGCTGGTGACGAAATAGCGGCCGACGTCGCCGCCGCGTCGTTACCGTCTCAAGCGTTGGAACTTCAGGATCCATGGTCATGTCCGTGTCTCCATTCCAGCGCACCTAGTCGCGCCGCACTTCGCGCTCGGGTTCGTCCGACGTCAGATCGGCGAAAACGGTCTCACCTGCAATCGCGCGCTGCCCGACACTGACCAGTGCCGTCTTGCCGACCGGCAAATAAACGTCGACCCGTGACCCAAACCGGATCAGACCAAATCGCTCGCCAACGTGCAGCGTGTCGCCGATGTCAGAGAACGTCACGATCCGGCGCGCGATCATGCCAGCGATCTGCACCACACCGATTTCAGCGCCATCCGATGTTTCGATCACGATCGCGCGGCGTTCGTTGTCTTCACTCGCCTTGTCGACGGCTGCATTGAGAAACAAGCCCGGAATATAAACCGACCGTGCGATCCGACCTGCAACCGGCGCACGGTTGATGTGGACATCAAACACCGACAAAAACGTCGAGATGCGTGTGCGCTCTTCAGGCCCCATACCCAGCTCAGTCGGCGGGCGAACTTTTTCGATCGACGAGATGCGACCGTCGGCCGATGACACAACCAAGCCGACTTTCACCGGCGTAACTCGCGCTGGATCGCGGAAAAAGTAGATCACCCACGCTGTAATGCCAGCCAGCACCCACGCAACTGGAGGATAAATCCAGAAAAAAGCCAGCGTTGCTACAGCGCCAATGGCGACGAATTTATGCCCGTCGGCATGCACTGGCGCGAGAGAATCAAAAATCGTTTCAAGCAAACTGTGACGTTCAGACACCGTGGCCTCCAAAGGCAAATTCTGCGCCGACGAATTGATGTTGCACGCGCGACAATGCGCCTAGCCAAGCGGCACCGCAACGAACCGCAAATCGCCCTTGCCGTCTTCAACACGCAACAACACCGCTTTGCGGCCAGCCTTCTGGACCTTGTCGATACTCCGTGCGACGTCTTCGGGGGCCGAGACCTGATCTTGTCCAGCTTCAACAATCACGTCGCCGACCTTGATGCCTTTTTGCGCCGCCGGGCTTGCGGGATCGACATCTTCGACCACCACGCCGACCACCTTGTCGTCGAATTGGAATTTCTTGCGCAGTTCATCCGTTAATCGTGACAACTTCAAACCCAGCACCGTTGTAGCAGCCAGAGCCGGTTCGGCGGGTTTTGCTTTATTTGATGGATCGTTGGCCGTCAGCGTCGACTTATCTTCGGGCTCTTCCAGCAGACCAATGGCGACCTGCTTGGTAATGCGCTCGCCTTTGCGCAGTAAATCCACCCCAACCGATCGACCGATCGCGGTCTGTGCCACGATCTTTGGCAGACCGCGCATTGACGTCACATCCTTGCCGTCGAACTTCAAGATCACATCACCGGCCTCGACGCCCGCCATTGCAGCCGGGCTACCGGGCGTAACGGCTGAAATAATCGCGCCGGAGTTCAGCGGAATACCGAGCGTTTCGGCAATATCATCCGACACGGTTTGAATTTTTACGCCGAGCCATCCACGCCGCGTCACGCCATACTGCTTGAGCTGATCGACGACCAGCGCGACGGTATCGGACGGCACTGCGAAGCCGATGCCGATCGATCCACCCGTCGGCGAAATAATCGCTGTATTCACGCCGATCACTTCACCGTTCATGTTGAACAGTGGACCGCCCGAGTTGCCTTTGTTGATCGCAGCATCGGTCTGCAAATAATCGTCGTACAGACCCGAATTAATGTCGCGGCTTTTGGCCGAAATGATCCCGACACTCACCGAGCCGCCAAGGCCGAACGGATTGCCGATGGCCAGCACCCAATCGCCAACCTCGAGCGTCGCTGACGATCCGAATTTGACGTCGACCAAAGGCTTTTTCGGCGTCACTTTGAGCAAGGCGAGATCAGCCTTGGTATCGCGACCCAAAACCTTGTCGACCTTCAGTTTCGAGCCGTCATGGAAGTTGATGATGATTTCGTCCGCGCCCTCGATGACGTGATTGTTAGTGACGACAAGACCTTCCTTGCCATCGATCACGAAACCCGATCCGAGGGATGAGACTTTGCGGTCGCTCCGCGGTACGCCGCCGCGCTTGTTGAAGAAATCCTCAAAGAAATCTTCGAACGGCGAACCCGGCGGCACGGTTGGTAACGGCACGCCCTGCGGACCCTTGACGGTCTGCGACGTTGAAATGTTGACCACCGCATCTGAAAGTTTTTTGGCCAGCGGCGCAACCGACGCGGGCCCGACATCGGCCGACGCGACCGTCGACACGGTGATGAGGGCAAACGTCGTGGCAGCCAGCGCCATCACTGCTGCGACGGCGAGCGCTACACTGTGGCGGTAAGCGTGCTGGTAAGCGTTTCGGCATGCGAGTTGGTGGGCAACCTGCAGGCGGACCCGAAATCCAGTCATCGTTGCCGTCTCCATCACCAACCTCACAGGTCTCTTCAGCATCAAAAACACCACACTTCGACCGTCAACCTGGCAAAATTAGCATGTCGCCCATGGGCGGGGATAAGTTGCTGATCATTTTTTCGAGAAATCTGGCCGCTGGCCGAATTTCATGGTCCGAAGATGCGACCAGGCGCCGAGTCGAGCGCGCCCAATCGAGCGCGCGCCTCGGGCCCGCGTGGCGGGGCGTGGGTCGCATCGCTAACGGCGTCACCAATTCAAGACCCAAGCCCTGACGCCCCAACTCTGTCACCCGCGCTGTGGTGCGCGTGCACCGTTAGCCTTTCGCCAGCCAAAACACGCCGACACCGAGTGCCACGGCGACCAGCGCCACGCCCTGCACCTGGCCGTTTGGCAACTCTGCGATTTGCGCCAACATGCGCCGGGCCGTATCCGGCGCCAGCGCCCACATCATGCCTTCAAGCACCAGCGCAATGCCAAGGCCCGCTAACAGCTCACTCATTGCCGTGGCGTTGAACTTGATCCACCGCCGCCGCCGTCTGGGTCTTGGAAGTAGCGGAAGAATTCGCTATCGGGCGACAGAACCATCCGCGTGTCGCCGGGCTTGATCGCGTTTTCATACGCCTGCATCGAACGATAAAAGCGGAAGAAATCCGGATCTCTGCCGAAGGCTTCGGCGAAGATGCGGTTGCGTTCGCCCTCGCCCTCGCCGCGCAGCGTGTCAGATTTACGCGTTGCTTCGCCCTTGATGATGGTCACTTCGCGGTCAGCGTTGGCGCGAATGCGGTTGCTGTCAGCCTCGCCCTGAGCGCGAAGTTCGGTGGCCTCACGCACGCGGTCAGCCTTCATGCGATCGAACACTTTGATCAAGTTTTCTTGCGGCAGGTCGGCGCGCTTGATGCGAACGTCAACCACTTCGAGGCCGTAGTCACGACCTTCCTTGTTCACCTGATCGGCGATTTCCTTCATCAGACTTTCGCGCTTGTCCTTGACGACTTCCATCAAAGTTGCGGAGCCGAGCACGCGCCGAATTTCTGATTCAATCAGTGGTCCGACAACGTTGCGCACGCGCTCTTCTGATCGCACGTTCTGATAAAATTTCAGCGGGTCGGTAATGCGATAGCGCGCATAGGCGTCGACAATCAAACGCTGCTGATCCGACGCCGTCACTTCCTGTTCGGTGGTGTCGAGATCGAGGATGCGCTTGTCAAAATAATCGACAGTATCGACGAACGGCACCTTCCATTGCAGTCCAGGCGTTGTGATCACCTGCTGGGGATTACCGAAACGAAGCACGAGCGCTTGCTCGTTCTGGTGGACAATGAAGGCCGACGCGTACAGCGCTAAGGCACCAAGGCCCAGCATGGTTGCGAGGAAGGCGAAAAAGGCGCGCATTATGGCTGCCCTCCTTCAGTTTTACGTTTCTGCATTTGGTCGAGGGGCAAGAACGGGACAACGCCTTGACCGCCCTGCTTCTGGTCGAGGATGATCTTGTCGGCACCCGATAAAACGCGTTCCTGCATTTCAAGGAACAACCGCCCGCGTGTCACTTCCGGTGCTTTGCGATATTCTTCATAGACCTTCAAGAACCGCGCCGCCTGACCGGTGGCCTCGGCAACGGTTTGATCGCGATAGCCCTCAGCACCAGCCAAAATCCGGTCTGCGTCACCCTTGGCACGCGGCAAGATCTGGTCGGCATAGGTTTGCGCTTCCTTGATGAAGCGTTCGCGGTCCTGACCGGCCGCCGCAACATCGCGGAACGCTGCAAGCACTTGGCCCGGCGGATCGACCTCACGCAACTGCACTTGATCGATCTTGATGCCGGAGCGGTAGCTATCAAGAATGGTCTGCATCAATTTCTGCACGTCCTGCTGGGCCTTCTGACGACCCGCCGTCAACAACGGTTGCAACGGTGATTGACCGACCACTTCGCGCATCGCGCTTTCAGCAACTTCCCGAACCGTCAGCTCAGGCTCTGCGATATTGAACAAATACTGCTCGACGCCGGTTTGCCCACCAGCCGCATTCGACTCTGAGCTAATGCGCCAGAACACGACAAAGCGAACGTCGATGACGCTGCCATCGCCCGTCAACATCAAACCGCTATCGGTGCCAGCGACCCCGCTGCGCGTGCCAACCTCGATGGTGCGCTGCTGCGTGACTTTCGGCAGCCGGACTTCTTCAATCGGGTACGGCCAACGGGCGTGCAGCCCTGGGCCTTCCCAGCGATGAAACTTTCCGAACCGCAAGACGATGCCCTGCTCATCTGGGTTGACGCGATAAAAGAACCCGTAGAATGCCACGCCCGCCAGCAACAGCATCGCAAGCAGGAAAATAAATGGTTTCGGCACGCCGCCATCGATGCCGCCGCCGGCACCCGATCCACCGCCGCCGCCGCCGCGCATCACGCGCTTCATGCGATCTTGGCCGCGACGAAGAATTTCATCGAGATCGGGCGGTTGATTGCCACCACCCCCACCGCCGCCTTGGCCCCACGGTCCGCCGCCATTGCCGCCGCCTTTGCGACCACCGCCACCGCTGCCGCTACTGCCGCCACCGCCTTGATTACTCCAGGGCATCGTTCGTAAGCCTCATATCGAAAAAATGGTTAAGCCCGCTGACGCGAGCCAGCGCCGGACGCCATAGGCCCGTCTGCTGGATCGGTCCGCGTCTGCCGCACGACTTCGGGATCATAGCTACAAACACGTGGCTGCAAGATCGGGCGAAAGGCGCGTCATGGCTGGAACTTAGGTCGCTGTGCTTATAGGACAGGGGTCTGCCCCGCGCAAATCGTGTCTCGACGACTGGGCGTGACATTGGGTCTGTATTGGCGGCCTACAAGTCCCCATTCAGACGCCACGTGGTTCGCCTTTACCTTTGCCGCAAACTTTTATGCAGCAGGCACTCGCTCATAGATGATCAGCGTCGCGTCGTGATCATCGCGCGGACCCTTGGCTAGGGCCTCACGTGAGACCTCGCGCCATTGC
>JANMII010000062.1:0-4372 GCA_031375665.1 Hyphomicrobium sp.
GGTGTCACCAGCCAACAGCGCCAAGATTGGGGCCGATTACAAACCTGGAATGAGAGACGGTCACGGCACGCTGACGGCCGTCGATCCATTCGCCTCGGCCGCCGACGAGAGTATGGAAAAGCGCCGCGAAACCTTCGAGGAGAGCGCTGCTTGGTACGACAGCGCGGTCGCCGATATTTTCGGTGCCAATGTTGCAGCGGTCGCCGCGCCCAACGCTGGTCCCAACGCCGTGCCGTGACCGGCCGGTTTACCGCAGATCCCGCAATGTCTTGCAGGCTGTTCACTGTGACGAGGCAGCAGCGCAGCGAGTGGGCCCGTTATCGCCAGTCGTCGATGGAACTAAGCAAGGCGCCATTAGCTCCCCAATCGTAAACATGTTTAACTCTCACCAGTCGGACGTGACAAAGCGCAGGCGGAACCGTGCCGTTGATCGCAAGCAGGCGTTTCAAAGATTGACCTATACGTCAACTTGAGGTATCATTCGTCAGACAGTGTCTGCAGTTGCGACAGCGCTGATTTGTATGTGTTGATGCAACACGGCGCGCAGGTCGCGGTCGAAAAATTACGCGCTGCCGCGAAAATGGTGGAACGAGGCACTGCATGAGATCGCTAAGGCTGACGATGCGATAGCGACGACGCGATAATATAGCGCAATCGCCAGCTCGCCGCCCCTAAGACTGAACCAAACATCGGTTGGAGACACGCACGATGGCAACGATAGTTCTTCTGGTCGTCGGTCTTGCTGGATGTCTTGCGCTTGGCATGATGCAGGCACCGCTTGCGGCTTGGGCCGCCGGTGTTGGGCTGCTGACGTTGCTCTCACAATCAGGAATGTTGGGTGGCGATGCGACCACCGGTGGGCTGCTGTCACTCCTGGCTTGGATCCCGTTCGTCGTCCTTGCCGTGCTCTCTATTCCATCGATCCGCCGACAGTTCGTCGTTGAGCCCGTGTTTGGCATCGTGAAAAACATTTTGCCGAAGGTCTCAGATACCGAGGCTCAAGCATTGGACGCCGGTACGGTTGGGTTCGATGCTGAAATTTTTTCCGGCACGCCGGATTGGAATAAGCTGCAGGCGATCCCGCCGATCCAATTGTCGGCCGATGAGCGCGCATTTCTCGACGGGCCGACGGAAGACCTGTGCCGGATGATCGACGATTGGAGCGTTCGCCACACCAATCGCGAAATTCCAGAACCGATCTGGGCTTTCGTCAAAAAGCAAGGTTTCCTTGGCATGCTGATCTCAAAGGACCACGGCGGTCTTGGATTTTCAGCCCAAGCGCAATCGCTGATCCTTGGCAAGATTGCGTCGCGCTCACCCGATGTCGTCACCGTCGTGATGGTACCCAATTCGCTTGGCCCCGGTGAGTTGATTGAGAAATACGGTACCGACCAGCAGAAGCATTATTATTTGCCACGCTTGGCGCGCGGTGATGAAGTGCCGTGCTTTTCGCTCACCGGCCCAACGTCGGGATCTGACGCCGCAACCATGCGCGATATCGGTTACGTCCAGCGCGGCATGCATGATGGCCGCGAAACGCTCGGCGTTCGCCTCTCGTGGGATAAGCGCTACATCACCCTCGGCCCGAAAGCGACGATCGTCGGTTTGGCGTTTCGCTTGTTCGACAAAGATAATTTGCTCGGCAAGGGTGAAGATGTCGGCATCACACTGGCGCTCATTCCGGCCACGCATCCCGGCGTCAATATCGGCCGCCGCCATTTGCCCTCGGGGGCTGCGTTCCCGAACGGCCCGAACTGGGGCAAGGACGTTTTCATTCCCATCGATTGGATTATCGGCGGCGAGATAATGGCTGGGCAGGGCTGGCGTATGCTGATGGAATTCCTGTCGGCTGGACGGGCGATTTCGCTGCCATCGTCGGCTACGGCCGGCGCTAAAATGATGCTGCGTGTCACATCGGCCTACGCGCGCATCCGCAAGCAGTTCGGTCTGCCCATCTCCCGCATGGAAGGCGTGGAGGAACCGCTGGTCCGCATCATCGAGACGGCCTACGTCAATGAAGCCGCGCGGGCCATCACCGCGTCGATGGTTAGTCGCGGCGAGAAGCCGTCAGTCATTTCAGCTTTGATGAAGTATCAAACGACGGAACGCATGCGCCGCTCCGTCAACGACGCCATGGACATTCACGGCGGCCGCGCCATTTGCGACGGCCCATCGAACTATCTGCAATCAGCCTATCAGATGGTTCCGGTCGGGATCACGGTTGAAGGCGCCAACATCCTGACGCGAACACTGATCACGTTTGCCCAAGGCGCGCTGCGCTCGCACCCGTATCTCTACAAAGAGGTGCAATCGGCACAGGATCCCGACCGCGAGCGCGGACTGACCGCTTTTGAGGAAGCCTTTAACGGCCACATCGCGTTCTCGGTTTCAAATATAACGGGCGCGTTCTTCCACAATGTGACCGGCGGCGCGTTCGCTTCATCACCCGACAATGCGCAAATGATGTCACAATGGTATCGCCAGTTGGCGCGCGCCAGCCGCTCGTTTGCGTTCGTTGCTGACATCACTGTTGCCTTGCTCGGCGGTGGATTGAAAACCAAACAGAAAATCACCGGCCGTCTCGCCGACGCGCTCTCCGAGCTCTATTTCCTTGCAGCCGTTCTCAAGCGCTATGACGATGATGGGCGCTTGGCAGGTGATGAAGTGTTGGTCGAATTGGCCGCCAGAAATGCGCTTTATCGCTACCAAGAAGCCATGGGCGGTACGATCGACAACTTCCCCGTAACATGGGTGCGACCGCTGTTGCGTATCGTTGTGTTTCCGCTCGGTCGCAGCTTTAAACCAGCCTCCGACCAGATCGGCCGCGCTGTGGCGCGCCACGTTTTGGAACCAGGCGTCGTCCGTGACCGCCTGACACGCGATATTTTTATTTCCAAAGACGTCAACGATCCGACCGGCTTGCTTGAAGTCACGCTTGAAAAAGTCATTGCCGCCGAGCCGATAGAAAAGAAGTTGGACAAAGCCGTTCGCGACGGCGTCGTGCGTCGCTATCACGGTGTGGATTGGTTTGAAGACGCTGTGACCAAAGGCGTTCTGACGTCGGCCGAAGCCCAGCAACTTCGCGAGGTTGAAACGTTAGTCGCGCGCGTCATCGCCGTCGATCACTTCGATCCAGCCGAGTTACAACCGAACTACGCTGACCTAAGTCACAATCAGCGCGCGCTCGACCCGCGGACTGTCGCAAGCATCACACCGTTGGCCGCTGAATAGTGGTGGTGGCCAGCGCAGCGCACGAGGAAGCGTGCTGGCCACCAGCCCCGTCAGCGAACACACCAGCGCGACCATCGGCGCGAACCTGAGAGTTGAGATCAATGTCCATGAGTGAAACCCACGCCGCGCGAACATCTGGTCCTCAGCCCGAAGCTCAAGCCTTCAAAGACTGGAAATACTGGGTCGATCATGAGGGTATAGCGTGGGCCAGTTTTGACCGTGAGGGCGAGAGCGCCAATTCGCTCGGTCGCCGCCCGATCGAGGAACTCTCGGCAATCGTCGACAGCGTAGAAGCTGCGGCCCGCGCCAAAACCGTGCGCGGGCTCGTCATCATATCCGGCAAAGAGCGCGGCTTCATTGTTGGAGCTGACATCCGCGAGTTCGAGAATTTCACAACCGAGCAGCAGGTCATCGATAGCCTCAAGCCGGTCAACGCGATGCTCGATCGTATCGAACGACTGCCCGTACCGGTGATTGCCGCCATCCACGGTGTGTGCGTCGGTGGCGGCTTAGAACTTATTCTGGCCTGTCACTACCGAATTGCGACCCGCGATGACGCGACCCGCGTCGGCTTTCCGGAAGTGAAGCTCGGCATTTTTCCAGGTTTCAACGGCACCGCGCGATCGATCAAGCAGGTCGGCCCGATGGCCGCGATGCAAAACATGCTGACGGGCGGCATGATCCGCGCAAGTGCGGCGAAAGCCATGGGTTTCATCGACCAACTTGTTGGCAGCCCCGGTGAACTCAAGTGGGCCGCGCGCAAAGCTGTCCTGCAAAATCGCCGCTCGACGCCAGCGGGTGCGGCCAAAATGATCCTGACCAAATGGCCAGCGCGCACCTTGCTTGCTAAAAAAATGCGCCAAGAAACTGCTAAGAAGGCGCGCGAAGATCATTATCCAGCACCGTTCCGTTTGATCGATTTGTTCGAGACCCACGGTGGCAATCTGGCTGCAATGAAGTCCGCCGAGACGGCCGCGTTTGCACCGCTGATGGTGTCGGACACGGCGCGCAATTTACGCCGCGTTTTTCGATTGACCGAATTGCTCAAGGCGCAAGCGCCCCGCGGCCTCAAATGGAAGCCAACGCGCGCCCACATCATCGGCGCTGGCACCATGGGCGCCGACATCGCGGGCGTCTGCGT
>JANMII010000098.1:0-15142 GCA_031375665.1 Hyphomicrobium sp.
TCGCTTGGCGATATCTTTAAGGCTGCCATCAAGAAGCGTGAAAATTCGGACGAAGACGCCGAATAACGATCGTCGGGAAACCAGCGGTTTGACCTGTTACAACGCGCGGTGGCCAGCCCATCGCGCGTTGTCGTATTCGCAGATGCCATCCGCCTTTGCGCATGTCTTTGTGCTGGCCTAAACCTTGCCTAAGCATTTACCTTGATTATCTATTCGCAGCCTCACACCGTCCCGGTCAGAGGCCACACTGGAGCCCATCCGACATGCTCGAAACTGAAACCGTGCTGGATCGCCGCCGCTTGCGACGTTCGGTGTCGCTGTGGCGTGCAGCCGGCATAGCCGGGCTAGCACTGGCGCTGGGCTTGGCGATGTTCGGTCGGGATAACTTCGGCGCACTGTCGGGCGACAAACAAATCGCGCGGGTGGCGATTGAAGGCACCATCACGGAAGACCGCGAGCAGATCAAAATGCTCAAAGACATCGCTGACGATAAAAAAGTCGCCGGTGTCCTGCTGTACGTTAACAGCCCCGGCGGTACCACGACCGGCGGCGAAGCGCTCTACGAAGCCCTGCGCGCACTTGAGAAAAAGAAGCCGCTGGTTGCCCAATTCGGCACCGTTGCGGCCTCAGCTGGATATATTGTGGGCCTTGCCAGCGATCACATTGTGGCGCGCGGCAACTCAATCACGGGGTCTGTCGGCGTCATCGTGCAGTGGCCGGAAGTTGTCCAGCTGCTCGACAAAATTGGCGTCAAGGTCAACGAGGTGAAAAGCGGTCCGCTAAAGGCTACGCCGTCGCCGTTCGAACCGTTGGATGAGGCCAGCCGCAAAGTCACCGAAGGCATGGTCAACGACGGCTTCAAATGGTTCTTGGAGCTGGTCGAGACGCGGCGCGGAATCAAAACCGCAGACGTTCCGGGCCTCGTGGAAGGGCGTATCTTCTCAGGCCGTGAAGCTTTGGCGGCCAAGCTGGTCGATCAGATCGGTGGTGAGGATGAGGCTGTCGCGTGGCTGAAAGACACGAAAAAAGTCGACGCCAGCGCCAAGGTGGTCGATTGGAAACCCAAGAAAGAGGGCGGTTTGGGCTTTGGCGGTGTGTTCGGCAACGCGATGTCGGCATGGCTTGGCATCGACATCTCGCGGCTAACGCAGATGCTGATGCGGGCTCCGGATGTCGCCACTCTAGGTCTTGACGGGCTGCTTTCGGTTTGGCACCCTTCTGAAAAATAAAGAGAAATAACCGTTATGCTGGGGAGCGAGCCGTGATCAAATCCGAATTGGTGCAAAAGATAGCGACCTCCAACCCTCATCTTTACCACCGCGATGTGGAGCGCATCGTCAACGTCATCTTCGATGAAATCGTCGATGCTCTGGCGCGCGGCGACCGAGTTGAGTTGCGCGGTTTCGGCGCGTTCACAGTCAAGCACCGCGCTTCGCGACAGGGTCGCAACCCGCGCACCGGCACGACAGTGTCGGTCGCGGAAAAGTTTGTACCGTTTTTTAAGACCGGCAAAGAATTGCGCGATCGATTGAACAAAACGAGCAGTGCGCATTGATCGGCCCGCACTAATCGGCCCGCACTAATCGGCATGTAGGTCTGACGACAGTTATGGCTGGTGCCAATATGGCTCGTGCTGCATTTCCGTTAGCATCACCGCCGATTGATGGCGGGTCCACCGCTTTGCCGTACTTTATTTATCACGCCGCTGTGCGTCGTAGACTTGCCGCGCTGGGGCGGTTCGCGAGCTTGGCTTGAAGACATGAGGTGTCGCTGTGTTGAGGCGTATTGTTTCTCTGCTGATTGCATTTCCGCTCGGCGCACTTTTAGTTGCCATCGCGGTTTCAAATCGCCAGTCGGTGCAATTGGTGCTCGATCCATTTCGACCTGAGACGCCAGCGCTTGCGGTCGACCTGCCATTCTATGCGTACCTCCTCGGTGCCCTCGTCATCGGCGTGATGCTGGGTGGGTTTGCGACGTGGCTTGGCCAGAGCCGTTGGCGGCAAACGGCCCGCACTCAAGGTCAGCGCGCAGCCCGCTGGCAAGCAGAAGCTGATCGCTTAGCGCGCGAGCGCGACACGACCATCACATCTGCTGATTTATCGGCTAGCGGATCAATGGCGATCGCCGGGCGCTAGATTGGCCGTCGATGTATTTGTAATGGATGGCTCGGGCGATGGACGCATTGACACTCTTCGGCCTTGCGTCCGTCAGTCTGATGCTCGCTTTTTATGCCTTCGAAGATGTTTCGCATTGGTGCGTGCTTGGCTTTGCCGCCGCTTGTGTTTTGGCGTCGGTATATGGATTTCTCCAAGGTGCGTGGCCATTCGGCGTGGTTGAAGGCATTTGGGCTTTCATCGCCTTGAAGCGCTTTCAAAAGCGCCGCTTGGCCGGATCTCCATCAAAAATGAGCGCGCCTTCTCAAGTCGGAAAACCATCGCAGTCTAAAGTCGCGGCAAAGTAATGCGTGCAGAAAGGCTCAGCCTGTTGTGACCAAAGTCAAGGTGTGCGGACTGACGTCACTTGAAACGATGGCGGCCGCCGTCGATTACGGTGCCGATTATGTCGGACTGGTCTTTTATGCTCCAAGCCCGCGCAACGTTGATGCCGCGACCGCGGCAGGCCTCGCCAGCGTGGCGCGCGGGCGATCTCTAATCGTGGCGTTGACCGTTGATGCCGATGACCTCGAGATCGCCGGCATCATCGACAAAGTAAAACCCGACGTTTTGCAATTGCATGGCCGTGAGACGCCGCAGCGCGTCGCAGACGTCAAACAGCGCTTCAGTCTGCCGATCATCAAAGCCATCGCTGTTGCAACGGTTGACGATGTCAAACGCGCTGAGAATTTTACCGCTTCCGCCGACCTGATCCTGTTTGACGCCAAGCCACCGAAGGACGCCCTGTTGCCCGGTGGAAACGGCGTTGCGTTTGACTGGAGCGTTCTGGAAATCGTGCGGAACCGATTTGCGTTTATGTTGTCCGGCGGTCTCAACAGCGGCAACGTCAACGAAGCGATTGCCCGCACGACGCCGACGGCCGTTGACGTGTCGTCAGGCGTTGAGATCGCGCCCGGCGTCAAGGATGTCGCGTTGATCCGCCGCTTCCTTCAAACTGTAAAGACCGCTAATCACTAGGCAGTTCTCAGCACCATCGGCACTTACGGCTAGCTGCCGATGCGGCGCACTTTTTATCGGAACGAAGATGATGGCAACGACGGCGCAGAAATCGAGCCAGAAGTTAGACGAGACCAAACTTAACAGCTATTCAACGGGTCCCGACGACAAAGGCTTCTTTGGATTGTTTGGCGGCCGCTTCGTTGCTGAAACGTTGATGCCGCTAATCCTTGAACTCGAGCGGGCCTACAACGCGGCCAAGGCCGATCCCGCATTTCAAGCCGAGATCAATTTTCTGAATTTGCATTACGCCGGGCGACCAAGCCCGCTGTATTACGCCGACCGCATGACAAAGGAACTGGGCGGCGCGAAAATTTACTTCAAGCGCGACGAACTCAATCACACCGGCTCGCACAAGATCAACAATTGCCTCGGTCAGATTTTGTTGGCGCGACGCATGGGCAAGACGCGCATCATCGCGGAAACCGGAGCTGGCCAACACGGCGTTGCGGTGGCGACGGTTTGCGCCAAGTACGGCATGCCGTGCGAAATCTACATGGGCGCGACCGACATCGAACGCCAAGCGCCGAACGTTGCTCGTATGATGCTGCTCGGCGCCAAACTCAATCCGGTGACGAGCGGAGCGGGCACTCTCAAAGACGCGATGAATGAAGCGCTGCGCGACTGGGTGACCAACGTCAAAGACACCTACTATTTGATTGGCACAGCCGCTGGCCCACACCCTTATCCGTCGATGGTGCGCGATTTCCAATCGGTGATTGGCCGCGAAACCCGCGAACAAATGCTGCAAGCTGAAGGTCGCTTACCCGATACATTGGTTGCCTGTATCGGTGGCGGATCGAACGCTATCGGACTGTTCCATCCGTTCCTCGACGATAAAGACGTGGCGATTTACGGCGTCGAGGCGGGTGGTCACGGACTCGACGTTGAGAACGGTCACGCCGCGTCGATGACCGGTGGCTCGCCCGGCGTGCTGCACGGCAATCGCACGTATTTGCTGCAAGATAGCGACGGCCAGATTCTAGAAGGCCATTCGATTTCGGCTGGACTTGATTATCCAGGCGTTGGCCCAGAGCACTCCTGGCTGAAACAGAACGGCCGGGTCACTTACGTCGCAATCACCGACACCGAAGCGCTCGCTGCATTGCAGGTCTGCACGCGGCTTGAAGGGATCATTCCGGCCCTGGAGCCAAGCCACGCGTTGGCTTACGTCATCAAGCTGGCGCCAACGCTGCCGAAAGATAATTTGCTGGTGATGAACCTCTGCGGTCGTGGCGATAAAGACCTGTTCTCGGTCGCCAAACATTTAGGGCTCAAGATCTAACCATGATGGCCGCAACCCGCATCGACACGCGCTTTGCCGAGCTAAAAAAAGCTGGACGCAAGGCGCTCGTCACGTTCGTTTCGGCGGGCGATCCTGATTTGGCAACGAGCGCTGCGATCATCGCCGGATTGCCCAAAGCCGGTGCCGACGTGATTGAAATCGGCATGCCGTTTTCCGATCCGATGGCGGATGGCCCAGCCGTGCAAGCCTCGTCGCTGCGCGCTCTGAAGGCTGGTCAGACGATGGTCAAGACGCTGGCGATGGTCGCTGATTTTCGCCGCAACGACGCGACCACGCCGATCGTGTTGATGGGGTATTACAACCCGATTTACGTCTATGGCAGCGCGCGTTTCATAACTGACGCCAAAGCAGCCGGCGTGGACGGCTTGATCGTCGTCGACGTTCCGCCTGAGGCCGACGACGAACTCTGCTTGCCAGCGGTTGCTGCCGGGTTGAACTTCATTCGGCTTGCGACGCCAACGACGGACGACGCCCGCCTGCCTGCCGTTCTCAACAACACGTCTGGGTTCGTCTACTATGTCTCGATTACCGGCATCACCGGCGCTGCGGCGCCGGTTGTGGCCGACGTTCACGATCAGGTGAAGCGGATCAAGCGTCAAACGTCGATCCCGGTGGTGGTGGGCTTTGGCGTCCGTACCGGAGAGCAGGCCCGCGAAATCGCGGCTGGCGCCGACGGCGTTGTGGTCGGATCGGCGATTATCGGCAAGATCGAAAAATCATTAGATATCAATGGTAAAGCCACTGCTGAGACGGTCGATGTGACGCTCGCGTTGGTAAAAGAATTGTCAGCTGCCCTCAACGCCTGAGGCGGCGTCGCGGCAAAATCGACAGGGTTGCGCTCGATCGGCGAGCGATTGTGTGCGCCGCGACACCCGCAACCAGGGCCCCAGTACCATGCGGTCTGGCGTCAACTGTCACGTGCCGTTAGATTACCGCCACTGACCATGAGCGCGCTGACCGCTCGGCGAGAGCCGTGTCATGCTGCGGAGCAAAAATCGGCGGTCGTTTCAAACGCTGCTCAGACCCAACGATGGGGCGCACAGTACCCCCAAGGAGCCCACGAAGTGAACTGGATCAACAACGTCGTCCGCCCGAAGATCAGCGGGCTGTTGTCTACGGCAAAGCGCGACGTGCCGGACAATCTTTGGGTCAAGTGCCCAGAGAGTGGCCAGATGGTTTTCTACAAAGATCTTGAAGCCAATGAATTCGTTGTACCGGGCTCCAATTATCATATGCGGATGGGCGCCGATCAGCGGCTGCGGCATTTGTTTGACAACGGAGAGTTCAAGTCGGTTGCGGTGCCGACGGTGCAGCAAGATCCGCTGAAATTTCGCGACGGCCGAAAGTACATCGATCGTCTCAAGGACGCCAAAGCCGACACCAAAATGGAAGATGCTGTGCTGGTCGGTGATGGCCAATTGCAAGGCCAGCACGTGATCGCTGCCGCACAGGACTTTCGTTTTATGGCAGGCTCGCTCGGTATGGCGGCGGGTGAGGCTATCATCACCGGCATGTTAAGAGCAGTCGAACTGAAGACACCGTTTATTCTGTTTGCGGCATCCGGTGGCGCCCGCATGCAGGAAGGCATTTTGTCATTGATGCAAATGCCGCGCACCACGATTGCCGTGCAAAGGCTTCGAGAAGCGCGACTGCCCTACATCGTTGTGTTGACCGACCCGACGACCGGCGGTGTGACGGCATCATACGCAATGTTGGGCGACATCCACATTGCCGAGCCTGGCGCTTTGATTTGCTTTGCTGGTCCGCGCGTCATTCAGCAAACCATCCGCGAGCAATTGCCCGACGGTTTCCAGCGCGCGGAATATCTGCTGGCGCACGGCATGGTTGATATGGTGGTGCACCGCCATCAGTTGCGCGACACGCTTGCGCGCCTTGTCGGTTTGCTGATGTCGGGCGTCAACGCGGGTAAGGGCAAAGACGGTCGGCGCGTTAATGGCAAAGCCTATGTCAACGGCGCAGCGGTCGACGGCAAGTTGATCGAGACGGCGGCGCGCGAAAGCGGTGGCGTCATTGAGCCAGAGGCAGTGCCGGCCAGCCAGCGGTTTGACGCTGGCCGGGTCGATAAATCAAAGCGTGAAGGAAGTGAAGCCAACGCGCCGCAGCCTTCGCCGCCAAAAAACTGAGGGTCGGAAAACGGCCGTCCGGAAAAAAACCGACAGCAGAATATTGCGCGCAAATTAGGCTTTCGTTGTCTAATCAGGGTAGGACGTCGTCAGCTTAGGGCTGGATCAGATTAGGGCTCGTTCAGGTCTTGTCTTGATCACGTTGAGCGCAGTGCGTATCACGGGCCATCTTGCAACGAAGCGACAAAGCCGCATGACCATCTCGATCACACGCCCGACAAGCGACGCGCTCCTCGCCGAGATGATGTTGCTGCATCCCAAGCTTATTGATCTGTCGCTTGGCCGGGTCGAGCGGCTACTTGGTAAACTTGGCCATCCCGAACTTCGACTGCCGCCCGTGGTCCACATCGCTGGCACCAACGGCAAAGGGTCCGTCACCGCTTATCTCAAAGCGATGATCGAGGGCGCAGGCAAGCGCGTGCATGTTTACACCTCGCCCCATCTGGTTCGATTTCACGAGCGCATTGCGCTCGCTGGAGGCGACGGCATCGCAAGGCCGATCGGCGAAGACGCACTTGTCGACATGTTGATGCGCGTCAGGGCCGTCAACGATGGCGATGACATCACGCAATTCGAAATCACAACGGCTGCAGCACTGCTCGCGTTTGCGGAAACGCCAGCCGACGTGCTGTTGCTCGAAGTCGGGCTCGGCGGCCGCCTCGACGCGACCAACGTCATTAAATTTCCAGCCCTCACGATCATCACGCCGATCTCGATGGAT
The DNA here is from genome assembly GCA_031375665.1 of Hyphomicrobium sp. GTDB lineage: Bacteria > Pseudomonadota > Alphaproteobacteria > Rhizobiales > Hyphomicrobiaceae > Hyphomicrobium_B. The sequence continues at coordinate 7,342 of JANMII010000098.1, forward strand.
CATGCTGAAAAACTCGGGCCAACGCTCAGCAAGATCGCGACTGAGAAAGCTGGGATCTTGAAGCGCGGCACCACCGGCATCGTTGCTGTGCAGAGCGAAGACGTGATGGCGGTCATTGACGCGCGCGCGCGTTCCGTTGGGGCGCCGCTCGTTGCCTTTGGTCGCGACTATGATGCGTATGAACAAAATGGCAGGCTGGTTTTCCAACGCGATGATCGCCTGATTGATCTGCCGTTGCCCGCTTTGATCGGTCGCCATCAGATTTCAAATGCCGGCACGGCGGTCGCGGCCGCGCTGACGCTGGCTGAGCGGTTGCCGGGCTTGGGGCTCGATGAGCGGGCGATTGAGATCGGCCTCAAGACCGTGACGTGGCCGGCGCGGATGCAGCGGCTTTTATCTGGCCCGCTGTGTGATGTGCTTGGCCATGAGCACGAGCTCTGGCTCGATGGCGGTCACAATCCGGCGGCCGGTGAAATGCTGGCCGACACGCTTGCAGCGCTCGATGAAAAAGCGCCCAAACCGGTTGTTCTCGTCGTCGGCATGATGGGGCAGAAAGATGCGCTGGGATTTTTAGCGCCGTTTCGCGGTCTGGTGCGTGCCGTTTACACGGTGCCGATCCCCGGTGCGCATGAAGCACCCCACTCGGAAGAAAAGCTCGCCGAGGTCGCCCGCAGTGCTGGCCTGCAAGCCATTGAGCGGCGGAGTGTACCCGAAGCGCTGCAAACGATTGCATCGCTGCCGCCTGGACCCAAGCGGGTGTTGATTTGTGGGTCGCTCTATCTGGCAGGTCACGTGCTGGGGCTGCAACAAGACGGCGTCTACGACGCTCACTGACGAGCGCGCGTGGTGCGACGCAGCAATTCAATCGCTTTCATTGTTGTAAGTCAGCCTCAGCGGTGTTGCTGGCGTGCGCAAACACGACCGGGAACTGAACGGTTTTCGTCACTGAGCCACGGTGCGGATATGATCACAGCCGCCACCGAAGTCGGCTCATTGGTCATCAGCTTGCCGCGAAACTGCAGCATCCCTGTCGACCAGACTTGGCACGATAACGTCGGGTGCAACGCCATCCGACCAAAGTCTCATCACGCATCGCTCGCCACCGACTGTCGCGATGGACTACAAAGGCCTACTATTCGCAACCCGACATAAGCGACGAGATCAGTCGCGTGAACTAAAACCCTGGGAGAGGAGACATCCACATGCAGCACGTCGCAATGGATAAGTTAAACGGCAAGCAAGTCATCAAGCAGCGCTATGATAACTTTATTGGCGGAAAGTGGGTCGCGCCTGTCCGCGGCCAGTACTTCAAAAACATCACCCCGATCACCGGCCAAGAAGTGTGCGAGATCGCGCGCTCAACGGCGGAAGACATCGAACTGGCACTCGATGCAGCGCACGCCGCTCGTGAAGCTTGGGGCCGTTCGTCGCCAGCGTCACGCGCAATCATCCTGAACAAAATCGCCGACCGGATGGAAGCCAACCTCGATGTGTTGGCGCTGGTCGAGTCGATCGATAACGGCAAACCAATCCGCGAGACGACGCACGCCGATATGCCGCTTGCCATCGATCACTTCCGCTACTTCGCCGGTTGCATTCGGGCGCAAGAAGGTTCGGTTTGCGAAATCGACAATGACACCGTTGCCTATCATTTCCACGAACCGCTCGGCGTCGTCGGGCAGATCATTCCGTGGAACTTCCCGATCCTGATGGCTGTGTGGAAGTTGGCTCCAGCATTGGCTGCCGGCAACTGCGTTGTGTTGAAACCAGCCGAACAGACACCGATGTCGATCATGGTGCTGATGGAAATCATCGGAGACCTTCTGCCAGCTGGCGTCATCAACGTCGTCAACGGCTTTGGCGTCGAAGCTGGTAAGCCGCTGGCCCAGAACAAGCGCATCGCCAAAATCGCCTTCACCGGCGAGACGACAACCGGCCGCTTGATCATGCAGTATGCATCGGAAAACATCATCCCGTGCACGCTCGAACTTGGTGGCAAATCGCCCAACATCTTCTTCGCCGACGTTATGGACGCCGACGATGAGTTCTTCGACAAGTGCCTCGAAGGCTTCACCATGTTCGCCTTGAATCAGGGCGAAGTGTGCACTTGCCCAAGCCGCGCGCTGATCCAGCGCTCGATCTATGAGAAATTTATGGACCGCGCACTCGATCGCGTCGCGAAGGTCAAGCAGGGCCATCCGCTCGATGCCACCACCATGATTGGTGCGCAGGCCTCGAACGATCAGCTCGAAAAAATCTTGAGCTATATCGATATCGGCCGCAGCGAAGGCGCGCGTGTGCTGACCGGCGGTAAGCGGGCAAGCCTCAGTGGCGAGATCGCGAGCGGCTATTACGTCGAGCCGACCGTGCTCGAAGGCCACAATAAAATGCGCGTGTTCCAGGAAGAAATTTTTGGACCGGTGCTTTCGGTCACGACCTTTGAAACACCTGAAGAAGCCCTCGCCATCGCCAACGATACGCTCTACGGCCTTGGCGCTGGCGTGTGGACGCGCAACGGTTCGCAGGCTTATCGCTTCGGTCGTGAGATCCAAGCTGGTCGCGTTTGGACCAACTGTTACCATCTGTATCCGGCACACGCCGCATTCGGTGGCTACAAGCAATCAGGTATCGGTCGCGAAAACCACAAGATGATGCTCGATCATTATCAGCAGACTAAGAACATGCTGGTCAGCTACAGTCCGAAGGCGCTCGGTTTCTTCTAAGCGCGGAGCAACATCACCATCAGTACGTCACTGACTGCAAGGGGATGGCTTCGAGAGAAGTCCATCCCCTTGAATTTTTCATCCCCTTGTTGAGGTGCCAGAATGTTAGAGACCGTTGTGGAGCGTGTAACGGCGACACCGGATGCGATCGCATTGATCAACAAACTGCAAACGGTCCACGGCGTGCTGTTGTTTCATCAATCCGGTGGGTGCTGCGATGGCTCGGCGCCAATGTGCTACCCGCGTGGCGAATTTCGCGTCGGCGCTCAAGATGTGTTTATGGGCGAGATCGCCGGCCAGCCGTTCTACATGGGCAAATCGCAATTTGAGTATTGGCAACACACGCACCTGATCATCGACGTGGTGCCGGGGCGCGGTTCGGGTTTTTCGCTCGAAGCACCGGAAGGCGTGCGGTTCTTGACGCGATCACGCGTCTTTACCGATAGCGAGGTTGATGTGCTCGACAAGCTCGGTGCCCCGCTCACGGGTGCGGATCGACCAGCTGTTTAGAGCACGACGCAACTTCAAATGACGGATGGCAACGGCAAAGCAAAAGCGTCGAGACGTTTCACCACTCACCCCGAGGACAAAGCAACCATGACCGCTTCGAAAACGCTGCGCGACATCACTGGCATGGGCCACTCGCCGACAACGGTTGGGCAATCAGCTTTGATCTTGATCGATTGCCAGAATACCTATCGACAAGGCATCATGCGGCTTGAGGGTGTTGAAGCGGCACTCCTCGATTGCCAGACGTTGCTCAATCGATTTCGCGATGCCGGTCGGCCGGTCATTCACATCCAGCATGATGCCGGTGTTGGCTCACCCTACGACGTGACGGTGCCGATCGGTGCGATCTCGGATCCGGTTGCGCCGCGCGACGGCGAGCCGGTGGTCGTCAAAGCCTATCCAAGTTCGTTTGAGAAAACCAATCTGCATGATCTGTTGCAGGGCTATGGTGTCACCGATGTCACGCTGGCCGGGTTCATGACCCACGTCTGTGTAAATTCAACGGCACGCGTCGCCTTCAACCACGGCTACCGGCCAACGGTTGTTGCGTCCGCCACCGCGACGCGATCATTGCCCAATCCAACGGGCGGCGTGATACCAGCGCAAACGCTGCATGAAGCGACACTCGCTGGCTTGCAGGATATCTTTGCCGTCGTTGTCGCTCGTCCAGATGATGTGCACGCGTAACATTGAGCGTTGCGCGCTTCGATCGCCGCGTCGCAACATCTGCTCGTCAAAGCACAAAAACAAAAAAGCCCCGCAAATTCTATGCGGGGCTTTTCAATAATGCGCGGGGGATGCGCGTCAGGCCGACACGCTCTGTGCAATCCACTCTTCGAGCTTTTTCTTCTGGACGATCGCGCCAGTGTGCTGGGCTGCGACCTCGCCGCCCTTGAACAAGATCAATGTCGGCATCGCGCGGATGTTGTACTTTCCAGTCACGGTTGGATTTTCATCGACGTCGACTTTGACAACTTTCACCTTGCCCGCCATCTCGGATGCGACCTGGTCGAGTGCTGGCGCCATGGCTTTGCACGGGCCGCACCACTGGGCGTGAAAATCAACAAGCACAGGCTCTGAAGCCTTCAAAACTTCTTGTTCGAAGCTCTGGTCGGTAACGGCGTTTGCCACAGCAAATCTCCTGTTCGCGCCTGCTAGCAAGGATTTGCCGAGGCCAAAAGGGGACGTTTGAAACGCGCCCCATCGTGTCAGTCGGGAACGTAGGGATTGGGTTATGAAGCGTCAAGGCTTGCCAAGTCGAAGTCCCAGAGGCGTTTAATCGCGTCGTCGATGATAGCGCGGGGGATCTCCATCAAGCGCGGACCATCGGTCCACAACAAGGCCGCACGCACGGGTTTGCCGGGATAAATTTCCGCCAGGGCCATCACATAAGCCGCCAACTGAAACAGGTACGCATCGGCGACTTGAGCGACCTCCTGCGGCGGCGGACGGTTGGTTTTGTAGTCGACGATGAGAATGTCGGTAGCAGTCACAGCCAGCCGGTCGATTTGGCCGGAAAGCCGCAGCGCCGGGCCATTGTTTGATGAACCGCGGCCTGATGGTCGCGGAATGATCGCCGAGATCGCGACTTCGGCTCGGCTGCTGGCGCTGAATAGCGGCGCGAAGGTCGGCTCGCGCAAAATCGCCAAGGCCTCCTTGACGATGCTTTGGCGTGCGCGCGCTGTCAGACCTTGGCCTCGACGGTCGACGAAAGCGGTTGCAGCCGATGCGCGAACGGCGTCGGGAAGCGATGGCAAATGTTCGAGCAGGGCGTGGGTGAGCGTCCCGCGCAAAAAGCGCGTACCATCGCCAGCGACCAGGGGCGATATTTGATCGGCCGCGACCGCTGGGTCCCGGCCTGTCGCCATCATCGGTTCGCCCTCACTATCGGGGGCGTAGGGTTCCAGGCGTGATGGCGCAAGCGGTATCGAAAGTTCGCGCTCGGGCGGCGCGCGCGTCGTCGCAAATGGCGGCAGATTGGCCGACGATGTCATGATGGTCGACTTGGTCGTCGGCTTTTCGAAGTCAGCCGTCTGCTGTGTTTCGGTGCGCCAACCACGTTGCCCGTCGGGCATGGTCATGGCCGACATCGTTGGGGTCAAGGCTGCGTGAACGAGTTCGTACCAGCACCCGTTTGGGCGCGCTTTGTTGCCGTCGAAGCCTGCAACGTACAGGCGATCTCGCGCCCGTGTCATTGCCACGTAAAGCAATCGATTGCGCTCGCGCGTATCGCCGTCGTCTTTGTCGGCTTTGGCCGTTCGAATGGCTTCGAGGTTTGAGGTTCCTTTGACCGGCCACACGATTGGTGACGGCAATCCCTCAGTGTCGTTGGCGATTTTGTAAAGTTGCGTTGCAGCGCCGCTACCAGTCGATGTTGTGCACGTATCCGGCAAAAACACGATTGGCGCTTCGAGTCCTTTGGCACCGTGAACGGTCATGATCCGCACTTCGTCGCGCTGCAGATCCATATCGCGCTTGATCTCGCGCTTGCCGCTTCGTAGCGCTGCCAGAAAGCCTGCGAGTGATGGCGGCGCGCTATCGTCGTAGGCAAGCGCCAGATCAAGAAACTCATCGATTGCATCGGCCGCTTCCGGCCCGAGCCGATGCAACATCAGGCCGCGGACGCCGTCACGATCCAGAACGCTAGAGAAAAATTCGAACGGGGGCAGGAAATCAGCTTTAGCGCGCCATCGCTTCAGAGTTTCAGCCGCAGGCTTGAATACGACATCGGCGTCGGCTGCGTTTAACAGCGCTTTCCACAGCGTGCCTTTACGACCGTACGCCAAATGCAACAGGTGATCATCATTGAGGCCGAATAGAGGGCTTTTGAGCACAGTTGCAAGCGCGAGATCATCTTCAGGCAAGGTCAGAAAATCACCAAGCACCAGAAGATCTTGAACGGCAATTTGATCGGTCAATGCAACGCGATCCGATCCAGCAACTGGAACGCCGAGCTTTTTCAGCGCAGCCACCATCGGGACGGCGAACGGATGGCGTTTGCGAACCAAGATCATAATATCGCCAGCCCGCAGCGGCCGATCCTGCGACTGAAGGCGTTCGCCGTCGCGTAGCCATCCAGCGATGGTCATTGCGATTTTCTCAGCCAGTAAGTTGGCGGGCGCGCGCGGATTGCTGTCTGACAGCGGATCCCAGGCGTCGACCGGCGCTGCATCATCCGGTGCTATCACCGGCCAAATTTCGACGAGCCCGGCGTGTCCGATACGCCGAGCGATGTGGGATATGGTGCTGGAGTCGGCGGTCAGGCCCGGCGTGGTGTTGGCATTGCTGAAAACGGCATCGACGGCATCGAGCACCGGCTGCACGGTGCGAAACGATAAATTCAGCGGCACACGTTGCCACGGTGCCGTGACTTCGGCGGCAAGTGTCGCAAACGCGTTCCCCATCGCGGCAAACATTTCAGGCGCCGCACCTTGGAACGAATAGATCGATTGTTTTTCATCACCGACCGCAAATACGGTTCGCGCCGTTTCGCGAGCATTGCTGCCGGAATAAAATTCGCGCGCAAGCGCTGCGATGATGGACCATTGCGCCGGGCTCGTATCTTGAGCTTCGTCGACCAGAATGTGATCAAGGCCGCCATCGAGTTTATAGAGCACCCAGTCGGTGCTATCCCGGGTGGCAAGCAATGACGTCGTGCGCTCGATGAGATCGTCAAAGTCGAGTGCGCCAGCTGAATGCTTGGCATCGGTGTAGCGCTGCAGCACCGCACCGGCCAAGCGGTACAGCGCAGCACTCGCAGCGACGAGTTCTGCTGACAACGCCGTGCGCGTCAGTTTCCAAATCTCGGTCTGGGCGCGCTCTGCCTCGGCATTGAGGTCTGGTCTGGCCCGCGCTAACGCCACCGACATTAAATCTTTGCGCAAACCCTCGTGCTTGCCCGTCAACACATAATCAGCGAGCAGTCGCCCGCGCGACGCGCGTGACGATGTGGTCAACGCCGCCGTCAAGAGTGCACTATGTTTGACGTCCGTCTTGCCGCCACTGGCCAGAAGATCGCGGAGCTCACGCACCGTTGCCTCTGACACTGTGTCGCCGCGCTGTGCCATCAGTTCATCTGCGGACGTGCCGACGGGGACGCCCATCACAGCGCAAAGATAGGCTTCTGCGCCGGCAAAATCGTCGGTACTGCGAGCGGGATTTAATCGGCTGGCGGCATTCAACCATGCGCGTTCGGTAATTGCCTTGGCCAAAAGTTCATCGAACATTTTGTCGGCTGCATATCGAATAACAGTCGTCAGAGCACGGCCAACGGGTGACGTTGGATGCTGCGTTGCTTGCCGCAGCGTTGCGTCGATGGCGCGAGCTCTAATCTCGCGACCCTTCTCGTCGTCGAGAATTTTGAAACCCGGCGGTACGCCAGCTTCAAGGGGAAAGCGCTGCAATAAGCGTTCGCAAAACGCGTGGATGGTCTGGACCTTGAGCCCGCCAGGCGTTTCGATAGCACGCGTAAACAGCGTTCGCGCCAGCGCGACCTCATCTTCTAACGGCGCGCGACCGATCAGTTTGGTGAGATGTTTGGTCAGCGCAGCAGCATCAGCGGTGACCCA
>JANMII010000210.1:0-4169 GCA_031375665.1 Hyphomicrobium sp.
CTCACCCTCATCGATCTCGGCTTTGCGTTGATCGTCGGCCAACAGCGAAACCTTCGCGATGGCGTCGCCCACTTTTGGAAGCGCAATTTATAGCTGTGCACAGAGCCAGCGACCCGTACGAATGTTTCGAAAACACTGTACCTTCTACTTACGCAATACTGCTGATTTGGTCATTTTTACTCCGCGTGAGCAGTCATGCGTGGATGCCCGCACCCTTTTGTCTGTAAACCGCATGAAAAGGATCAGCCATGAACGACGATGTATTTGGAAAACTCAAAGACTTACGTGACGACGTTCGCGCTCGCATTGAAGCGTCGGCCGATTGGAAAGCGTTGACCGCGCTTGATCGTGCTGTCGCCGAAGTCAAGGCGCTGATGCCTGTGCCTCAACCCGAAACGGTAGCAGCGGAGCCTGAGCCAGCTGCTGCTGCGTTGGCGGTTGAGGAAGATGTGTCAACGCCCGACGCTGAGGCCGTTGCAGCACCCGCTGTGGCCGACACGTCGGACATTGCAGCAGACGCAGTTTTTGACGCTGACGACAGCACAGCAGACGCAACGCCAACGGTTGACGCTACCGCGCACGAAGACGTCGTCGAAGCGGTCGCCGACGAAGACGCCGTAACCGACCTCGAACCGTCAGAATCCTCAGACGCCGCAGCTGACATCCCAGCGGAAGATGCAGCGTTGGTTGCCGAGCTCGTATCGACTGCCGTCCCAGCTGCGATGCCAGCTGAAATCGCAGCGCCGCAATAGGACGAGCCAGCCGCCACATGCCCACTTAGGATAATGGCCGACTTGAAATGATCGCCGACTTGAAAAGCCTGAGCGGTCACTCAGGCTTTTTGGGCGTGAGGATTTTGAGCGTGTCGTTTTTGAGGACAGTGCAAGGCTTTGAAAATTACTGCCGTTTGAGAATGGCGGATGACCAATAGCCCAAGGGCCCATCACGAAACTCGATGAACAGATCGTGACGCTTGGCAATCGCCCGAACGGTTGCTTCCAGTTCGCGACGCGGCGTTACCGAAAACTTATGAAGCCACCCCAACAGCGCGCGCCGCGCAAACGCCGGCATCCGGTCCATGCGGCCAAAGTCGACCAGATGCAGCGACGAGCCTGACGTGAGCTGACCCGCGGCGCGATCGATGATGTCTTCCCACGCCGGGATCATTGACAGCGAATACGAGATAAAAATCCGATCGAAGGACGATTGCCCAAACAATGCGTTGAGATCAGCCGTCACCGCATCGCCGAGCGCCACGTGAATGCGCGCCGCGTTTTGGCTGGCGGCAATCGATGTTTTCGCCGTCGCCAGCATTTCTGAAGAAATGTCGAAACCATACAACGTTGTACGTGGATATAGCGCTGCCGCTTGAATGAGATTTCGCGCGGTGCCACAGCCGATTTCCAGAATGCTGCCGCCATCGGGTGGCGCGAGGCTGGCCAGCATCTCGTTGCGACCGAGCAGATAATAACGCCGCGTCACATCATAGATGTAGCGTTGCCGCCGGTAGATGCGATCCATAGCGGCGGCGTGCTGGCTCGATGTGGTGGCGTTGGCGCCCATCGAATCGATCACGTTGTCTTGGTGTAGAGGTGGAACCCGCCGTAGATCGCCGATCGATCGGTCGCGAATAACTCAGCCGACCGCTCGGCCTGATACGTCCAATTGGTCAGCGTCGTTGACAAAACACGGCCTGGAAGAATGGTCTCCGCCCCAGCCGTTCTGAAAATAACGCGCGCGCCGGGACGCGCCGTCCGCGTGATTTCCCGCCACATCGCATTGAGCGTATCGTCATCCATCCAATCCTGCGCGTCGAGCAGCGTGTAGCAATCGAGGCTTTCGGAGGGTTCGCCTCGGAGAAAATGGATCATGTTCTGCTGGATCACGCTAACGCGATTGACCCGCGTCTTGATCGCCAGATGATTTGTTTTGTCGAGATAAGGCGGGCATGGCAGCGCCGGGTTGGCCTTATAGCTGCGGCCAAACGCTTGGCTGGCGAAGTAGTTGTCTTTGAGATCGAAACCGGTTGCCAACCTCTTCGTTCGCTCGCGGAGTACGTCCGCCATTTGCCGCTCGCCGTGATCACATAACGCATCGTATTGGGCAGGCGGAATACCAAGACCAAATAGCGAGGCTGGCTTCGATGTCGCCCATCGAACGATCGGCTTATCGAACAGGGGTGCCAATTCGCGCTCGAAGATCTCGTGTTGCTCAGCTCGGTTTGTCGCCGTCAGCATGCGCTCAGGATTTGCGCCAAGTGCGCGGGCAATCAGATGGCCGGTTCCGATAAAGCGGCCGAGCAATCCGAAGCGATAGAAGTTGCGGCCAAAGCGCGTGATGCGTCGCCGTCCGGTGATGTCGCGACCGTCCCAATAGCCCCGCGTCGCCTCGTCCAAATGCGGCGCGATGAGATCGGCGTATAACCGCGCGTTGCGATGATCCGCGGCATCGCCGAAGAAGCGATAGAAGGTGGCGTGATTTGGCAGGTGCGTGGCCGCCGCGATTTTAAGTTTCAGCAGCGCAACGTGGGTCGGATTGAGATCGACCGCATAAACGCGCGATGGATTTGCAACGAGGTAGCTGAGAGCGTTGCAGCCGCCTGACGCAATCACCATAACGCGGCTGGTTGGCGTGATGGCGAGTGCTGCCATATCGGTTGCCGGGTCTTCCCAGATTTGCGGGTAGACCATCGACCGAAACGCGAACGTAAACGTTCGCTCCAGGATGCCTTTCACACTTAACACGCTGTTCTGGTGGACGGCCTCACCGAGTAAATCTGCGGTGGTCGGTTCGCTGGCTCTGGCGGACAAGGTCACGGTCGCTCCGATGCTGGGTTCACGCTGCGTGAATGAGTTTGGGGGAGGCGGCGGGCGATGCGAGGCGCTGGGCGACAACATCTTTCCAGCGCAGGATTTCAAACGTGCCGTCCTGGCATTCGCCAATGGCAGTGCAACTCTCAACCCAATCGCCACAATTGAGATAGTGGATGTCGCCGATGCGGCGGTCGTTGGCATGGTGGATGTGGCCGCAGATCAAGCCGTGAGCGTCGCGGCGATGGGCCTCGTGCGCCAATGCTTCCTCAAACTCACCGATGAAATTGACGGCAGTTTTGACCTTGAGTTTGAGGAACGCCGCCAGCGACCAGTGGCCAAAGCCAAACATGCGACGCACGAAATTCAACGGAATGTTGAGCGCAAGTGCCACGTCATAGGATCGATCACCAAGAAACGCCAGCCAGCGGGCATAGCGCACAACGACGTCGAACTCGTCGCCATGCAGCACCAGATAGCGCTGGCCCGTCGCCGTCTCGTGGATGCAATCGCGCCGGACTTCGATGTCGCCGAAGTTCATGCCGCAATAGTCGCGCAGCGCGTCGTCGTGATTGCCCGGAATAAACACCACCCGCGTGCCCTTGCGGGATTTGCGCAGCAGTTTTTGCAGCACGTCGTTATGCGATTGGGGCCAATGGGGTCCACGACGCACCTTCCAAAAGTCGACAATATCGCCGACGAGGTAGAGCGTTTCACATTCGACATGTTTGAGAAAATCGAGCAGCGCATCGGCTTGTGAATTGCGCATGCCCAAATGGATATCGGAGATAAAAACCGTACGGTAGGTGAGTTCACGCGGCGCTTCGTACACGGTCCCCTCCGGCATCACCTGCAGGATGACGCTCAGGGACCGGATTCGTGTTGCAGGCGTGTGACGTTGAGCTGCGGCGTTGTTACAACCGCCGCGCAGCGCAGCCGTTAAGGATGATGCTGACGCTCAAGATGACAATTGTGCGAATGGATTAGGATTGGATGCGCTGGAAAATGCGTTCCCACACGAACAACAAAATGGTGTCGGCGATGCCGACAGCTAAAAACGCTAGCGCAATCGTATGAACGGAGTTCTCTGGCAAGCCGAACTCAACGCCGCGCAGACTGACGGTCAGGGCCGCGATCAAACTCAGCAGTGCGAGGACGGCGAAGACGATTTGGACGAACTTCAAAGAGCGTCCGCGTTCTTGAGCAATCGAGTCCATAGGGAGGGTCCTTGACGCATTACAATTACTACCCAGCGGCGCGACCTTATCTCGGGTTGAACGGCATTTACAGCATATTTATAACCACCAGTAACCAAATTGTTAAAACTGAATGCAGGAATTCGCGCAAGGTGTTCAACCG